>NZ_JAMSKS010000003.1:0-335565 GCF_024436645.1 Rhodococcus sp. T9N | reverse complement strand
GCTCAGTCGTCGTGGTCGGCTCAGTCGTCGTGGTCGGCTCAGTCGTCGTGGTCGGCTCAGTCGTCGTGGTCGGTGTCGGAATTACGGTCGTGCCGCAGTTGTGACGGTGACAATGCCAGCCATAGTTGCCGTTGCCGTTGTTGCCGCCACCGTTGCCGTTGTTGCCGCCACCGTTGCCGTTGTTGCCGTTGTGACCGCCACCGTTGCCGTTGTTATTGCCACCGTTGTTGCCGTAATTGCCGTTTCCATTGCCGTTGTTGCCACCACCGCTGTTGCCGCCAGGTTGGGCGGCGACGATGGCGGGGAAGACCGATACGGCAAGGACGCCGATACCCATCAGGCACATCACAGCAACAAGCATCATCGCTAGCCGTCGTGGCTGGCTCATCGACATTCCTCCCCGACACATACGTCCGACCTGCGGAAAACTGCGGCAGACTCACCGTGCCTATCGCACCGGACACACCCTCGTTACATTTCCGGCAAACATGTATCCGCCCAAGGATCATCCCTCACTTGGAAGCTCAACGGTCCGGATCAGCGGTCGCAATCGTATGAAACGGCGCACACTCAGATCGAATCTTCGCAATTCGGGCAGGCCCTGAAAATGCAGGAAAGGGTCGTTCAACTTTCGTTGAAAGACCCTTTTCGCTGGTACTTCTTGGTGGAGCTGAGGGGAATCGAACCCCTGACCTCTTCGATGCGAACGAAGCGCGCTACCAACTGCGCCACAGCCCCGTGCCACCGCCTCAGCGGTGCTCGGCAACTCTAACAGGAACGAATACTCCCGTTGGAATCACCCGACACGAACTTTCGGCCCGACGAGATCGGCCCAGAAGATCACTGACCGGACGCGCGACGCATCTCGGTGTGCCTGATCTCTTCTTCGTAGTGATCCAGGTGATCGAACACCGGATCTTCGTCGTCGACCTCGAGGACAACCGCTCCTGGCCGACGCAGTCGCGCCGGAATCAGGCGAAGCTCTTCGTCGGTGTGCGATTCGACTCCGAGTCGCGATCGGTTGAGGCGTTCGGTACGACGGCGGCGAATCTCTTGCTCGATCCGAACCTGCCGACGCAAGTACGCCATGTACCCGCCGAGGCCGCACACGGTCAGCGCAAACAACCACCACACCATCGGCGAGATGATCAATGCGAGAGCGCCCGAGAGAATCGCGACGAACGCAAGTCCCAGCAATGTCCGCTGACGGAATGCATACCGCGCCTCCCGGGCGATGGCATCCGCTTCGGGGTCGAATCCGCCTCGGCCGCGCCGAACCGGAACAAATTCTCCGACCGGTGCACGACCGCCGGCGTAGTCGTCTTCTGCGTGAGTGTCCATCTGGTCCTCCGCGTCGTAGCTGCTGCGCACTGGTTCTGGTTGCCAGTTCGGATCGCTTCGATGTCCTGCTGCCGGCCCGCGCTGAACAGGGTTGCTGTCGCCGCGGTGGAGTACTCGAGTCGCGAGTGCCGCGTCACTCGTCTGCCGGATCCTGGGGCGCTTGTTGACAAGCATCGGCACCAGGACGAACAGCCACACGGCCACCAGCCCGATCCACACGAATGAGCTAGGCATGCCGCGGCCTCCTCCCGATCACCTACCAGCACCTATGCCAGCCGTTGACGAGTCAAGGTTAACGGCCGACGCCCTCGCATCGTTGCCGACGCGCCGAACCCCACCATACTCATGTGTCACACGCGTACCGAACTGAACTTCCGGTTCAGTCCCAAAAGTCTCAAGTTCTGGTTGAATCAAAAACCACATTTTCCCGCCCGAAAGTAGGACTACTCAGCGGTAACTGCTGTTTAGCTCGCGTTTCTCACGCTTCTGGCGCCGTCTTCGTCACACCCACGAAGCGCGTCCGGACCGCACCAATCTGTCGACGACGGTGGTGGGTACTTCCTCGATGGTCATTCCGACCAGAAGATGATCACGCCATTGGCCGTCGACATCGAGGTAGCGCTTGAGAAGACCTTCCTCCCGGAACCCAACATTTCGTAGGACTGCGCGACTCGACGCGTTCTCCGGCCGAACAGTGGCCTCCACTCGATGCAGACCGACCTTCGAGAATGCGTGATCGAGTGTGAGTGCAACGGCAGCTGTGGCTACGCCCCCACCGGTCACGTGCGAGGCGACCCAATAGCCCACCCAGGCGGACCGCAGAGCGCCGCGCACCACATTTCCGATGGTGACCTGCCCGCAGTACTTCCCGTCGAGTTCGATCACCAGGGGAAGGATCCTGCCCTTGCGCGCTTCGGAGCGAAGGTTCCCGCACAGGGACGGCCAGACGGTGATGTGGTGGCGAGCATCCCAGGGCGATTCTCCGGTGGGCTCCCACGGCTCGAGGTGCTCGCGATCGCGAATGCGGAGACGACTCCACACAGCAGCGTCACGGAGCTTCACGGGGCGGACGGTCACCACTCCCGCGGGCACTCGCAGCGGGCCGAGATCTTCCGGCCATCCTGGATGGACTGACATCACACCCCACTCGGGTCGGCGTTACCCACGTTGGGCGAGAAAAGCTACGTCGACTTCTTCACCGATGTGCACTTCGGTGACGTCTCGATCGACCAGAACCAAGCAATTGGCTTCCGCCAAGGTCGCGAGGAGATGTGAGGACGCACCGGGCGCGCCCCCGAGGGCCTGCACCAGGTACTCCCCTGTCGCTTCGTCACGCATCAGCTGACCACGCAGAAAACCCTTGCGATCGGCAATCGACGTGATCGTTCCCACTGTCCGCGCCTTCACTACTCGCCGCATCGGCTGGCGGCGTCCGAGCGCGATTCTGATCAGCGGGCGAACCATGACTTCGAATACCACCAGTGCGCTGACCGGGTTGGACGGTAGGAGAAAGGTCGGAACCTCGTCCCTTCCCAGCTTTCCGAAGCCTTGCACCGATCCCGGATGCATGGCAACGCGCTCCACCTCGAGTGTCCCCAGGTCGGCAAGCGCCTCACGAACCTCGTCGGACGCTCCGCCGCCCACGGCACCGGCGATGACAACGATTTCCGAGCGAATCAGCTGTCCCTCGACTACTTCGCGAAGACGACGAGAGTCGTTGCCTGCGATTCCCACACGGTTGACGTCGGCGCCGGCATCGCGCGCTGCGGCGGCGAGGGCATACGAATTGACGTCGTAAACCTGACCAGGCCCCGGCGTGCGATCCACGTCGACGAGTTCTCCACCGACGCTGATGACGGAGAGGCGCGGACGGGGATGGACGAGTACTTTGTCGCGGCCGACCGCGGCGAGCAACCCGACCTGTGCGGCTCCGATGATGGTGCCTGCCCGAACGGCCACGTCGCCCGGCTGGACGTCGTCGCCTGCACGGCGAACGTAATCGCCCGAACGCACCGGCTCGAAGATCCGAACGCGAGCGCGACCACCGTCGGTGTTCTCGAGGGGAAGAACTGCGTCGGCCAGCGTGGGCAAAGGCGCGCCGGTGTCGACTCGGACGGCCTGGCGAGGTTGCAAGCGGATCGGTTGGCGTGAGCCCGCCGTCACCTCACCGACCACCGGCAAGCTGAGGTCGGTAGGCTCGCCGTCCTCGCCTCGGAGGTCGGCTCCGGCGCCGGCGACATCGACACTGCGAACCGCGTAACCGTCGATGGCAGCTTGATCGAATCCCGGCAATGGGCGTTCGGTCACCACTTCCTCGGCACACAGCAGTCCCTGCGCCTCCGAGATGGCGACCCGAACCGGACGGGGTGCCACTGCAGCAGCGGTAACCCTGGTCTGCTGCTCCTCAACCGACCGCATCTGGTCCGCGTCCTCCTGTGTCTGGAAATTCGGTGATATCCGTCAGCTCATGATGCCTTGCCGCCGAAAAGGGACAAGCACATTGATACTGCGTTATCGGGCGATCAACCACCGTGGCGACACGCTCAGCGGTCGAGCCGATCCGCGAGCCACTTACGCAAGGACGGGCCGTAATCGTCACTGTCGAGTGCCAGGTCCACCGAAGCGCGGAGGTACCCGCCGGGGTTGCCCAGGTCATGACGCGTTCCGCGGTGCACCACCACGTGAACCGGATGGCCCTCGGAAATCAGGAGAGCGATGGCGTCGGTGAGTTGCAACTCACCGCCGGCTCCCGGCTCGATGCGACGAAGTGCGTCGAAGATCGCACGATCGAGCAGATAGCGACCTGCAGCGGCAAAGGTCGACGGCGCGTCTTCCACAGCCGGCTTCTCGACCATGCCGACGACCTTGAGGACGTCGGGATTGACCGCGTCGGGAACGATCTCGACGTCGAAGACGCCGTAAGCGCTGACTGCGTCTTTCGGGACGTCGATTGCACAGAGAACGGACCCGCCGCGCTTGGCCCGAACTCGCGCCATGATCTCCAGGACGCCACGCGGTAGTACGAGATCATCGGGCAGAAGGACCGCGATGGCGTCTTCGTCGTCGTCGAGAACCGACTCGACGCAACCGACTGCATGCCCGAGGCCGAGGGGCTGCTCCTGAATCACGGAGTCGACTTCGAGCAAACCCGGCGCTTTGCGCACCTTCGCCAGGGCAGCGAGTTTTCCGCTTGCTTCCAGCTTGCTTTCGAGCACGAGATCCTCGACGAAGTGGGCAACCACGCCGTCTTTGCCCGGGGACGTCACGATGACGAGCCGCTCGGCTCCCGAGTCCGCAGCTTCACCTGCCACCAGTTCGATACCCGGTGTGTCCACGACCGGCAGCAATTCTTTCGGAACCGTCTTGGTGGCAGGCAGGAAACGCGTACCAAGTCCGGCTGCGGGAACCACGGCCGTACGGAAGGCCCTCGTGCTGCTAGCGACAACGTCTGTCATGCCAACACCTTAGCCGCCGCTTGTTACCGCTCGGTCAGCACGACGAATATCGTTGCGGGGTGACACCTCAGACAAAAGCACAATGGCGACAAATCACACTCGCAGCACGTGATGCAGTCTCCGAGCACACTCGAAACACGGAAACTGCGGCGTTGATCACGCACATACGTTCAGTGATTGTCGACGGCTCGGTCGTCTGTGCGTACGTCCCCACCCGCACCGAACCAGGATCCACCGATTTGCTCGACGCCGTTGCCGAGATCGCTCAGCGTGTACTACTTCCGATCACCGGGGAGCCGGGACCGTTGTCCTGGGTCGAGTACAGCGGCGCGGACGGTTTGCGTCCCGCGAAGTACGGCATTCGGGAGCCTGTCGGACCCGTCCTACCACCGGAAACCCTGTCCGACGTGGAATGCATGCTGATCCCTGCTCTCGCGGTGGATCTTCGCGGAACACGCCTCGGCCGTGGCGCAGGCTTCTACGACCGGACGCTAGGGTCGGTCGGACCACAGACTCGGCTCGTGGCAATTGTCAGAGACTCCGAACTCGTCGAGGCCTTGCCTGCCGACGACCACGACATTCCCATGGGCTGGGCATTGACGCCAAGCGGCGGTCTCACGCAACTCAAAGGCGATTGATCTGCGGGAATAGATCCCTGATTAGCGCTGTTGGCACTGTCACTTGTAGAGTGCTAAAGGCTGCGGTGTAAATACGCGGCTGCTCGAACATCACAGTGCGGAGGAAGCCCGGTGCCCACCTACTCATACGCATGTACGGAATGTGACAACCGTTTCGACATCGTCCAGTCCTTCAGCGAAGATTCGCTGACGGTCTGCCCAGCTTGCTCAGGCAAGCTCCGCAAGCTGTTCAACTCTGTTGGCATCGTGTTCAAGGGCAGCGGCTTCTACCGCACCGACAGCCGCGGCGGCTCCGGGACTGCGAGCGAGCCCGCCAAGAGTGATTCGGCACCCGCTGCGAAGTCCGAGTCCAAGTCGGACTCCTCTTCGACATCGAGTTCGTCGACCAGCACGCCGGCGCCCGCAAAGGCTGCCGCGAGCTGATTTCCACAACCTCCGGGTTGTCCACAGGTTCACATTGTTAGGGCCGGAAGCACCGCTTCCGGCCCTAACGTGCATGAATGCCGTCAGTACGTTCTCGTTCGCCGAGGCGCTCCCATCCATTGCGCGCCCAGCTCGATCTCACGCCGAACACCTTCGATCGCGTCGTCGAACTGACACGCGGCACACGGTTTCGCTCAGCGACCGTCCGCAAGATCGCAGCGGTCGTCCTGGCCACACTCGGCGTTGTTCTCTTCTTTCGAGGCGATCCCGCGACTGACACCGTCGCCGTAGTTGTCTCGAGCCGCGATCTCACTCCGGGGCAGGTGATTGCGGATTCGGACGTCGAGGTCCGCGAGATCGACTCGAAACAACTTCCCGAAGGAGTTGTCTCCGACACCGACCTGGTAGTCGGGAGAACCGTTGCCGGCCCGATTCGCTCCGGAGAAACCGTCACCGACGTGCGCGTTCTCAGCCCACGGCTGGCCGGGTTGTCGGTAGGAACCGACGACGCCCGCATCGTCCCCGTCCGATTGGCCGATGCGGCCGTCGCGGACATGTTGCGCAGCGGGGACGTCGTCGACGTCCTGACCGTCGGCCCTGACACATCCCGCCCAGACACACCCCACCCCGACACACCCAACGAATCAGTTGCAGACAAGGCCCCACAAATTCTTGCGGCAGGAGCGGTAGTCGCGTTGGTCACCACGTCGGAAAGTACACGTAACCAGCAGGAACAGGTGATTTTGCTGGCCCTGCCGACACCAGCAGCCAACGTCGTAGCCGCGGCATCTCTGTCCAATGCGATCACCGTGACATTCCGCTGACCGCACAAAGCGTCCGAAGCTCCTCTAGGATTTTTCCAGTCGGTTCGGTATCAACGGACCATCTGGCACTTGCCATCGGAGACTCGAGGGGACACCGACATGCTCAAGGGATTCAAGGACTTCCTGCTTCGCGGAAACGTGCTCGACCTGGCCGTCGCAGTGGTCATCGGCGCGGCCTTCACCGCCATCGTGACTGCCTTCACCAGCAATATCATCAACCCACTTGTCGCTTCGATTGGCGGAGCCAACGAATACGGGTGGGGCATTCAGCTGACGGGTAACTCCGCTGAGACGTTCCTGAACTTCGGTGCGGTCGTCACCGCGATCATCAACTTCATCATCATCGCAGCGGTCGTCTACTTCGTGCTGATCGTCCCTGCGAATGCGGCGAAGAAGAAGTTCGTCTCCGAGCCCGAGGACAAGGAAGCCAGCGAAACCGATCTGCTCATCCAGATCCGCGACATCCTCTCGGCCAATGCCGGTGGCGCCGACACGGGAGCGCACGCCAAGTCTCTCGAATAGGCAGTGCCCACAGATCAAATCATGCCCTCGGACAATTGTCCGGGGGCCTGATTTACTTCTCAACCGCCGTGGTGCGGGGGCCGCTGACTGCGCAGCCAGTCGTCGTCCGAGGACCGCGAGGATCCTTCGGGACCCCGCTCGTCCGACGTCGTCTCGGGAAAGACGTCCCCGAAGATGCGCGCCAGGCGCTTCTTGTCGACTGACGGCTTCTTCGGGGTATCTGGTTGCTCCGACAAGCTGTCTCAGCCCTCGAGGCTGGACAGCTCGGCGATCACGTGACTCGCCAAAGCCGTCAGGGTTGCCATGCCGTCGCGAATTGCCGGCCTGGTCGACGCCAGATTGGCTACCACGGTGCTTCCCGAAACCCCGACGAGGCCGCGGGACAAGCCTGCTTCGAGCGATCCGGCCGAAAGACCGGAAGCACGAAGTGCTTCGGCAATTCCCGGGATCTCGCGATCGAGAACCTCAGCGGTCACGTCAGGAGTGACGTCACGCGGGGATACCCCGGTACCGCCGACCGAGATGACGAGGTCGACGCCACCGATGACTGCGGTGTTGAGAGCGTTGCGGATCTCCACTTCGTCGGCGGCGACGGCGACCGTCGCATCGACGAGAAAACCCGCTTCGTTCAGCAGTTCCGTGACCAGTGGACCGATGGAGTCGGTGTTGTCGCCGTGGGCTGTGCGATCGTCGACGATGACGACCAGAGCGCGGCCGGCCGATGTGGCTTCGAGTTCCATGACTCCTACCGTAGTGTCCGATCCCGACGCCGTTGCGATCTGGCCGAAGATCGGGTCGATCGTCTGCTGATCGCCGAACATCATCGGCCGCCCTGCGCTGCCGCGGTTCCCAACGTGACGTCGACGGTCTTGGTCTGCCCGCCGTCGCTGTACGTGATCGAGACCTTGTCGCCGGGAGCATGTGAACGCACTGCCGCGATCAGCGAATCACCATCTGCGACAACACGATCGTCGACCTTGGTGATGACTGCACCCTTCGGGATACCGGCCTTGGCGGCCGGCCCGTCAGCAGTGACATCCATGACGGTTGCGCCGTCGGCGTTGTCCTGCGACGGCACGGTCACGCCGATCATGGCCTGAGTCGCCTTGCCGGTCTTGATCAGTTCGTCGGCGACGCGGCGTGCCTGATCGATCGGGATGGCGAAACCAAGTCCGATCGAACCGCCTTGGGTACCCGACGACGCTCCGAGCGAGGCGATCGCCGTGTTGATGCCGATCAGCTGGCCGTCCATGTTGACGAGGGCGCCACCGGAGTTGCCGGGGTTGATCGCTGCGTCGGTCTGCAGAGCGTCGATGACGGTGTTCTGGTTGCCGGACTCGCCGCTCGTGGAGACCGGGCGATCGAGTGCGGAGATGATGCCTTCGGTGACCGTGCCGGCCAGGCCGAGCGGGGACCCGACGGCAACCACCTGCTGTCCGACCTGGACGTCGCCGGAGTTGCCGAGATCGATGGGCGTGAGGTCGTTGCGACCGTCGACCTTGATGACGGCGATGTCGGAGACGGGGTCGGCACCGACCAGAGTGGCCGAGGCCTTGGTTCCGTCGGAGAACGCAACGCGAAGTTGCGCTCCCTGTGCGCCGGCAACGTGGTTGTTGGTCAGAATCAGACCGTCGGAGGACAGGATGACACCGGAGCCCTCACCGCCCTGTCCCTGCGCGGTGGCCACCTCGATCTGCACGACGCTGGGCACGACCTTCGAGGCAACGGCCTGAACCGAGCCGGCGGGAGCGTTGGACGTGTTGGTCGCAGTGGGCTTCGGAGCGTTCAGAGAGTTGGTGACCGTCGCGGTTCCACCGTTGCGGTCCGCGACGACGGCGCCGACCACGCCACCGACACCACCACTGACCAGGACCAGGGCGAGAGCGCCGGCAACCAGCGCCATGCGTCCCGACTTCGGCTTGGTGGTGGTCGAACCGGAGTTCGGCCCCTGCAGCGGTGCGGGGATCTGGTTGTGGCCGCCGCCCGGGCCGTTCGGACCGCCGGGGCCACCAGGGTTGGGTGCGCCGTACGGGGCGCTCTGCTGGTACGCGGCCTCATGGGCACCGTGCGGGTGGCCGAAAGCCTGCGTGGGCTGCTGCTGTGCCTGCCCGAAGGCTTCGGTGGGCCTGCCTTCAGTGGGTCGGGCTTCGGCGGGTCGGGCGAACGACTCGGTCGGCTGGTACGGCTGCTGAGGCGCCTGCCCCTGAGGCTGCTGCGGCGGCACGGGAGGCTGTGCCTGAGGTGCTGTCGGCTGTGCCTGAGGTGCTGTCGGCTGCGCCTGGGTGGTGGGCTCGCTGTTGGGCTGCTCGGGCCGGGTCGGCCCGACGTTACGGTCCTCGGTCATCGGCTCGCTTTCGTCTACGGTGACCACCGGACGGGCAGTCACAACTGTTCTGCCGACAATGCTGCCTTGCGCTGCTGAGAAGGCGCTGAGACGTGCCTGTCACTTTACCCAGAGTTCGACGTGAAAAACCGGTGTTGTCGGTTCGGCCCGAAAGACTTTCGGGCCGAACGCATTAAGCCGTGACGTCAGTCACCGAAGCGCGGGACCAACGGTCTACAGAACACGCTACTCGGCACTCGGCCCCGGTTCACCGGGAAGCACGATACGAACAAGCGCTCCCCCACGATCGGATTCGTCGATCGCGATGGTGCCGCCGTGCTTGACGACGACCTGACGCACAATCGCAAGTCCCAGACCCGATCCCGGCATCGAACGTGCCGCAGTCGACCGGTAGAAACGATCGAACACCAACTCCCGATCCTCCTCCGGAATGCCAGGTCCCGCATCACTTACGGTCAATTCCAACAATCCTTGACCCACCGGTCGCATTTCGACGCGTACCTGTTCGCCCTTCGGACTCCACTTCGCAGCGTTGTCGAGGACGTTCAGCACGGCACGCGACAGGCCCGCTTGATCTCCGTAGACGTACCACGGAGTGGTGACCGCCTCAAACTCGATTTCGTTGCGCCTGCGCCGCGCTCGTTCGAGCGCACGCTCGACGACGTCGCTGACGTCGACGCGCTCGTACACGGTTTCGGGTGCGTCTTCACGGGCCAGGTCGACGAGGTCGCCGACCAGAGTCGAGAGTTCCTCGATCTGCGCGACGACGTCGGCACGAAGTTCTGCCATGTCCTCGTCGGGAATCTGCGGCGCACCGGGGCGACTGGACGCGATCAGCAATTCCATGTTGGTGCGCAACGAAGTCAACGGCGTCCGCAACTCGTGTCCGGCGTCCGCAACGAGGCGCGACTGACGCTCACGGGACTCGGCGAGCGCCCGCAGCATCGTGTTGAAACTCTCTGTCAGGCGCGCCAATTCGTCGCTGCCGGTAACGGGGATCTGCGTCAGATCGTCGGTCCGAGCGACTCGTTCGGTGGCAGCAGTCAGCCTGGCAATAGGTCGTAAACCGGTGCGGCCCACGGTAGTACCCGCCACCGCCGCAAGTATGACGCCACACCCGCCGACCACGAAGAGCACCCAGGCCAGACGGTCCAGTACCGCAACGGTCGGCGCGAGCCGCTGACCGATCACCAAAGTGCTTCCGTCATGGGTTCGTTGAGCCAGCACTCGCTGACCGTCGACGGTTCGCAGCGAGGAATCCGATTCGCCACGCGCTACGGCGTCTTCGGCTTCACCGATCGGCACGTCGGAACCGGGCGGCTGGTACGTGCTCAGGTCCGAGAAGATCAGGGCCACACTGATGTCGGTGGTGTACAGCGTCGCACCGGAGATGTAGCGAGGATCGAATCGCACGACATTGCTGTCGATCAGCACCGCTGCCCTGGTACGCAACTGGTGATCGACGTCCGCGTAGAGCGCACGCGAAACCACCGCGTAGGCAGCGATCGCCATGACTGCGACGGCAATGGCCACCACCGACGCGGCGAGCAGCGTCACACGCCAACGCAATGACACCGAACGGGTCAGCGGCATCGGCGGGCGCATTTCGACGGACGCTTGGGTGGTGGAGGATTTCTTCGGTTCGGCGTTCTTGCCGAACGGAGCGGTGATCACGGAGGCGTCTCCCGCAGGACGTAGCCGACTCCGCGGACGGTGTGGATCAACCTCGGTTCGCCGTCGGCTTCCGTCTTGCGACGCAGGTAGCCGACATACACCTCGAGGGCATTGCCGGACGTCGGGAAGTCGTATCCCCACACTTCTTCGAGAATGCGTCCACGGGTCAGCACGCGGCGTGGGTTGGCCATGAGCATTTCGAGGAGGGAGAACTCGGTGCGCGTCAGGCTGATCGATCGTTCGCCGCGCTTGACCTCACGGGTGACCGGGTCGAGGGTGAGGTCCTCGAACGCCATCATTTCGGAATCGGCGTCCAGATCGGGCGCGGTGCGGCGAAGTAGTGCACGCAACCTGGCAAGCAACTCTTCCAAAGCGAAGGGCTTGGGCAGGTAGTCGTCCGCTCCGGCATCGAGACCGGCCACTCGCTCGCTGACCGAATCGCGGGCGGTGAGCACGAGGATGGGCAGGTCGTCGCCGGCACTGCGAAGACGACGGCACACTTCGAGTCCGTCGAGTCGCGGCATCATGACGTCGAGCACGACGGCGTCGGGCCGGTTGGCGAGGATCTTCTCGAGTGCGTCGAGCCCGTCGACCGCGAGCTCGACCGTGTAGCCGTTGAAGCTGAGCGACCGCCGAAGCGACTCGCGAACCGCCCGGTCGTCGTCGACCACCAAAATACGCATACCGACAGTTTGGACTGAAGTGCTGAGATGCGGCTGAGAGGGTCCGATTCCGGCCTCCGGCGTGTCGCGGTCAGTCCCGGGTTCGCCTCGGCCCGGGCAGGCTCCAATGACGCCATAACGCAAGCAGTCTGAACACCGCGGCGAACGCTGTGCCGCACACCAGCGCGGCGTTGGTGGACAGTCCGGCTTGCGAGACTGTGACCACCAACGCAGCGCCGAGCAGTGCGGGAACCGCGTACAGGTCCTTGTGCAGGAGCAGTGGCACCTCGTTGACGAGAACGTCGCGGATCACGCCGCCGCCGATCGCCGCGGTCGCACCGATCAACGTCGCTGCCAGCGAACTGGCGTTGTTGTCCAGCGCGATGACGGCGCCGGTGCTCGCGAACAAGCCCATCCCCAGTGCGTCGAGCGCCAGGATTTCACGACGCAGTCGATTGAGCGGCTCGTGGAGGTAGAACACGGCGAGTGAGGTGGCGGCGGCCGTTCCGAAGTACGGCCAACTGCTCAGAGAGCTGGGCGGATGGACGCCGAGGAGAACGTCGCGGACGATACCGCCGCCGATGCCGGTGAACACACCCACCGAGCACACCCCGAAGATGTCGAGTCGCTTGGTGACGCCCACCAGGGCACCCGAGGCCGCGAACGCCACGATGCCCACCAGTTCGAGGATCCTCAGCAGCACCGGCCAAGGATCGCACGGTCAGATGCGGCTCGGGTCGATCACCCCGAGTCGAACTGCTTTGACCAGTCGCCGAGGGACTCGGTGGGTCTGGCCGAAGGCTGTGACCTCGACCAGATCGGGCGCCGTCGCCTTCCACTGGGCACGACGGCTGCGCGTGTTGGAACGGGACATCTTCCGCTTGGGAACGGCCATCAGAGTGCCTTGCGCTTTCCGTAGCGCCGCTCGAACTTCTCGACGCGTCCGGCGGTGTCCATCACACGTTGCGCTCCGGTCCAGAACGGGTGAGAGTCGCTCGTGACGTCGACGACCAGCAGCGGGTACGTGCCACCATCTTCCCATTCGACGGTGCGCTCACTCGTCACGGTCGATCGGGTCAGGAAGCTCTTGCCGGTGCTGGCGTCCTGGAAGACCACCGGGTGGTAGTCGGGGTGCATCTGCTTCTTCATTCGTTTCCCTCTCGCGTTGATTCGGTTTCGGCATAAGGTGATTCGGATTCGTCACACGGGTCTTCGTGAAACTCGCCGAACGGGTCTTCCCACGTTGCCCACGACGCTTCGTCCGCCAATTCGTCGTCGGTGACCAAGGCGTGCTGCAGTGTTCGGTCGATCTCGAGCGGGTTCGCACCGCATGTGAGAACGACCATCGAGGTGTCGCGATCACCGAAACGTTCGTCCCATTTCAGGGCCGCGAGTGCACGGCGTTCAGCTGGAACGCGGTCTCGTTCCTCCGGCGTCATCGCGGCAAGCCAGGTGTCCGCGCTGGCAACTCGCAGGCCACCGCCCGCCGATTCGAGCCAGAGCGCTTCACCCGGTTGCGTCGCCACCCAGACTCGTCCGCGGGAGTACACGACGCCTTCGAGCAGGACGTCGATCGCCTCGTGCAGACGACCGGGGTGGAACGGCCGGTTCGCGGTGAACTCGACGAGCATCACTCCGCCGTCGTCGTCGAGCGGCGGCTGGCGACGCAACAGCGGTGAGTGAGCGTCGGCCAGTTCACCGCGTCGCGCATCCGCAGGCACCTCGAGGAGTAGTGCCTCGATGTCGTCTCCCTCATCGAAGACGGGTACCCGTGGAGCGATGCGCGCGAGAACCGCGTTCAAGCGGGACCGCTGCCAGCCGTCGAGCGCATCGGACCCGCGTAGGACGAGCGCGTCGGCGAAGTCGACCTGCCCGACGACGACCTGAGCCAGGGTGCGGTCGTCGTCGAGAGCTTCGTCGCCGGTGGCGTCTGCCAGCCAGGTCGCCGCGTCGATGCACGTCACTACGGCGTCGACGCGGACGTCCCGCTGCGCCGGTCCGTCCAGTTGGCCGACGACGCCGGTCACGACGACGTGCTCGATCGCCCAGCACAGCGCCTCGGGCTCGAGTTGCCGGTCCAACAGCAACACGATCCGCTGCACCGAACTGTGCGAGTGAAGCCGGCGCAGGAGCGGCAGCAAGTCTTCGCGCAGGGTGCAGGAGACGCAGCCGTGCGCGAGCTCGAGGATCGTCTCGCGCTCGGACACAGTGCCGGCAGACCCGGCACTCCCGGTCATCGAGGTGACCGTCCGCCGGACCACCCCTTCACGGACGTGGCTCAGGTCGTGGTGGACCAGAACAGTTCCGGTTCTCAGCAACGCTCGTGCGGTGTGTGGGGTGGATTCGCTCATGCCGGCGACCAGGACCAGCGGAGTCCTGCCGTCCAAGATCGTGTTCACAGCGGGCCTTTCTGGGAATGATTGTCATTACCGAGGTTGAACGGTACATTGATCTCACCGCATTGTCGAAAATGATTGTCATCTGCAAGTTGAAAGGAACACCCATGTCGGCTCACTGCCAAGTGACCGGACGTGTGCCGGGGTTCGGAAAATCCGTCTCGCACTCTCACAAGCGTTCGAACCGTCGCTGGAACCCGAACATCCAGCGCAAGACCTACCTCCTGCCCAGCGAGGGGCGTCGCATCACACTCACGCTCTCGACCAAGGGCATCAAGACGATCGACCGCGACGGCATCGAATCCGTCGTCGCCCGGATCCGCGCGCGCGGCGAGAAGGTCTGAGCAGATGGCACGCAACGAGATCCGCCCGATCGTGAAACTCAAGTCCACCGCGGGCACCGGGTACACGTACGTGACCCGCAAGAACCGTCGTAACGACCCCGATCGACTCGTACTGAAGAAGTACGACCCAGTGCTGCGAAAGCACGTCGATTTCCGAGAAGAGAAGTAGGCATGGCCAAGAAGTCGAAGATCGCGAAGAACAACCAGCGACGGGTCGTCGTCGAGCGGTACGCGGAGCAGCGGTCCGCTCTCAAGGAGACGATCCGCTCCCCGAAAAGCTCGGCAGAGGAGCGCGCGAAGGCCCAAGCGACCCTGCAACGTCTACCACGCGACGCCAGTCCGGTACGATTGCGCAATCGAGACGCTGCGGATGGACGTCCGCGCGGCCACCTGCGGAAGTTCGGGCTCTCCCGGATTCGCGTGCGAGAAATGGCGCACCGTGGGGAACTGCCTGGCGTACACAAGTCGAGCTGGTAAGGAAGTCGGATGGCAGTCAAGCGTTCACCGTCGAAGAAGCCACGCCCCGTAGAGGGTCGTAAGCCCAAGAAGAACCCGTTGTTCGCAGCGAAGATCACGCATGTCGATTACAAGGACATCAACTTGCTTCGCACGTTCATCTCGGACCGCGGCAAGATCCGCAGCCGTCGCGTCACGGGCCTGACCCCGCAGCAGCAGCGTCAGGTCGCCGTTGCAGTGAAGAACGCACGCGAAATGGCGTTGCTCCCCTTCACCGCCGCCCGGTAGTCATACGTGCTCAGTAGTCACACGTAGAAGTACCGAAGAGGTCGCGCAGTCACTCGACTGCGCGGCCTTTTTGTTGCCCTGACTAAGATTTTCCCGAAGTCGTTCATTCCAGTCGAGAGGTGCCCGCAGCGTGTCGGGAGTTGTTGCGGGTTTCACCGTAATTTTTGTTGTCATCGCGGTCGGGTATCTCCTCGGCCGTCTCGGCACCCTCGGTAGCCAAGGACAGTTCGTTCTCGGTCGACTCGTCTTCTTCGTCGCGACGCCTGCCCTGCTGTTCACCACCCTCGCGTCGTCCGATCTTTCGGTGATCTTCTCGCCGACGCTCGCCGTTGCGTCGGCTACTGCCTTTGCCGTCGGCGCTCTGTACGTCGTCGTCGCAAAGATCTGGCTCAACCGGCCGCTACCCGAACTGACCATCGGCGCGCTGTCGGCTTCGTACGTGAATTCAGCCAACCTCGGAATCCCGATCGCGGTGTTCGTGCTCGGCGATGCCACGTTCGTCGCGCCGCTCCTGCTCTTCCAGATCGTCGTGTACTCCCCGATCGCCTTGACGATCCTCGATCTGACGGCCCTTCGCGGCGCGGATGCCGAGAAGCTCTCGTTGATCGACACCGTCACCGCCCCGTTCAAGAATCCGATCGTGCTCGCGGGCGCTGCGGGGTTGATCGTCGCGTTGATCGGTTGGGTACCGCCCCGGCCGCTGATGCAGCCTTTCGAATTGATCGGCGCGACGTCGGTACCCGGTGCGCTGTTGGCATTCGGGCTCTCGCTCTACGGCGTGCGGGTGCTGGAGAAGGGCTCGAGTCCACGCCGCGACGTCGCGCTGGCGTCGACGCTCAAGATCGTGGTCCAACCTGTGCTGGCCTATCTGATGGCGCATTTCCTCCTCGACATCGACGGTCATCAGTTGTTCGCCATCGTGGTCGTCTCGACGTTGCCGACGGCGCAGAACGTCTTCATCTACGCAAGCCGCTATCGGCGCGGAATGGTCCTCGCCCGAGACAGTGCCTTTGTCACCACTTTGGCGTCAATTCCGGCAATTGCGCTGGTCACAGCGCTACTCGCTTGAGCAGGGTTACGGTGGATTCATGCGTGTACTAACCCTCGCCGTTCTGGCCTGCCTTGCTGTGGCCGGATGCTCCGTCGGGGCCCAGACCATGGGGCCGGTTGCCGCACCGAATCCGATGGCGGCCAACGAAGCAAGTCCCGCCGACTGGTCGCTCGGAACCCCCGTTCCCGACGAGGTCGACGACAGCGAGATGGGCACGGAGTTCGACAGCCGCACCGACATCGTGGGTGCGACGGCCACGATGTTCGAATCGTGGTCCGAGGTCGACGATCACACGGTGGCCGTCCACTTCGTGACCGGCACTCCGGAGTGCTACGGCGCGTACGCAACCGTCGAAGAGACCGATACGACGGTGATCGTCACGCTCCGAACCGGGGCACTGCCCGAGGCCGCGGACAAGATGTGCATTCTGGTTGCCGTGTTCGGCAGCTTGGATGTCCCGCTGAGCCGACCGCTCGGCGATCGTCACGTCATCAACGGCTAGCTGCGCGCCTAAACGGCACAATTTCGACGATCGAACACGCCGTTTCGTCAGGTGTGGTGTGCGTCTCCTCGGGACAGACTGAAAACCGACACCCGTTCACTCGCTCGTCGGCAGCTTTCGACTCGAGCGGTGCTCAACATGAAGGAGCTCGCAAGTGCCTACTCTCCAGAGAGACGTTGCAATCGTCGGTGCCGGCCCCTCTGGCCTGGCAGCTGCAACCGCGCTGCGCAAGGCCGGTTTGACCGTCGCTGTGATCGAAGCGCGCGACCGCGTCGGCGGCCGCACGTGGACCGACACCATCGACGGAGCAGTTCTGGAAATCGGCGGCCAGTGGGTCTCCCCCGACCAGACCGCGCTGATCTCCTTGCTCGACGAACTCGGCCTGAAAACTTTCGAGCGCTACCGCGAGGGCGAGTCCGTCTACATCTCGTCGGCAGGTGAGCGGACGCAGTACACGGGTGATTCCTTCCCCACGAACGACACCACAAAGAAGGAGATGGACCGTCTCATCGACGAGATGGACGATCTCGCAGCACAGATCGGCGCCGAGGAACCGTGGGCACATCCCCTCGCCCGCGATCTCGACACAGTCTCCTTCAAGCAGTGGCTGATCAATCAGTCCGACGACGCCGAGGCACGTGACAACATCGGCCTCTTCATCGCCGGTGGCATGCTCACCAAGCCCGCCCACTCGTTCTCTGCCCTGCAGGCCGTACTCATGGCCGCTTCCGCAGGTTCGTTCTCCCACCTTGTCGACGAGGACTTCATTCTCGACAAGCGAGTGATCGGCGGAATGCAGCAGGTATCGATCCGCATGGCGGAGGCCCTCGGTGACGACGTCTTCCTCAACGCACCCGTGCGAACGGTGAAGTGGAACGAATCCGGTGCAACGGTGTTGGCGGACGGCGATGTTCGCGTCGAGGCAAGCCGAGTGATCCTGGCCGTACCGCCCAACCTCTACTCCCGAATCTCGTACGATCCCCCGCTGCCGCGTCGTCAGCACCAGATGCACCAGCACCAGTCCCTCGGCCTCGTCATCAAGGTTCACGCGGTGTACGAGACGCCTTTCTGGCGCGAAGACGGCCTCTCCGGCACCGGCTTCGGCGCGTCCGAGGTAGTGCAGGAGGTGTACGACAACACCAACCACGAGGACGATCGCGGCACCCTGGTCGCGTTCGTCTCCGACGAGAAGGCCGACGCGATGTTCGAGCTTTCCGTCGAGGAGCGTAAGGCCACGATTCTGGCCTCACTTGCCCGCTATCTCGGCCCGAAGGCCGAAGAGCCGGTTGTGTACTACGAATCCGACTGGGGCTCGGAGGAATGGACCCGCGGTGCGTATGCAGCGAGCTTCGACCTCGGAGGCCTGCACCGCTACGGCGCGGATTCCCGCACGCCCGTCGGCCCGATTCACTTCTCGTGCTCCGACATTGCGGCCGAGGGGTACCAGCACGTCGACGGTGCCGTTCGGATGGGTCAGCGAACCGCAGCCGACATCATCGCTCGCAGCAAGGCCTGACGGCCGCTTTGCCAAGTCTCGATCATTGCCCGGCAGTCACGATTGCCGGGCAATGATCGAGAGCAGTAGTTCGGCCCGAACCCTGGCCACTTCCAGCCGACAGTCGATCAGGCTCTCCACCTTCGCCATTCGGCTCCGCAGTGTGTGCCGGTGAACGCCCATCGTGATGGCGGCCGCTTCCCAGTGTCCGTTGGCCTCGAGAAATGCCCGCAGCGACGCCAGCAGTTCGGTGCCGTTGTCACGGTCGTAGTCCTCGATCGGTGTGATCATCGTTTCCGCCAGCGTGTTGAGCACTTCACGCGTCGAATCGAAAGACAGCAGCACACTTCCGGTCAGAGCTGCGAATTCCAAAGGCTCGCCACCGATTTCGGCCGCCGACGCACACAGCTGGGACTGTTCGACGGCGACCGCCAGCGCAGCGACCACCCGTCGCGCGCTCAAGCCGACACGAAGCGCGCGAAGATCCGACCTCGATACCCCGCCGAGCAGCTCTCGGGCGAACTCGACGTCGTCGGTTCCACGCAGCAGCACCGTGACGCGAGTGTCGTTGATCCGCGAGAACAACTGCCGCCCCGCCTTGTTCATGAACTCGGCAATCTCGGCTCCGACGCGTCCCGCTACGTCGGACGTGTCGGTAAGAACTGTCAATCCTCGGATCATTCCCTCACCGTCGGCGGCCTGCCTGATCTGTTGCCACGCCGGCGCCGGGTCGCGATCCTCGGTGAGCAGCAGCCCGAGGGCGTGCGAATTCAACTGATCCTGAGTAGCACGCAGACGCGCGGGTTTCTCGAAGTCCAACGCCAACAACGAGTTCGCGTGACCGAGCAGTATCTGATCGACGTAGCTGAGCGCCGAAGCACTGATCACCGCCAGGTATCCGTACGGCGTTCGCCCGACGCTGATCTGCTGCACCGCGATCGACGCTCCAGACCTTGCGAGCGTCACGCTACTGGAGGCACCGCCCCCGAGAGTTGCTCGCAGTTCGTCGATCACGTCGTCCGTCGGCAGTTGAGGTGAGCTCTCGAGAACTCTTCCGGCGACGTCGAGAAGAAGCACCGTCGCCGAAGTCGCGATCGCCAGTTCACGCACGGTCGCAGCCGTTCCGCCGGAAATGACGGCACGCGTCATCCGCGGTTGCGCCCGCGACGCCCGGAGGACCGCTTCGTATTCCTGCTCTGCCAACCGGCTCATCACACGCTTGACGACGGCAGCAAACGGCGTCGGCAGCGGCACCTCGATCAGCGGGAGTCCGATCTCGTCGGCGACGGCCACCAGATCGGCCGGGACCTCGGGGTACGAGAGCCCGGTACCGAATCCCACCGCCGCCACTCCCGCCGCGTCGAGCATCCGGAGATAGCGGCCGCGCTTTTGCTGAGTGGACGGCAATCGGATGCCGGTGGTGAGGATGAATTCGCCGCCGGTCAACCATCGAAACGGGTCGAGCAGCTCCGTGGCGTGCGCAAATGTGATTTCGCGACCGACACCCTGGGCGCCACCTTTGAGTTCCAGCGCGAGATCCGGCTGCGCCAACATCCACCGCACAGCGATCGTCATGGGCAGGACTGTACAACTCGGTGCGTCGGCGATCAAAGATTTCACCTTTTTGGCAGCTGCCTTTACTTGTGAGTCAGCGCACACTTGCTCACACACGCCCCACAAAGTGCGAGTTCCGTGCTGATCACCTCGGCCGGAACTCGTTCGACCTCGAGAGGAACCGGTACCGATGTCGATCGTCGTACTCGAGAACTACATCAACGGTGAATTCGTCGCCTCAGCCGCGACGGAAACACTCGACCTGATCAACCCCGTGGACGAGAGTGTGGTCGGGCGTACGCCGGTCTCCACGAAGGAAGACGTCGACGCCGCCGTCGAAGCCGCACAGAAAGCATTCGAGACCTGGGGCAAGACGACGCCGAGCGTGCGGCAGGCTGCACTCCTCAAGCTCGCCGACGCCATCGAAGCGCACAGCGACGAAATCGTCGCAGCCGAAAGCGCCAACACCGGCCAGGCTCACCAGATGATCGCCGACGAAGAGGTCAAGGTCGGAGCCGATCAGATGCGGTTCTTCGCCGGAGCCGCACGACTTCTCGAGGGCAAGGCGGCCGGAGAGTACATGGAGGGTTTCACCTCCTACGTCCGTCGTGAACCGATCGGCGTCGTCGGCCAGGTCACTCCCTGGAACTACCCGTTCATGATGGCGCTGTGGAAGATCGGGCCCGCCCTCGCGGCCGGCAACACGATCGTCCTCAAGCCCAGCGACACCACACCGGGCAGCACGCTGGTCCTGGCGAAGCTCTCGAAGGGCATCCTGCCGGACGGTGTGTTCAACGTCGTGCTCGGCAACGGCGGAACCGGCGCGACGTTGGTGGAGAACCCGGCCCTCGGTCTCGTCTCGATCACCGGTTCGGTGCGGGCAGGCATCGCTGTCGCCGTGTCCGCAGCACAGCAGCTCAAGCGCGCGCACCTCGAACTGGGCGGCAAAGCGCCGGCGATCGTCTTCGGCGACGTCGACATCGAGAAGACCGCCACCGGCATCGCCGAGGCAGCGTTCTTCAACGGCGGCCAGGATTGCACCGCGGCCACTCGCGTGATCGTTCACGAGTCCATCCACGATCAGCTCGTCGAAGCCCTCGTCCGGAACGCCGAGAAGCTGCGCCCCGGAGCGCCTTCCGATCCTGATGCCTTCTACGGCCCGCTCAACAACATCAATCACTTCAACGCCGTGAGCGACAAGATCGCGAACCTGCCGGCGTCGGCCAAGATCGTTACCGGCGGAAAGCGTTCGGGCGAAACCGGATTCTTCTTCGAGCCGACCGTCATCACCGGCGTCGCGCAATCGGACGACATCGTGCAGGAAGAGACTTTCGGTCCTATCCTCACAGTCCAGAGCTTCTCCGACGAGAAGGAGGCGATCACGCTTGCCAACGACGTTCGGTTCGGCCTGGCCTCGAGCATCTGGACCAAGGATCACGGTGTCACGCAACGCGTCTCCGCTGCTCTCGACTTCGGTGCGGTGTGGATCAACTGCCACATCCCGCTCGTCGCCGAAATGCCGCACGGCGGCTTCAAGTATTCCGGTTACGGCAAGGATCTCTCGGCCTACGGAGTCGAGGACTACACCCGTCTCAAGCACGTCATGAGTTCGCACGACTGAGTCGCCGCCCCTCCTGCTGTGCGCCTTTATCAACCCCCCGCGGTTAATAAAGGCGCACAGCAGATTCCTCCAATCCGGAAAAGAGCCACCATGCGCCTTATCGTCGGATACCTCGCCACACCCAGCGGTAAAGACGGGCTGGTCCTCGGGGCCCAGCTCGCGCGCAGTCTCGGCGCGCAACTCGACATCTGCATGGTCCTCCCACCGGATCGGACACTGCCGGCCAAGGTTCCCTCGGAAGCCGGCTACGACGACATCCTCGCCGCGCGTGCACACGACTGGCTCGCCGAGGCGAAAGCGTCGGTGCCCGAGGACATCCAGGTGGAAGTACACCTGAGCTTCCACGAGTCGTTCGCTCAGGGCCTGCTCGACGAAGTGGACCGACTGAATGCGCTCGCGATCGTGGTGGGAGCTTCCGGCGACGGTCTGCTCGGCCGTCACGCGATAGGTTCGGTCTCGACCGAACTGCTTCACTCCGCCCATGTCCCGGTAGCACTGGCGCCTCGCGGAACGCGGCACTCGGCGGCCACTGCTATACGAGAGGTCACCTGTGCACTCGGCACCCGTGTCGGCGCCGACATCGTCTTGAACACCGCCGTGCGCGCCAGCGAACTGATGCAGGTTCCGCTGCGACTGGTCTCACTGGTAGCGCTCGACCCCCAGAACGATCTGCGCGATCATCGCGACACCGCCGAGTCGGCCAGGGAGCGTGCACGAAATCACGCTCAGGACACACTCGACGTCGCAAGAGCCGCGCTCCCCGCGGAGTTCCCCATCGAGGTCATCATCGCCGACGGGTCCACCGTGGAATCGGCAGTGCGTCAACTGGACTGGCAGGACGGCGATCTCGTGATGGTCGGTTCAAGTCGCCTCGCCCAGCCCCGCAAACTTTTCCTGGGCTCGACCGCCGCCAAGATGCTGCGCGTACTGCCCGTACCCATGGTCGTAGTGCCCAAGCACGAATTCACCCAGCCGGAGGCACTGTCATGACCAGCACCGAACTGAGTTCCAAAGGCCTCGCCACCGGCAAGATCGGCATGATCTCCGGCGCGGTGCTCGGAATCTCCTCCGTGGCACCGGGTTACACCCTGACGGCCAGCATCGGATTGATCGTCGCTGCGGTCGGTCTCAAGATGCCCGCCATCTTCATCGCCGGCTTCATCCCGATGTTCCTCACCGCGTACGCGTACCGCGAACTGAACTCCGACACTCCTGACTGCGGAGCGTCATTCACGTGGTCCACCAAGGCATTCGGACCGTACGTCGGCTGGATGTGCGGCTGGGGCATGGTGATCGCCACCATCATCGTGCTCTCGAACCTCGCTGCGATTGCCGTCGACTTCTTCTATCTGTTCATCGCGCGGGTGGCCGACAATCCCTCCATCGCCGATCTGCCGGGCAATAAATTCGTCAACGTCGGCACCACACTGGTGTTCATCGCGTTGGCCACCTGGATTGCCAGTCGGGGAATCACTACCAGCGAGCGCGTACAGTTCGCGCTCGTCGGCTTCCAGATGGTGCTGCTGGTCGTCTTCGCCGTCGTTGCACTGGTTCACGTCGGCGCCGGCGACGCCCCGGCCGGATTGTCCTTCGACCTGAGTTGGTTCAACCCGTTCAGCGGACTCGCCATCGGTGCGTTTGTCATCGGACTCACCGGATCGATCTTCGCGTTCTGGGGCTGGGATACCTGTCTCACGCTGGGCGAGGAGTCGAAGAACCCCAAGAAGACCCCGGGCCGCGCCGGTTTGCTCTGTGTCGCAACCATTCTCCTGACCTACCTGCTGGTCGCCGTTGCCGCGATGATGTACGCCGGCGTCGGCGAGGAAGGCCTCGGTCTCGGCAATCCCGACAACTCCGAGAACGTCTTCGGCGCTCTGGCCGACCCGGTCCTGGGCAACTGGGGCGGAATGCTTCTGTTCCTCGCGGTCTTCGTCTCTTCAGTCGCCAGCCTGCAGACCACGTTCCTGCCCGCGGCACGAACCATGCTCGCCATGGGTGCATACGGAGCTTTCCCCAAGAAGCTCGCCGAGGTGTCGCCTCGGTTCCTGGTGCCGTCGTACGCGACCGTCGTGGCCGGCGCGGTAACCGCAGTGTTCTACAGCGTCGTCACGTTCCTGTCCGAAAGTGCTCTGCTCGATACGATCGCCGCACTCGGCATCATGATCTGCTGGTATTACGGCATCACCGCATTCGCGTGCGTGTGGTACTTCCGCAAGACGCTTTTAGAGAGCGTACGAAACTTCGTCTTTCGGCTCGCGTTCCCACTCATCGGTGGCCTCATGCTGCTTGCGGTGTTCGTCATTTCGGTCCAGGAGAGTATGAATCCGGACAATGCCAGCGGAGCATCCATCGGCGGAATCGGCCTGGTCTTCTTCCTCGGGTTCGGAATCCTCATCCTCGGCGCGGTCCTGATGATGGTCATGCGAGTGCGCAATCCCGAGTTCTTCGAGGGCAAGACCCTCAATCGCGACACGGAGGCTCTGCGCGACGAGAACGACCTCAGCGTGTCCTAGGAGTCACTAGCTTCGGGGGCCTGCGCGATCAGGCCCGCCATCAACACGCGCAAGCCGAATTCGAAGGCGGCGTCGGCACGTTCGGGATTTTTCCCGGATGTTGCCAACGCCGCCTTCATCGCGTCGTTGGCTTCGGGTCCCGACGCCCACTGGACGTCCGGCGCCGCCAGGTCCAGGGCCGAACCGAGAACAAAACTGTCGACGGTCGTGATCGCGTGCAGTGTTTCGGTCGGGTCGAAGCCACCATCGGCAAATGCCTGCGCCAATGCGTTGTAGAGGGTGAACGCCACACCGGCCTGCACCGTCTGGGCAGTGAAGAGCGGAATCAGACGAGGATGCGCGGCGTAGCTTCGCCGGTACTCGGCTGCCAGCGCCGCGACGGTCTCACTCCAGGTCCCCGAGGCCGACTCGACGTCGATTCCTGCCATCAGCTGAGCCCTCATCAGTTCGACGATCTCGGCTCGTCCGGAAACGTGGTTGTAGAGCGAGGACGGTCGAACCTTCAGACTTGCGGCGAGTCCCGGCATGGTGAAGTCGCCGGATTCGTCCACCGACTCGATCGCTGCCTCGGTGATGATCGCCGGTGAGAGCAGTCGTTGCGATGGCCGCGGCATATGTCCTCCTGTAGTGATCCACACCGTCCGGGGCGCTGCAAAAAACAATTCCTCGAAAGTCCTTGATCAATCAGCGCTCACCCACCATACTTAACGAATCACATTCGTTTTACGTTGAACGTCGAATACCCGAGCACCGAGGAAACCCCATGCTGACGATCACCGCCCTCACCCCACCCGAGTCACCGGCCGCGACTTCGCCGTCCACGTCCACCCCTCTGCGTGTAGGTCTCGTCCAACATCGCTGGCACGAGGACCAAGACGACCTCCACGCTGAATTGAGCGAAGGCATTGCGTCCGCAGCGAAGCTGGGCGCTTCCGTGGTCTTTCTTCCGGAGCTGACGCTCAGCCGCTACCCCGCCTCCACCCCGGCCGGCGACAATCCCGGACGCGCGGCGGAAGACCTGCTCACCGGACCCACTTTCGCCTTCGCCACCAAGGCCGCCGCGGAGAACCAGGTTCTCGTTCACGCGTCGTTGTACGAGCGCAGCGACGCCGAGGACGGCCTGGGCTTCAACACCGCGATCCTGGTCTCGCCCGGGGGTGAACTTCTCGGTCGTACCCGCAAGCTCCACATTCCGGTGACGGCCGGGTACTACGAGGACACGTACTTTCGCGGCGGTCCGTCCGAGGACGCATACCCCGTTCACGAGGCACTCGGCGCCAAGTTCGGACTCCCGACATGCTGGGACGAGTGGTTTCCCGAGGTCGCACGTGCATACTCCCTCGCCGGTGCCCAGGTCCTGGTGTACCCGACGGCGATCGGCTCGGAACCCGATCACCCGAACTTCGACACCCAACCGCTGTGGCAGCAAGTGATCGTCGGAAACGGTATCGCCAACGGCACTTTCATGGTTGTCCCCAATCGCCACGGCAGTGAAGGTCTCATCACCTTCTACGGTTCGTCGTTCATCTCGGACCCGTACGGACGCATCCTCGTTCAGGCTCCGCGCGACGAATCAGCCGTCCTGGTCGCAGATCTCGATCTGCAGCACCGTGAAGACTGGCTTGCGCTGTTCCCGTTCCTGGCCACTCGCCGACCCGACACCTACTCGGCCCTGACCGCACCGGTGAACACTGCAGGAGCCAACCGATGACCTGGCGCATGCCCGCGGAAAGTGAACCGCACGAACGTACCTGGATGGCGTACCCGAGCGCCGGATACTCTCTCGGGGACACCGCGGAAGAACAGCACGAAGCGCGCTCGACGTGGGCGGCCGTCGCCCACGCCGTCGCCGAATTCGAGCCGGTCACCGTCGTCGTCGATCCCGCCGAAGTCGAAGAAGCACGAAAGTACCTGTCCGAGAAGGTCGACATCGTCGAGGCACCTCTCAACGACGCATGGATGCGCGACATCGGGCCGACGTTCGTCCTGTCCGACGAAGGCCGTCTCGGCGGAGTCGACTGGGTGTTCAACGGCTGGGGTGCACAGGATTGGGCGCAGTGGGACAAGGACTCGAAGATCGGCGCATTTGTCGTCGAACAATCCGGTGCCCAGTTGATCGACTCACCAATCGTCAACGAGGGCGGCGGTATTGCGGTCGACGGTCTCGGCACCGTCTTGGTCACCGAAACCGTCCAACTCGATCCGGGACGAAACCCCGACCTGACGAAGGCCGACATCGAGGCCGAACTCGCCCGCACCATCGGCGCCAAGCACGTGATCTGGCTTCCCCGCGGATTGACTCGCGATCAGGAGACCTACGGAACGCGCGGACACGTCGACATCGTCGCTGCCATCTCTTCCCCCGGAGTTGTACTCGTCCATGACCAACGCAATCCGGTGCACCCCGACTACGCCGTCAGCAAGACGATCATCGAGTTGTTCGAAAGCTCGACGGACGTCGGCGGTCGGCCGTGGAAGGTCATTCGGGTACCTGCGCCCGAGATCCTGCGCGACGACGAGGGATTCGTCGACTACAGCTACATCAACCATCTCGTGGTCAATCGCGGAGTGATCGCCTGCAGCTTCGACGATCCGGCCGACGCCGAAGCGGCCCGGATCCTTGCGGCCGCCTACCCCGGGCGCACCGTCGTCACCGTCGACGCCAGACCGCTGTTCGAACGTGGCGGCGGCATCCACTGCATCACCCAGCACCAGCCCGCTGAACAAGACTGACGGCCGGAATCAGCGGCGACCTCGCATGTAGTCACTCACGACCGCGGCGCCGAGGCCGTCCAGGTCCGGCGCGATGACGCGTCCACCCACACGGTGCGCCATCCGGTCGACCACCCTGGCCAGACCTGGATCCTCACCGAGGCGGAAGAACGTGACCTTGGCGCCAAGCCTGGCCACCGCGTCGAGTGCTCGAACCGTCAAACCGAGGGTTCGCGCACTCGGCGGGTAGTCGAACCTGGCTTCTCCGTCCGCTTCGAGATGAGCCGTCGGCTCACCGTCGGTGACGATCAGTACCACCGGCTGTGCGTTGGAGTGGCGTCGAAGATGCCTGGCCGCCAACAACAGTGCGTGGTGCAGGTTGGTTCCCTGGTCCCACGCGCCGTCCAAACCAGCGAGCTCCGACGGGCTCAGCACGTGCGCGTGGCGTCCGAAGGCGATCAACTGCAGCTCGTCGCTGCGAAACCGCGTGCTCACCAGATGATTGAGTGCCAGAGCGGTGCGCTTCATCGGCACCCAGCGATCTTCCATCACCATCGAGAACGACGTGTCCACCAGGAGAGCAACCGCAGCCTGACTGCGCTGTTCGGTTTCGGCCACCTCGACATCGACGACGCTCAGCCGCACCGGCATTCGGCCCGGGTCACGCAGGACGGCGTTGGTGATGGTTCTCGTGACGTCCCACGGTTCCGTGTCCCCGAATTCCCATTCGCGGGACGCTCCGGTCGGTTCACCCATCGCACCGGCCCGACGCGTATCGCGTTGACCGGTTCGTGACGACAGTTGCCCGGCGACATCGCGCAGAGCAGTCTGTCCGAGCTGTCGCATGGCTTTGGGCGACAAGCGCCATTGACCATCCGGTGCACGATCGAAGAAACCCTGTTCCTGCAAAGCCTTTTCGAGATCGGCCAGGGTGCGAGCATCAGCGGCGGCTTCGTCGCCGAGTTGCCGCGCGAGTAGCTCGGGGTCGATGTCGTCGAGCGCCGCGCCCGCGTATTGCTGCGACAGTTGATCCGCCAAGGATTCCAGCTCGGCGATGTCCTGCAGGGCACCGGTCCCCTCACCCAACCCCATTCCGTTGTCGCCGCGGAACTGTTGCGAACCTTCCCAGTCCTCACCCGGCCGAGCCGCCTGAAGGAACTGGTCGAGTTGACTCAGCTCACTCATCAGGCTCGGATCACCGAACGCCTGCTGCGCCAACGCATCCAACTCGTCACGCTGCTCCTGCGAGAGCGAGTTCCGCAATCGTTGTGCAGCCGCCGCGCGCTGCGCCAAAGAATCCAGAAGTTCCTCGACGTTGCGCGGGTTGTCCGGGAAATACTGCCCGTGCTTGTCCATGAACTCCGCGAACTGCTCCGCAGTGTCGACGCCGCGAGAGTGCGCGTCGAGCAGTTGATTCAGATCAGCCAGCATCTGGCGTATCTGCTCACGATCCTCGTCGGTGGCGCCCTCGAGTGCCTGCTTCATTCCCGAGAAGCGTTGATCGAGAACCTCACGTCCGAGCAGATCACGAATCTTCTCGCAATCCGCGCGAGCCTGTTCGCTGCGCCAGTTGTAGTCGGCCAGATCTTGCACGGCCTGAGCTGTCGACGGCGGTAACTCCTCGATCCGCATTTCGTTGAATCGTGCGTCGTCGTCGAGAGCACGTGCCAGTTCTTTGCGCTCTTCGAGCACCGCCTTGTCGAGAAGCTTGCGAACCTCGTCGAGAGTTCCGTCGAGATTGTTGCGGCGCAGCAACTCGCGTCGACGCCGGTTCGCCTGGGCGGCAAGGTCGTCGAGCCCGCGCATGTCCCGGTTGCCTCGGCGCAGGAGCTCTCGGAGGGCATGGCGCGGCGACGTGCCCGACAACACGTCGTCGCCGATTGCTGCCAGGGCCTCGCGCAGATCCACGGGAGGCGCGAGCGGATCGGGACCACCGTCGTAAGGCCCGTACCGCGGATTGTGGATCATCACTGCCCCTTACGAATACACCGAGCGGCCGCCCGGGCCTTGATCTTTGGAGATCCGGCGCGCGAGGTAAAGCCCTTCGAGGGCAAGTTCGGCACCGGCGGCACGCTCGCCGTCGGATTGCGCGCCGAGGCGTTCGGCTACTTCGTCCAGGACCTCGAGGTCCGGAAGCTCGTCGAGAAATGCCTTGGCCGTGACAGATTCACCGGTGACGATCGTGTTGCCCATCTCCACCGCAGCAACCAGCATCCCCAGGTCGATCCCGCCGAGACGCACCCGAACCGTATCGGCCGTCGCGCGACGCAGCAGGTGCTCGAGCACCTCCAGTTCCCGTCCCTCTTCACCGGATTCGAACTCGACCTTGCCGCGAAGAACCTCGACCACGGACTCGAGATCGACGGGCCGTGCAACAGGATCGGCTTCGCCGAGCACCGCTGCCCGTCGTACCGCGGCGGCACTGACGGTTTCCGCGCCGGCGACGGCAAAGCGTGCCGACACACCCGATCGCTGGTCCACCGAGGTGGATTCGCGGAGCAGGCGAGTGAATCTGGCAAGAATTTCGAGAAGGTAGTCGGGCACCTCCGCGGCCAGGTGCGCCTCCTGCTCGATCACCGCGATCTCGCCCGCCAGCTCGACGGGGTAGTGAGTGCGGATCTCGGCGCCGAAGCGGTCCTTGAGTGGTGTGATGATGCGCCCGCGGTTGGTGTAGTCCTCGGGGTTGGCGCTCGCGACCAGAAGAACGTCCAACGGAAGCCGAAGCGTGTACCCGCGGACCTGGATGTCCCGCTCTTCCATCACGTTGAGCAAAGAGACCTGGATGCGTTCGGCGAGGTCGGGGAGCTCGTTGATGGCCACGATTCCGCGATGCGCGCGAGGCACGAGGCCGAAGTGAATGGTCTCCGGATCGCCGAGGCTCCGGCCTTCGGCAACCTTGACCGGATCGACGTCGCCGATCAGGTCGGCGACCGAGGTATCCGGCGTCGCCAACTTCTCGGAGTACCGCTCGCTGCGGTGGCGCCAGGCGATCGGGAGGTCGTCGCCCAGTTCCTTGGCTCGACGTATCGAAGCCGGGGTGATCGGCTCGTACGGGTGCTCCCCCAGTTCCGAGCCTTCGATGACGGGCGTCCACTCGTCGAGCAGGAGCCCGAGAGTGCGAAGCAGCCTCGTCTTTCCCTGACCTCGTTCGCCGAGCAGAACCACGTCGTGGCCGGCGATCAGCGCCCGCTCGAGTTGCGGGGCGACCGTGTCCTCGAACCCGACTATCCCGGGCCAGGGGTCACGGCCGTCCCGCAACGCGGCGAGAAGATTCTCTCGTAGTTCTTCCTTGACACTTCGCTGTACGTGTCCGGAGGCGCGTAGCTCTCCGAGGGTTTTTGCGACAGTCACCACTCCACGCTACGAGTGTTTGCGGGGTTTCGCCTCTCGCCGAGGAAGTTCGGTCGCTCAGCCCTCGATGTTCTCGGGATTCATCCAGATGATTTCCCAGATGTGGCCGTCGGGATCCTGGAAGCTGCGGCTGTACATGAAGCCGTGATCCTGCGTCGCGTTACCTTCGGAACCGCCGGTCTCGAGCGCCTTGTCGACGAGGGCGTCGACGGCCTCACGGGTCTCGGCCGAGAGACCGAGCAGCGCTTCCGTCGACGTCGAGGTGTCGGCGATGCCCTTGGTGGTGAAGGTCTTGAAGAAGGGCTCGGCCAACAGCATCACGACGATGGTGTCACTGATGACCATCGACGACGCGTTCTCGTCGGAGAACTGCGTGTTCTTGGAGTATCCGAGGCCCTCGTAGAAGGTGGTGGCCTTGCCGAGGTCCTTGACGGGCAGGTTGAGGAAGAACATCGGCTGCGGGTTTGTCGCCATGAAAGGTCCTTTCCGAGACTTTGCTGTGCGCCTTTATTAACCGCCGGCGGTTAATAAAGGCGCACAGTAGACCTAAACTCCACCCATGGATACCTGGGTGTTGCCGGCCATGCTCGGCCTCGGACTCGCCGCAGCGTCCGGAATGCGAACCTTCCTGCCGCTGCTGATGCTCAGCGCTGCCGTCCACTTCGAACTGTTCGGGATCACCGTCGGTGAGTCGATGCGGTGGATCGGATCGACCGGCGCGCTGGTGGCATTGGCAATCGCCGCGGTGGTCGAACTGGGTGCCGACCTCATTCCGTTCGTGGACAACGCACTCTCGGTGATCGGGAACGTCACCGGACCGATTGCCGGAGTGATCGCCGCCTGGGCGGCATTCAGTCATCTCGACCCTGCGATGGCCGCGTTGGCGGGCATCATCGTCGGAGCGCCGACGGCGTTGACGTTCAGCGCCGCGCAGACCGGCACTCGCGCGGTCAGTACGGCCACTACCGGTGGGCTGGCAAATCCCGTCGTTTCCGTCATCGAGGATGTGCTGACTTTCTTCACCTCCTTGATCGCGATGATCTTGCCGCTCCTGATCATTCCCCTGCTCGCCGCGCTCTTGTGGTTCAGCTGGCGTGGCTGGCGTCGTGTCCGGAGTCTGCGCACCGCCTGACCGCACCGACCTGGTAGACAAGTCGTCATGTCCGACACCGAGATCTCGTTCCAATCCGGCGACGTCACCCTGTACGGGAGTCTTCGCCTGGCCGCCTCACCCGACGCCCCTGCCCCGGCCGCGCTGATTCTGGCCGGCAGCGGCCCCACCGATCGCAACGGCGACAGCGCCCTCCTCGAAGGCGACATCGGAACTCTGCGGTTCATCGCGGATCTTCTTGAAAATCAAGGCATTTCAAGCCTGCGTTACGACAAGCTCGGCAGCGGCGAAACCGCCCTCGGCGACTACGAGATCGAGGACATCGCCGATCTCGGCTTCAACACTTTTGTCGACGCCGCCTCCGACGGACTGGACTACCTCGCCGGGCAACCCGGTGTCGATCCCGAGCGCTTGTTCGTGGTCGGACACAGCGACGGCGCCGTAGTCGCACTGGCTCTCGCCACCGCGAAGGAGGGCGCCAGAGTCAGTGCCCTCGCACTGCTCGAGCCACTGAGCGTCAGACTTCTCGATCTACTCACGACGCAGATTCACCGCCAGCTCGATGCGGTCGTCGGCGCCGGTCAGTTGCCGGTCGAACTGGCTGACGAACTGCGCGTCGCGCTCGCCGATGCCGTCGAGTCGCTGCGATCCGAGGGCACTGTTCCGGATGACCTGCCCGAGCCGCTGCAGAATGCGGGACTCGTACACGCCAATGCCAAGGCACTCGCCGAGGAAGACGCATTGGACCCGGTTGCGCTCGTGGCGGCGCTACCGGCGGGCATGCCCGTTCTCACGAGCTGCTCGGACAAGGACATCCAAGTCATTCCCGCCGATGTCGCGGCACTCGACGCCGCGCTCTCACATACAGCGCTGACTTCCGTGCGGATGCGCAACGCCAACTTCGTACTCAAGGACATCGGCGACGAACAGTCCACCGGTGCCGACTACGTCGCGCCGCTTCCGTACTCGGCAGAGTTCTCGGAGCCCTTCACAGCGTGGGTCCGTTCGTTCTCCTGATCACGTACAGACCGAACGTCCTCTTTTTCAGGTAGAAAGTTCCCTCCGCGAACCATCGCGGAGGGAATTCTGCTTTCTACGCCTGACCTGCAATGAAGACTCTTTCAATCCAGCGAACCTGGGGACAGAAGTCACCCGGAGTTTACGTTCGCGGCGCTTTTTATTGGTGCGAACCCTCGATCCGTGCTGTACGGTCATCCATTAACCAGCAACGCCACACAGAAAGGAACGGACATCATGTCGCTACACCCGCACGTCGTATCCGTACCTTCGTGGCGCAGCTGCACCGTAGACAAGCACATTTTTTCGGCCGCAATGTCGGCCAAGCACATGGGCAACAAGCGCGGTGTACCCCGAGAATGATCCCCAGTTTCACCGGATTCGTTCTCGGGCACCCAGGGCAAACGCCTCGGGTGCCTTTTCTTTTACCTTTCACACGCAGGAGCACCACATGAAACTTCGAGTCAACCAACTGTCCATCGCGCCGCCGTATGTCGATCTGCCCGGTGACCTCACCGGATACGCCGTCACCCTGGATCTTTCACACTCCGATGCGGCCCACGAAGCTACCCTCGGCGCATTGATCAGCGAGATCCGCAGTCGCGGAGCCTCACGCGTCGTCATCACCGGCTCACCCCGCGAACTCCAGGGCACCCACAGCAGCGCCGCCTGAAAGACCCGGGCGGCCTGAATGCAGAACGGGCCCCGAACTCCCGTTGAGGAGTCGAGGCCCGCTACCGAGGCAGGAGTCAGTGCGCGAAGTGGCGCGCACCGGTCAGATAGAGAGTGACACCGGCTTCCTTGGCTGCGGCAATCACTTCGTTGTCGCGAACCGAACCACCCGGCTGCACAACAGCCTTGACGCCGGCGTTGAGCAGCACCTGCAGACCGTCAGGGAACGGGAAGAACGCGTCCGAAGCTGCAACCGAACCTACGACGCGGTCACCGGCTCGCTGAACAGCCAGATGCGCTGCGTCGACGCGGTTGACCTGGCCCATGCCGACGCCGACAGAGGCACCGCCGGAGGCCAGCAGGATCGCGTTGGACTTCACCGAACGGCTGGCGCGCCAAGCAAATTCGAGGTCAGCGAGAGTCTCGGCATCGGCAGCCTCACCGTTGGCGAGGGTCCAATTGGCCGGGTTGTCGCCGTCGGCGTCCAGGACGTCGCGCTGCTGGAGCAAGGTACCGCCGGAGATCGGACGCAGTTCGATTCCGGTAGCGGTCGGAGCGGCTGCCTTCAGAACACGAATGTTCTTCTTACGCTGCAGAACCTCGACAGCTCCGTCTTCGTACGAGGGCGCGATGACGACCTCGGTGAAGATGTCGGCGATCTGCTCGGCCAGTTCGACGGTGACCTCGCGGTTGGCAGCGATCACACCACCGAAAGCACTGACCGGATCGCATGCATGCGCCTTGCGGTGGGCGTCGGCGATGTCGGTGCCGATGGCGATGCCACACGGGTTGGCGTGCTTGATGATTGCGACGGCCGGATCAGTGAAGTCGTACGCTGCGCGCCACGCTGCGTCGGAGTCCGTGTAGTTGTTGTACGACATCTCCTTGCCGTGCAACTGCTCCGCCTGAGCCAAACCTGCAGGCGCAGCCGGGTTTTCGTACAGCGCAGCGTCCTGGTGCGGGTTCTCGCCGTAGCGAAGAACAGCGCTGCGGTTCCAGGTAGCACCGACCCAGGCCGGGAACAGCGAGCCGTCCTCGTCAGCGGCGATCGTGCTCGTCATCCAGCTCGCAACAGCGACGTCGTACGACGCAGTGTGCTGGAAAGCCTGCGCTGCAAGCACAGTGCGCTCACGCAAGGTGAATCCGCCACCGGCAACGGCAGTCAGGACGTCGGCGTAACGAGCCGGATCGACCACGACGGCAACCGACGGATGGTTCTTGGCTGCAGCACGCACCATCGACGGGCCGCCGATGTCGATCTGCTCGACACACTCGTCCGGGCTAGCGCCCGAGGCAACCGTCTCGGTGAAGGGGTACAGGTTCACGACCACCAATTCGAAGGTCGCGATGCCGAGTTCCTCGAGCTGAGCGAGGTGATCCGGCTTGCGGGTATCGGCGAGAACGCCGGCGTGGACGCGCGGATGCAGCGTCTTCACACGGCCTTCGAGGCATTCCGGGAATCCGGTCAGAGCCTCGACCGGCGTCACGGGGATTCCGGCGTCGGCGATCTTCGACGCGGTCGAACCGGTCGAGACCAACTCGACACCGGCCTCGTGCAGGCCCGTGGCCAGCTCGATCAGACCACTCTTGTCGTAGACGCTGACAAGTGCACGGCGCACAGCCTTGCGTTCACTCACTGGGGATCACGGCCTTTCGTCCATCGGAAACCACTCCGCGCGTAGCAACAGCGGCGATGACGTCCGCCAACAACCGTCGCTCCACAATTTTGATGCGTTCATGCAACGAAGACTCGGTGTCGTCGTCATGCACCGGCACAGCTTCCTGCGCCAAGATCGGCCCGGTATCAACTCCGCCGTCGACGAGATGCACCGTGGAACCGGTGACCTTCACGCCGTACGCCAGAGCGTCGGGAACCGCGTGCGCGCCGGGAAAGGCAGGCAGCAACGCGGGATGAGTGTTGATGATTCGGCCGCCGAAACGCGCGAGAAAGCTGGGGCCGAGGATTTTCATGAAGCCTGCACTGACCACGAGATCGGGTTCGTACTCGGCCACTGCTGCTGTCAGCGCCTCGTCCCAGGCGGCACGATTTTCGTAGGTCTTGATCGAGACCTTGAAGGACGGGATCTTCGAATCCGCAGCGTGCTCGGCGGCGAGGCAGTCACGATCTACACCGACGGCAACGATCTCGGCGGGGTATCCCTCGGCATGCGAAGCGTCGATCAGCGAAGTCAGCAGGGTTCCCGCGCCGGAAGCGAGTACGACTACCCGCGCGACCGAGTCGCGAAATTGGACCCTGTCGGGCATTGTCGGCTGCGGATTGTCGGCCGAGGCAGTCAGCGCACTACTCCTGAGAACTGGAAGATGATGCGGCCGGAGTATCGGCCGCATGACAGCCTAGTCGCTGGACTCCTGCGGCTTCGAGGGCAGGTCGGTCTCCGGCTCCGCCCCGGCTGTGGGGTCCGCCTCGGGTGCCGCGACAACCTCCGCGTCGACTACTTCGATCTCGACGGTTTCCTCTGTCACTACCTGCACGGGTTCGCCTGATTCTTCGACAATTTCGGCTTCGACGACCTTGGTCACTACCACCGCAGATTCCTGGGCGAGCACTTCGTCGGCGTTTTCGTCGTCCTCGCCATCCGTTGTGGCCGCGGCCGTGATCGCAAGTTCGGGCTCGGATGCTCGAGCCGGTTCAGCCGTCGGCGGCGCAACCTCGTCCTTCATGTGTCCGCGGTGTGAGAACCACATCGCGAACAGCGCCGAGACGGTTCCGAACAATCCCAGCCACGCAAAAGTCAGAAGACCGAAGCCCCACCACAGGACCTCGACGGTGCCGAACTGCCCGAGGTCTCCCCCCGCAGCAAGGGCAAGCAGAGCCATGACGACGCCGGCACCGGCAGCTGCCGTCAGCACTGCGAGCACACTGTCCTGCCCGGCGATGCGTCGAGCGCAATCACGGCCGAGCATCACACCCACCGCAGCCGGAACGATCAACAGCACCGGCCAGATTCCGCCGGCGACGCCTTCCGGAACCGCTCCGAGAAGGGGCAAGGGTGGCAGATCTCCACCGATGTTGCCGAACACGCTGATGGAGACGTTTCCGAAATCGGCAGTCGATCCCGTCATCACCGCGGCTGCACCGACCACGAGGTTCGGCAGATAGAGCAGCGACAACACCGTCAATCCCAGTACGCCGACAAACCCGTTGCCGCGTGCGAGTAGGTCACCGACCGTCGACCACGACACGAGTAGTGACACCACGACGGCCACGGCGCCCGCAGCCAGCAGCGCTGCCGACGCGGCCGCGGCCGGACGAACAGCGGCAGATGCCCACGGCGGAATCTCGGCGACGACGCGATCCCAGTGCGCAGCAGCAACACCGACGGACGCGGCGATCAGGTGAATCCCGGCGACCCAGCCGAAAGCGGCCAACGTGTTGGGGCTCGACAGCGGAATTGCCGCGGAGGCGTCGGCGACAACGGCGAGAGCGATTGCCGTGATAGTCAACGGCCCGGCTACTGCCGCCCCCACCAGGCGGAGGGTGTCGTCACGGGAGTCGGTGTGCACCGCAGTCGACGCGCATCGGCGTGCGACCACCCACATCATGACCGCCGTTGGAAGCAGTGGCAGTACACCGAGTTGGACGCCGCTGATAGTCGCCGGCACCTGGTGGATGACCAACCAGGTGGTGGCAATGGCGCCGAAGGTTCCGGTCAGATCGCTGCTCGCCGATACCAAAGTGACCACGACGACAGCCGCGATCAGCAGCATCGTCAGGCCCGACGGTCGGAAGGCGACGGTCAGCAGCTTGCGCGCCAGGTCCGGGTTCGGTCCCGGGCGACCGCCGCCGACGCGGCCGCTGCCTGTACGACCACGTCCGGGTCGTGAGGACGTGGGACGGGACCGGGTGCCATCAATCAAAGAACTCATCCCCTCGAGGGTTTCACTCGACAGTGCGCCGCGCACTCAGGCGCGCCGTCGGGCTCACGGAATGTGGCCTCCACCCGCAGCGGGTCGGAGGCCACATTCATGTTCGTGAAACGAAGAAGTACTACTGCTGACGCTCGTCGGGGTTCTGCGAGCCGAAGACCTTGGTCTCGGCCGCGGAATCGCTGCTGCCCTGGTCAGGTTCCGCAGACGGCGTCGGCGCTTCGAAAGTGGGCGGCTCGAAGCCCGTCGGCTGCTCGGTCGAGCCAGTCTGCTGCTGGTTGTACGGCTGGCCGTAACCGCGTGGAGCGGTGAACTGATCCGACGAGTAACTCGGGTTCGGCTGGCCACCGGGCTGAGAGGTCAGCGGATAGTAAGACGACGTCGTCGCGGCCGACGAGTCGGTCTGTCCGGGATTCTGCACAGGGTTCTGACCGTATGGAGGCGCAGTCTGGCCGTAAGGCTGCGAAGCGGTCGGGTCTGTGGGGGCGGCGTGCGCTCCCCCGTATCCCTGCTGCTGCGCCTGCCCGTACTGCGGATTCTGCTGGTACTGGCCCGGCTGCTGAGCCTGCTGAGGCTGGCCGTACTGAGCCTGTCCGTATCCCTGTGGCTGACCTGGCGCCTGCCCCGGCGCCTGGCCGTAAGGCTGCTGCTGACCGTACTGCTGAGCTACCGGTCGGGGCGCGGGCGCCTTCAGGATTCCGATCTCGAACAACAACGCGGCGACTGCGACGACGGTCTGCACGAACGAGAGGATCAGCACGATGATCAGGCCCCAACCGAGGCTGATGTCGACGTAGTCGCTGGTACCGACGGAGAACGCGGCGAACACCAAAGCGAAGAAACCCGTGAGGGTGAGCGCTGCGGCAATGCCTGCATACGACTGCTTCGGGAGCAGCGAGACGCCTGCGACCACACCGCCGGCGAAAACGAATCCGAGGCCGTAGATGCTCGATTCGAAGAAACTCGAACTGGTATCCAGGCCGCTACCGATGCCGCTGCTGCTTCCACTGATCGACGTGAAGGGCGCAAAACCGAGCAGGAAATTGATCAGGCCGAGTGCCGCGACGGCGATGAGCAGGATGAATCCGAGATTCTTGGTTCCACCGCCCGCTGCCGGCTGATTCGGTGGCCCGAAGCTGGGCCCTTGCGGCGTGAACGTCATGACTTCTCCTCGTAGACGGTCTTCGATGGTTACCAGCGTATGTGTCTCGACTTCGCACGCTAACACCGACAGGAGACAATGGGCAGATGCCCTTCACCCTCGCACCCGGCGCCGACCACGTCGTCGAAACCGAGGTGAAGCACTCACGATTCATCGCCGCGCTTCACCGGGTAGACGACGCCGAAGCCGCCACGGAGTTCGTCGCGGAGCAGAAATCGCTGTATCCCGATGCGCGCCATCATTGTTCGGCTTTCGTGATCGGATACGAGGCGAACTCACGCGTCGAGCGTGCACACGACGACGGTGAACCGGGCGGCACTGCCGGGGTGCCGATGCTTCAAGTTCTCAAGTCTCGAGATCTGGTCGATGTGATTGTTGTCGTCACGCGCTATTTCGGCGGAATCAAGCTCGGCGCCGGTGGATTGGTCCGCGCGTATTCGGGAGCGGTCTCGGTGGCTCTCGATTCGGCCGAGCTTGTGGCCAGGGAGAGAAAGGTCCTGCGCACTTTGGCGATCCGGCACTCAGAGGCCGGTCGGGTGGAAGCGGAGCTGAGAGCGCGGGGCGTCTCGGTGCTCGGAACTACGTATGGATCGAAGGCGGTGATGACGCTCGCCGCCGGTGACGCCGACGATCTCGATTCGATCGTCGCATCCATCACATCCGGTGCCGGGCAGTTGGAACCTGCCGGGTCGATGTGGGTCGATACCACTGTGCGTGGTTAAGGAGTCCGGAGACTCCCTAACCACGCACGGGGGCGAAGCCCCTTACAGGGACTGAAGAATCTCGCGAGCGAGAGCAGCGGTAGCGGACGGCGTCTTGCCGACCTTCACGCCTGCAGCTTCGAGAGCTTCCTGCTTTGCCTGAGCAGTTCCCGAGGAACCGGAGACGATGGCACCGGCGTGGCCCATGGTCTTGCCTTCGGGAGCGGTGAAGCCTGCCACGTAGCCGACGACCGGCTTGGTGACGTTGGCCTTGATGTAATCGGCTGCACGCTCTTCGGCGTCGCCACCGATTTCACCGATCATCACGATGACCTTGGTCTCGGGATCCTTCTCGAACGCCTCGATGGCGTCGATGTGGGTGGTTCCGATGACCGGGTCGCCGCCGATGCCGATGGCGGTGGAGAAGCCGAAGTCACGGAGTTCGTACATCATCTGGTAGGTCAGGGTGCCCGACTTGGAGACCAGGCCGATGGGGCCGGTGCCTGCAATGTTGGCGGGCGTGATGCCGACGAGAGCCTCACCCGGGGTGATGATGCCGGGGCAGTTCGGTCCGATGATGCGGGTCTTCTTGCCCTTGGACTCGTTGTACGCCCAAGCGTAAGCGGAGTCCTGAACCGGGATGCCCTCGGTGATGACCACGAGGAGCGGGATCTCCGCGTCGATGGCCTCGACGATGGCGTCCTTCGAGAAGGCCGGGGGAACGAATGCGATGGAGACGTCTGCGCCGGTCTCCTTGATTGCCTCTTCGACCGTCGCGAAGACGGGGAGCTCGACAGGGGAACCGTCAGCTGCAACGTGCGAGACCGTGGTGCCGGCCTTGCGAGCGTTGACGCCGCCGACGACCTGGGTGCCGGCCTTGAGCATCAGAGCGGTGTGCTTGGTGCCCTCGCCGCCGGTGATGCCCTGGACGATGACCTTTGAATCCTTGGTGAGGAAGATTGCCATTGTTCTGTGAGTCCCTTACTTCGCTGCGTGAGCGAGTTCGGCGGCCTTGTCGGCGGCCTCGTCCATGGTTGCGACGACCGTGACCAGCGGGTGGTTGGCCTCGGCGAGGATGCGACGACCCTCTTCGACGTTGTTTCCGTCCAGGCGAACGACGAGCGGCTTGTTGGCCTCGTCACCCAGGGTCTTCAGTGCGCCGACGATGCCGTTGGCAACTGCGTCACACGCGGTGATGCCGCCGAAGACGTTGACGAACACGCTCTTGACCTGTGCATCGTTGAGGATGACATCCAGGCCGGCAGCCATGACTGCAGCGGAAGCTCCGCCGCCGATGTCGAGGAAGTTGGCGGGCTTGACGCCACCGTGGTTCTCGCCGGCGTATGCGACGACGTCCAGCGTGGACATGACCAGGCCTGCGCCGTTGCCGATGATTCCGACCTCACCGTCGAGCTTGACGTAGTTGAGGTCGTTTTCCTTGGCCTTGAGCTCGAGGGGATCGGTAGCGTCGCGATCCTCGAATGCCTCGTGGCCGGGCTGACGGAACGCTGCGTTCTCGTCGAGGGTGACCTTGCCGTCGAGGGCGAGGATCTGATCGTCAGGCGTACGAACGAGGGGGTTGACCTCGACGAGGAGTGCGTCTTCGCCGATGAAGACCTCCCACAGCTTCTGGATCGTCACGGCCGCTGCGTCGAGCACCTCTGCGGGCAGCTTTCCTGCCTCGGCGATGCTGCGCGCGAACGCGAGGTCGACGCCCTTGACTGCGTCGACGGGGATCTTGGCGAGAGCGTCGGGGTTCTCCTCGGCGGTGACCTCGATCTCGACGCCACCCTCTACCGAGCACATGGCCAGGTAGGTGCGGTTGGTGCGGTCGAGCAGGAAGGAGATGTAGTACTCCTCGGCAATGTCACTTGCCTCTGCGACCAGCAGCTTCTTGACGACATGGCCCTTGATGTCCAGGCCCAGGATTGCCTCGGCGTTTGCCACTGCGGCATCCACGTCGGGCGAGTACTTGACGCCACCGGCCTTGCCGCGGCCGCCTACCTTGACCTGTGCCTTCACCATCACGGGCTTACCGATTTCTTCGGCAATCTCGCGTGCGCCGGCGACTGTGTCTGTAACACGTCCAGCCGAAGTCGGCACTCCGTGCTTGGCGAAGAGTTCCTTCGCCTGGTATTCGAAGAGATCCATCTGCTCACCGTCTCGTCTGCGTTGTCACCCGCTCGAGGGGTAGGAGCGGGTCTGTTCTGGACTTTAACCAGTTGCCGCGTTCGGTTTGCGCCCGCATTGATGCTATGTGGCCCAAGTCACGCGCAATTGCCCGATGAGGCACGCCTCACCGATTCGGCAAGGTGGCCACACCGAATTTGTCAAGCATCAGTCTCACTGATTCTTGCGCTCGAGAACGCTGCAACGAGAAGCAACACTATGCCCGTGGCCGCTGTGATCGCACCCACCCCCACGGTTGCGTCCGATATGCGCGATGACGTGAGTGGCCACTCACCCACATACACCAGAGCTGCCACGGCAGATCCGATCAGCAATGCCGCGCCCCGCGACGGCCGCGCGGACGCTGCGATCACAGCGGCGATCACGACGGTGACGCCGACGAGCAGTTGACCCCAGACGTCAATTCCCCACGGCCACTCCAGAACTGAGGCCGCCGTATAGGCGTCGCCCTGATAGAGGGGAAGCGCGGTTCCGGTCAGGACAGCGACGGCGCCGATCCCACCGACGAGAAGCACCAGCCCTCGCGAACCGCCACCTACCGACGTGTCGACATCCTCACGCTCGGCGCTTCCCGCCAGCCAGACGAGCAGTCCCGTCGCCGCAGCGAGGAAAGCCGCGCCGCAGAGCACGAAGGCACCGGCCCCCAACCCGACGCCCGGTACGTCCGTGGCGATGACAGCCGACTGCATGACAGCGGCGACTCCCATCACGACCGTGGTCCACAACACGCCGACGGCCGGCCGCACCACCGCGGCGCGGCCCGGGGCGAACAAGCCCAGACCGGCGACCAGCAGTACAGCAGCCGCGAGCAAGACAACTCGAGACGAAAGCATGGACGGTTCGGGGATGTTCTCCGGCAACGACAGGACCGGAAGTGCCACCCCCAGGGCTGCCACTGCTGCGGTGACAACTGCGCCGATACCGGCAACGCGGTGAAGTCTGTTCACCCGCGCTTGCGCCGCCCGGGACTGAGCCACCATCGCCGCTTTCAGCGCACCCTTTGTCGTCTTCGCGGGTGCGCGAACCACACTTTCAGCGGGAATCGCATCTGTTTCACGCCTGGAAGCGAGGTAGGGAGCTGAAACTCCGATCACGGCGATGACCACGGCGGCCAGTGCCCCGACCACCGATCCCGAACCGACGCCGATCCGATCGCCGGCCGCGAACCCAGCCATCACCCTGGTTCCACTGACTGCGAGTGCGCCGAGACCGACACCGATCAGGGCGCCGCAGCCCACCGGTCGCGAGATGGACGTCAATGCCGCCGCGACCGCAACGAGTACCGCGACGCCGACCAATCCCGTACCGACGGCGGTAGCCGCCGCCGAGTCGACGAGCGGTTTGACCAGAAAGATCGGATCCTGCGAACTGAAGGAAGGACCGAACAGGGAGAGCACGAACACCACCGCGGCCAGAATCAGCAGCGCAGTCGGCCACCCACCGATCCGCCCGCCAACCGATCGCCCGTCGAATTCCGCGGCGCGAGCGCTGCCGTATCCGTCCCGCTCCGATTCACGATGGACGACCATGAAGCCGAGGACACCGGACACCACAAGAAGTCCGTGGCCCGCGAGCGCGAGATAAGCGCCCGGACCCGCATCGATCGAACCCGCCGAAATCGGACGGAAAAGGTCCAAGCGGTTTGCATCGATTGCGTCGACGAACAACTGAACGTCGAGGATCGCCGCGCCGAGGGACACCGCGCCGATACCTGCCAGGAGTCCGCCTGCGAAGGCGGGCCTGCGCCCCGAGGTGAGCACCGCAACCAGCGGCACGACGATCGTGCAGACGGCCGCGAAGAGAGCGGCAGAAGCAAGCGCCCCCGTCGTGTCGACCCCGCGGCCACTCCCGACTCCGACGACGGGACTGGCTGCCACTCCGACGGCACCGAGCAGTCCGATTACCGCCGCGAGTGGCGCCCCGGACTTCACTCCGGGGTCGTCGAAACGCGCCTGCGACGTAGTTCCAGGTGTTGTGGACACTCGATCGACGGTAGTGCCCCAATGGACCGGTGATCCGGTTGTGACACGCGTGATCACGAAACGAGATGATTCGTCCGTTTTGCCCGGATCGACATATTCCCAGGTCAAGCTGTGAGGCACGTCACATAATCGGACAGGTTTCCGCTACGGCTTGCGCCAATCGCAATCATTTCGTTACCGTCAGTCGGTCTAAGTCACGGGCTGATCACGAACTCGAGGAGAGAACCGGCATATGCATCACCGCAGCCAGTTCACCGCTAGTAGGTTCTCGAACTCAGCTCCAGACGAGGTCACGACCACTTATCCAACGCACTCGGCCAGGCGTTACACCGAGACCAAAAGTTCTGAGATCTCTACCGATATGTTCACTCGAAATTCATCCTCCACGTCGTCCGATTCCGACTCTCACGAGTTCGTCGAGTCCGACGTGATCAGCACCCCCACTTACGCTTCCTCCGCACCGACAGTCGATGTCGAATCTCCGGTTCGCCGCAGCGGTGCTCACCGACTCCCCACCCCTCCCTCCGCTCTCAAGGGCCGCGCCGCCGTTCTGGCAGTTGCAGCCGGCGCGGTTGTCGCCGCGGGCCAGGCAGTTGTCAACGACGGTTCCTCTTCTGCCGCCGACCACTCGGAAGTTGCACTCGCCAACGAGTCCTCCGCGATCGGTACCACCGCAGAACCGCAGGCCGCTCAGTTCGCTCCGGCCACCTCCACGGCAGCCACCACCGAGGCCGACGCTCCGCAGGTCCTCAACGTCGCAGCGCCGACCGACCTCTCCCAGTTCAGCAACCTGCTTGCCAAGGGCCAGCGTTTCAGTGACGAGCGCGCAGCACGCGAAGCCGCTGCCCGTCGCCCGCTGTTCGTCCTGCCGGCAGTGGGCACGTTCACGTCCAATTTCGGCACCCGCTGGGGCACCCTGCACGCCGGCGTCGACATCGCCGCCCCGATCGGGACGCCCATCGTCGCCGTCGCCGACGGCAAAGTCATCGATTCAGGTCCGGCTTCCGGGTTCGGCATGTGGGTACGCCTACAGCACGCAGACGGAACGATCACCGTCTACGGCCACATCGACACGTCCACCGTCACGGTCGGTCAGCAGGTCATGGCCGGCGACCAGATCGCCACTGTCGGCAACCGCGGCTTCTCCACCGGCCCGCACCTTCACTTCGAGGTTCATCTCGCCGGCGAGAACAAGATCGATCCCCTCCCCTGGCTCGCCTCACGCGGCATCAGCCTCGGCGTCGAGCAGGACTGATCGCAAGCCCAACGCTTCTGATGAAAAACTTCCGGCCCGTACCTTTCCAGGTACGGGCCGTAAGTTTTTGCCTGTCTTCTACAGCTTGACCATCGGCACACCGCCGATGAGCATCAACCGCACCTTGCCCGCGCTACCGAAGTCGATGGTGACCGTCGCGGTGGGGCCAGTGCCCTTGGTTTCCAACACGGTGCCCAGACCGTACTTGTCGTGACTGACGCGGTCACCCGTGGCGAGGACCAGAACGTTGTTGCGGCCACGCGCGGCACCGAAACTGGGAGTCGACGCGGCCTTGCCGGACCCTCCCCCATAGTTCTGCCCGCCGCCGTATCCCTGGCCGCCCTGGCTGCCGTAGCGGCTTCCGCTGCCGTAACCCGGCCTGCCGCTTCCGAATCCGCCACCGGTGCCCGGATCCTCACGGCGCCAGTTGATCAGGTCCTCCGGGATCTCCTGGATGAACCGCGACGCCGGGTTCTGGATCGGTTGCCCCCACGCCGAACGCATGATCGCGCGCGTCAGGTACAGGCGCTGCCTGGCACGGGTGATGCCGACGTAGGCGAGTCGACGCTCTTCGGACAGCTCTGCCGGATCCCCGAGGGCGCGCATGTGCGGGAACTGCCCGTCCTCCCAACCGGTGACGAAGACGACCGGGAACTCGAGGCCCTTGGCGGTGTGAAGCGTCATCATGGTCACGACGCCGTCGTCGGAGTCCGGCAGTTGATCGGCGTCGGCGACAAGCGATACCCGTTCGAGGAAGGCGGCAAGCGAACCCGGATCGGGTTCACCTTCACGCATTGCTGCGGTTTCCTCGTCGTCCGGATCGATCAGCCCGGCCGCGTTTCGCGCGTCGGAACTGAATTCCCTTGCCACGCTGACGAGTTCGTTCAAGTTGTCGAGTCGCGCGCCATCCTGCGGATCGCTGCTCGCCGCAAGCTCGGCGCGGTAGCCGGTGCGCTCGAGCACCGCCTCGGCAACCTCACCGATGTCACCGAGCTCGAACGGTTCGTCCTCGTCGGCGGCCGCTGTCGGTAGCAGGGCCCGCAGCCCGTCCATCATCTCGAGGAACGACGCGATGGCCTTCTGTGACCGCGTATTGAGCAGCGCCACTTTGCCTTCCGCGCCGTCACGGAGAGCGGCGGCGAAGCTGATGTTGCGATGCTCGGAGTGCACGGCGACGCAGGCTTCGGCTCGATCACCGATACCGCGTCGGGGCGTGTTGAGAATGCGTCGCAGGCTCACGGTGTCGTCCTCGTTGGCGAGGACGCGCAGATACGCGACGATGTCCCGAACTTCCTTGCGCTCGTAGAAGCGAACGCCGCCGACCACCTTGTACGGCACTCCGAGTCGAATGAAGATCTCCTCGAGCGCGCGTGAGGAGTTGTTGGTCCGGTAGAACACCGCGATGTCGGCGAACTTGGTCTCGCCCTGGTCCACCAGCCGATCGATCTCCGAGGCGACAAACGATGCTTCGTCGTGCTCGTTGTCTGCAACGTAGCCGACGATCAGTTCGCCTTCACCCGAATCGGTCCACAGACGCTTTTCTCGTCGGCCGGTGTTCTTGGAAATCACGGAGTTGGCCGCAGACAGAATGTTCTGCGTCGAACGGTAGTTCTGTTCGAGAAGGATGGTCCGAGCATCCGGGTAGTCGCGTTCGAACTCTTCGATGTTGCGGATAGTGGCTCCGCGGAATGCGTAGATCGACTGATCGGCGTCACCGACGACGCACAGTTCGGCCGGGGCAACGGCGTGGTCGGACTCGCCGGCTCCACCGACCAGTTCACACACAAGCATGTATTGCGCGTGGTTGGTGTCCTGGTACTCGTCGACGAGCACGTGACGGAAGCGGCGGCGGTAGTACTCGGCGATCTGTGGAAACGCCTGAAGAAGCGCGACGGTCTCACCGATGAGATCGTCGAAGTCGAGTGCGTTCGCCGCACGCAGCCGCTGTTGGTAGTGGCCGTAGACCTTGGCGATCAGTCGCGGAAGTTCGGCCGGATCCTGATCGGCTGCGACAACCGCCTCTTCCGGTCCGACGAGTTCGTTCTTCAGGTTGGAGATGTGAGTGGCGAGAAGCCGCGCGGAGAATCGTTTGGTGTCGAGCTCGAGGTCCTTCGAGATCATCGTCAGCAGTCGACGCGAATCGTCGGAATCGTAGATCGAGAAATTCGAGTTCAAACCGGGTAGGAGCGCCGCCTGTGCTCGCAGAATCCGCACGCAACTGGAGTGGAACGTCGAGACCCACATGGCGTTGGCACGCGGTCCGACAAGAGCTGCCACACGCTCGCGCATCTCGGCCGCAGCCTTGTTGGTGAACGTGATGGCCAGGATCTGACCGGGGGTGACACCCCGTTCGGCCAACAGATAGGCGATGCGACGCGTCAGCACTGCAGTCTTGCCCGAGCCGGCTCCCGCGACTATCAGCAATGGCGAACCAGCATGGACCACGGCCTCGCGCTGTTGCGGGTTGAGACCCTCGAGGAGGGCGTCCGAACCCGCGTCGTGTCCCCGCGCGCCGCCCCCGTCGTGCTGGGAATGTCCGTCGTGCTCACCGAGTGCTGGGTACGTGTTCATCGCCTGTCCACGCTACCGGCGTCCACCGACACGGTCGTCAGTGCGTCCACCTGCTGGTAGAGGCACTTGGATTACCTGTGTCGAGCATGGCAAACTGGACGCTATGTTCAGCATTTCCGTTCGCGACAACAAGGCCGACCCCGTCGGCCCGCTGTGGCGTTACTTTACGTGCCCCGGACCTCGGTGCACGTGATCTGAACAGCTCACCCGCCCCTGGTCCGAATCGGATCCGGGGCATTTTCGTCAGTGTGCCTGGATCGGTAACGACCCGAGCCGAGACCACGATCCACGCAGTAGGAAGAGGAGACGAATAGCAATGAGCACCCAGGCTGCAGCCCCCCATGGAAATACTGTCGATACTGTAAAAACTGCTCCGACAGACGTCGAGATCCCCCAGAGTGAGGCGGAGATCGACGAACTACGGAAAGAAATCGACCGTCTCGACGCCGAGATCCTCGCGGCCATCAAACGCCGCTCCGAGGTCTCCCAGATCATCGGCCGTACCCGGATGGCATCGGGTGGTCCGCGTCTGGTGCACAGCCGCGAGATGAAGGTCCTCGAACGATTCAACGAGCTGGGCCAGGAAGGCCACACTCTCGCGATGCTGCTCCTGCGCCTGGGCCGCGGACGCCTGGGCCACTAGCGCACACCCAGATCACTTGCGAACGGCCACATCGGATGCCTCTGGCAGTCCCGATGTGGCCGTTCGCGTGTGTATCAGCTCTCGAGCGCGATGTACTTCGTGTTCAGGTATTCCTCGATCCCCTCGGTCCCGCCCTCGCGGCCGAATCCGGATTCCTTCACGCCACCGAACGGCGCTGCCGCGTCCGAGATCACTCCGCGGTTGACGCCGATCATTCCTGATTCCAGTGCGTCGGAAACCCGAAGCGCACGGTCGAGATCCCTCGTGAAGATGTACGCGGCCAGTCCGAACTCGGTGTCGTTGGCGGCTGCGATTCCCTCGGCTTCGGTGTCGAAGCCGGTGATCGCGGCGACGGGTCCGAACACCTCTTCTTTCAGAATCCGCGCGCTGGCCGGAACGTCTGCCAACACCGTGGCTGGATAGAAGTACCCTTCACCACCCGGCGCTTCGCCGCCCAGTCGCACCTTCGCCCCGGCATCCACCGCATCTGCAACCAACTCCGCGACCGTGTCGAGTTGGTTCTGGTTGATCAGCGGGCCGAGCTTCGTCTCCGGGTCGGTACCGGGTCCCATCGTGAAAGTCGCCATCTTCTCGGTCAGCTTGGTCGTGAACTCTTCACGCACGGCGTTGGCGACGTGGAACCGGTTGGCGGCGGTGCATGCTTCGCCTCCGTTGCGAAGCTTCGCCAGTACCGCGCCCTCGACTGCCTTGTCGACGTCCGCGTCGTCGAACACCACGAAGGGTGCGTTGCCACCCAATTCCATCGACGTGCGGAGCAATCGCTTCGCGGACTTCTCCACCAGCATCTTGCCGACGCCGGTGGACCCGGTGAAGGTGAGCTTGCGCAGTCGAGGGTCGTCGATGAGAGGGCCGGTCACTTCACCGGATTTCGATGTCGGCAACACCGAGAGGACTCCGTCGGGCAACCCGGCTTCGGCCATGAGCTGAGCAAGCAACAACATCGTCAACGGGGTCTCCGAGGCGGGCTTGACGATGATCGTGCAGCCGGCGGCCAACGCCGGGCCGATCTTGCGGGTACCCATCGCCAACGGGAAATTCCAGGGAGTGATGGCCAGACACGGTCCGACCGGCGCCTTGGTGACAAGGATCCGGCCGTTGCCCGCCGGCGCCGGCGTGTAGCGCCCGCCGATGCGAACGGCCTCCTCGCTGAACCACCGGAAGAACTCCGCCCCGTACTTCACCTCGGCGCGACTTTCGGCGAGTGCCTTGCCCATTTCGAGGGTCATCAGCAGCGCCACGTCCTCGGCTCGCTCGGTGATCTTCTCGAAGACGGCTCGCAGGATTTCACCACGCTCGCGCGCAGGTGTGCTCGCCCACTTCGACGAGACGGCGACGGCTTCGTCGAGAGCGCGCAGCGCGTCCGCGGGGCTCGCATCGGCGACATCGGTCAACGATTTCCCGGTCGCCGGATCCGCCACCGGGAAGGTCGCGTTGTTCTCCGCGGGCACGAACCGACCGCCGACGAACAACTGGGTGGGAACTGATCGAATGAATTCGAATGTGTCCATGGGTTCCATGATGCTCGTCGGAGCCGCGTCCGTCTGCCCGCGAGCGAGACTCACGCGGAAGTTTCCAGCTTGTGCCACTAAAGTCGATGATCGTGAGCACTGACATCACCGGAACCTCAGCCTGGCAGAAACTGCGCGCTCATTACGCCGACATCGAAGGCGTTCACCTGCGAGAACTCTTCCAGGACGATCCAGCCCGCGGGCGAGAGCTGACGATCGACGCCGGTGATCTTCACATCGACTACAGCAAGCATCGCGTCAGCCGCGAGACTCTCGCGCTGCTCGTCGACCTGGCCCGCGAGGCCGGCGTCGAGGCACGACGCGACGCGATGTTCGCGGGCGATCACATCAACACTTCCGAAGACCGCGCCGTACTGCACACAGCACTGCGTCTGCCCAAGGATTCTGCGCTGACCGTCGACGGTCAAGACGTCGTCGCCGACGTTCACGAAGTTCTGGACGCGATGGGCGCTTTTGCCGATCGTGTGCGCAGCGGCGAGTGGACCGGAGCTACCGGCAAGCGCATCCGCACCATCGTCAACATCGGCATCGGCGGTTCCGACCTCGGGCCGGTGATGGTCTACCGCGCACTACGGCATTACGCCGACGCCGGAATCAGCGTCCGGTTCGTCTCCAACATCGACCCTGTCGATCTGGTCGGACAGCTCGACGACCTCGATCCGGAGACGACGCTCTTCATCGTCGCATCCAAGACGTTCTCCACCCTCGAGACCCTCACCAACGCGACAGCGGCAAAGCGTTGGCTGTTCGCCGGTCTGGGCAGCGAAGACGTCTCGGCCGTAGCCAAGCATTTCGTCGCAGTCTCCACCCACGGTGACCGCGTGGCGGAGTTCGGCATCGACACCGCGAACATGTTCGGGTTCTGGGATTGGGTCGGCGGGCGCTACTCCGTCGACTCGGCGATCGGCTTGTCGGTCATGTGTGCCGTCGGACCCGTTCGCTTTGCGGAGTTCCTCGACGGTTTCCACCAGATCGACACGCACTTCCGAAACCAACCGCTCGACCAGAACGCGCCGGTCCTCCTCGGCCTCATCGGGCTCTGGTATTCCAACTTCTTCGGCGCACAGTCCCGCGCAGTGCTGCCCTACTCCAACGACTTGCTGCGCTTTCCCGCCTACCTGCAGCAGCTGACCATGGAGTCCAACGGCAAATCGGTTCGCGCCGACGGCTCACCGGTGACCACGTCCACCGGTGAGATCTTCTGGGGCGAGCCCGGAACCAACGGCCAACACGCCTTCTACCAACTCCTGCATCAGGGCACCTGGCTGGTGCCTGCCGATTTCATCGGGTTCGCGGAATCCACCGACGATCTGCCTACTGCGGACGGCACGGGATCAATGCACGATCTGCTCATGAGTAACTTCTTCGCTCAGACAAAGGTTCTCGCGTTCGGCAAGACTGCCGAAGAAATCGCGTCAGAGGGCACTGCTCCGGAGCTGGTGCCACACAAGGTGATGCCAGGCAACCGGCCTTCGAGCACTATCTTGGCGAAGGAGCTGACCCCCTCGGTCGTAGGTCAGCTGATCGCACTTTACGAGCACCAGGTATTTGTCGAAGGTGCTGTGTGGGGTGTCAATCCGTTCGATCAGTGGGGCGTCGAACTCGGCAAGACACAAGCCATGGAACTGGGGCCTGCGCTCTCTTCCGAAGCAGCACCCGGCGACCTCGGCGACACATCCACAGATGCTCTGGTGCAGTGGTACCGCAGAGAGCGCGGACGGGCCTGACTCACGCGGCGGCCGGGCCGAACCAACTTTCCGTTGTGTACACGCGTCCGGATCGGTCGACGAGCCGAGCGCGAAGCTCTTGCTGTTCAACCCATTTGATGGCGCTTATCCCCCGGATCAACGCAGCTTCGCTCGCGGCGTACGCCCACACCGCGTCGTCAGCAATCACCGAGACCTGTGCCCATTCCGTGGAGGGCCGCTCCTGGTTCGGCTCCCAGGAGGGCAGCTCCAGCGCCCGCGCCGTCGCCATCGCGGTTCCGTTGATCAGTTCGACTTCTTCGCTGTCCGGCACCGGAATCTGCCAGCCACCAGCCGGTGCATGGCCGGCCGTGGCGATCACGTCGCCGATCCGCACAGCAACGCCGCATTGTAATTCGGCGGCGACGATCTGCGCGGCGCGATCGACGGTGTCGGCCTTGGCAACTCCGGTGATGTCGAACGACGCACCCCAGGGCGCGTACACCACGTCTCCGTCGAGCTGTACGTCCTCGAACGTCGGGGTCGGGTGCACCGGAGGGATGGATTCGTCCTCGGAGTAGTTGTCGGCAAGCGGATTGACTGCACCGCCGGTCATACGGGCAGCCCACAGCGCCGACCGCAGCAGAGCCGACATACGTCGTGTCACTTTGACCGGAGTTCCCTGAGCGAGGTTGACGGCGTGAATCTCGGCGTCTCCCCGGCGAAGGTCGCAGACCGCTTCGGTTTCGTCGATGGCAGCTGCGATCAACGCGTGCGCAGTAGGCAGCGCAGCGCCCTCGGTGACGTCCACCTCCACGGCGGAATCCCACATCGCCCACTTCTCGACACTGACCATGTCAGTCCTGCCCTTCGAACACACTGTGTTGTAACCAGTATGCGCCGGTCAGCAACCCCCGTGCCATAAAGCGCTTCCGAGGCCGAGGCACACATGCCGCAGGTTGAGCAGCGCACGGCGGGGACTGGATGGTAGATCTGTGCGACAGAATTGCCGCCCGGACTGTCGCCCTCCGTGTGCAAGACGTGTAATCCTCCACATGGTTCTGACATGCACCTGACTGCGACGACGTCGACTACTACTACTGGCGCAGCGGGCAATTCCGATCCGAAAGACGCAGAGTCGACGCTCGACATGTCCGGCCGACCGGCTGCGCTTCGAGCCCGGTCCGCCGCAGCAACACGCCCGGGCGGCGCTGATGTCACCGCATGAACCTTATGTCACCGCATGAAAAATGGGGACCGACGAGAAGCACTGTGTTCCAACGTCGATGACATACCAATCGGCCGCTTCAATGCGCGTCACTTTCGCAGGTGGACACACCTGAGCGCTCACTCTCGAGTGCAGCAAAATACGGGCCCACCACTGCGCGCGAGCGTCGAGCAGAGCACCGAGAAGAAGTCCCGAACACGCGGCGCGCCAACCGCCGGCACGACGACGCCCGGTGCCCGGCGGCAGCGCTTCGCACGTTACAGACCGAGCAGGAATGCATCGACACAAAATGGATAGGACCGGCTGAAAGAACCTGCAGCACAATGGCGTAACCACCACCGTTCGGCTTATACGCTACCGCCGTACACCTTGGCAAAACGAACGGTCAGTACGCGGCGAAAATCACATACTTTACAAAGTCTTTGGAATTTTTCTGCGCCAAATATCCGCAGGTGAAAGGACTTTCGACCAGAGTCCAGAATAACCGTGTCGTCTACTATGTGAAAACTGCGAAGTAGCTGTGACGCTGGGTCACGCTCGAGGGAGGAATTGTGACCGATTCATTCAAGGACCGTTTGAACGCCTTGTACCCGGCCACAGCACCGAGACTCACCAACGCACAAGTTGTGGAAGCCCTTTCGCAACGTGGATGCAAGATTTCGACACCGTACCTCTCGCAACTCCGGAGCGGTGTGCGCACGAATCCATCGGAGCAAGTCGTTTTGGCATTGGCCGATTACTTCGGCGTGGCAGCAGAGTACTTCTTCGGCCCGACACCTCGCCAAGATCCCGAACTGATTCCGGAAGAAGACCGTTCGGTTGTCGAGGAGTTCCACGACAGCGAATTACGTTCTCTGGCCATAAAAGCGGTCGATCTCTCCCCTGAATCGCAGGACTTGCTCTCATCGATTGCGGAGAAACTTCGCTCGTCCGAAGGACTCCCGGCCGTCCCTCCGGATTGCAGCACCTACACCCCACCGTTCACTCGCGACTAGTCCGGAGCGAAGTTCAGCGAGTCAGATCAGCGAGTCAAGCGGCCCAATAGTGCCGAAGCTGTGATGATTCCGAGCAGCGCGGCCCCGATCAGCACGCCGAAGTCGACGAGGTAGTCGGTCGGCATTCCGATCAGCAGACCGCGCAGCGCTGACACCTCGTAACTCAGCGGATTGATGCGACTGAGCCACTGAACCCACGTCGGCATGAGTTCGACCGGGTACAGAGCGTTGGACGCGAAGAACAACGGCATGGTGATCGCCTGGCCGATGCCCATCAATCGATCTCGTTTGAGCACGATCCCCGCGATCGCAACCGACAGACAGGCGAAGAACGCCGAGCCGAGGACAACGACAGCCACGACGCCGAGCAGCTTGATCGGGTTCCACGTCATGCTCACGCCCAGCAGCGCCGCTACAACGACTACGACCACGGCCTGGGCGACCGCACGGATACCGGCCGCAAATGCCTTTCCGGTGACCAGCGCGGCTCGTGGCGTCGGCGTCACCATGAGTTTGGTGAGGACTCCCGCGTCACGCTCCCAGATGATCTGGATTCCGTAGAAGATCGCAACAAAAAGCGCGGACTGCGCAATGATGCCCGGCGCGAGAAAGTCGAGATACGGTACGTCGCCAGTCGGGATCGCTCGGATATGACTGAACGTCTGACCGAAGATCACCAACCAGAGGATCGGCTGGATTGCGCGCGTGACCAATTCAGATCGGTCGTGCCGCAACTTCTGAACTTCCACGAGGCAGAATGTGTAAATTCTCGAGAGCAATCGAGCAAGACTGTTGGTAGTGGGATCAGCCCAAGCGGCGCGCTGTGCGACGGGCACTGCGGACATCGTGGAGACCTCCTGACTTGTCGCCGGTGAGATCGTCGCCGGTGTAGTGACGGAACACGTCTTCGAGAGTGACCTCCGGCCCCAGTTCGGCGGCCAACGCGCTCGGCTCGCCCACCGCACGAAGTTCACCGTGATGCATCAACGCAACACGATCACACAACTCCTCCGCTTCTTCCATGTAGTGCGTCGTGAGCAGCACAGTCATGCCGTACTGCTTCTGCATCTCCGCCACTCGCTGCCAGACGGATTCGCGGGCAATGGGATCCAGCCCCACCGTCGGTTCGTCGAGCACCAGCAACGACGGTCGGTTCACCAGCGCCTGCGCAAGTTCGAGACGTCGCACCATACCGCCGGAGAAACCCGACGCCAGACGATCACCTGAATCGAGTAGGTCCACCATCTCGAGCGCCTGGTCGACGCGCTCGCGTCGTTCGGACCGCGGAACGTCGTACAGTCGCGCGAACCAGGTCACGTTCTCGCGTGCGGTCAATGCGCTTTCGATCGAGAGCTGTTGTGGCACGTACCCGAGGTAGCGCCGAATGGTCATCGCCTCGGTACGAACTGAGCGACCGAGAATCCGAATGTCACCGTCTTGCAGAGGAAGTAACGTGTTGAGCAACCTGATCGTCGTAGTCTTTCCTGCGCCGTTGGGACCGAGCAGGCCGAAACACTCCCCCGCATTGATGACCAGACTCAGGTTGTCCACCGCGCGGTGGTCGCCGAACTTGTATGTAACCGAGTCGATCTCGACCGCGTGTGCGCCGGGGTCGGGTGAACCTGCCGCTCGGCTCTTCCACCACTGTGTCAGCATCTCACTGCCCCCCGCCTTCCGATCCGGCTGCTACCAGAGCGCTCGCCAATCGAGACAGGGCCGGTAGAGCAGCCTCGATACTTGCCCTGTCCTCTGCGGTCAGAGTCGACAATGCCTGACCGACAATCACACTCCGGCGATCACGCCACACCTCGACGCGGGCGCGCGCCTCGTCCGCGAGCACCAATCGCGCGACGCGGCGGTCGGCCTCGTCGGCAACGCGTTCGATCACTCCCTCGTCGACGAGCTGCCGCACCAAGGTGGACACCGTGTTTGCCGCGACACCCAATCGCCCGGCAGCCTCGGCCACCGACAGACCCGGGTTGCGTCGTAGCAGCCTGACGAGTTCGATCTGGGCGCCGGCGAGCGGTCGTTCCGCAAACGGCCGCCCCGACGCCTTCCTCGTGCCCCGGCGCAATTGTCCGAGCGTCTCCAGGACGTCATCCGCAAGATTTGCTCCGCTTCCATCCACAACCTCACAATAGCTCTGTAACAGAGCTATTGTCGAGGAATCCGGACGCCCGGCGTTTTCAGCTCGTCCGCAACGGGTATCCCCGATTGCTTGTCCCGAGCACTCCCGCCCAGAACGGAGACGTCATGCGCAGACAGTGGTTGTTCGCGACAGTTGCGAGTACCGCCCTGATCCTCACCGGTTGCTCGCCCGACGCCCTCGATTCCGGGGACAGCGCAGACAACGTCACTGCCATTTCGACGTCGCTGTCGCCACCCGCCGCCGCTGATGCACCCCTGCTGAAGACCGCCGACTCCCCACTCGGGACGATCGCCGTCGACGGCGAAGGCATGACCGTCTACGTCTACAACCCGGACGAGGAGAACTCACAAGCCGGGTCGTGCGACGAAGCGTGCCTGCGTTACTGGCCGGCGGTCACCTCGGTCACGGATTCGCCGATCGTCGAAGGAATCGACGCTGTCATCGGTACCATCGACGGGCCGGAAGGATCCTTCCAGATCACCGTCAACGGCAAGCCCGTCTATCGGTACCTCGACGACAAGGTTCCCGGCGACATGCTCGGACAGAGCGTCGGCAGCCTGTGGTGGATGATCGACGCCGCCGGAAACCCCGTGTTCAAGACCGAGTAACCCTCAGTTGTACGGCTGCCGAGCGGTTTCGGGGTCGCCGTACGTGATTGCCCGTTCCCGACGCGTCTTCGACGCCAGGGTTGCGCCCCAGTTCAGCACCGTGCTGGCGCGATTGCGGAACCCCGCGAGGAACGCGATGTGGATGATTCCCCATGACACCCATCCGATGAACCCGGACAACTGGACCGGCCCTGCCTGAAGCAACGCGTGGCGTCGCGAAATGTAGGCCGCGGTTCCAAGATCGCGGTACTTGAACGGTTTTCGGCTGGGCACTCCGTTTTCCACGGTTGCAGCGATCCGGGCACCGGCGTGCCGACCACCCTGCATCGCGACCTCGGCCACCCCGGCAAGTTTGTCCCGCGACATGAGGTCGCCCACCACGTAGACGTTCGGGTGGCCGGGAACGGTCAGATCGGCTTCCACCTCGATGCGGCCACCGCCGACCTGCTTCACACCCAGCGCCGTGGCCAGTGCCTCGGCGAACGGCACCGCTTCGACGCCCGCGGTCCACAAAATCGTGCGGGTCTCGTACTGCCGCTTCTCTTTTGTCTTCTTGTCCGTCGTCTCGATGCTGGTCTCGCACACGTCGGTAACGTGTACTCCGAGGTGCGTCTCGACGCCGATCCCGTCGAGAGTACGTTTGGCGGCGGCCGAGAGCTTGCGACTGAACGAAGGGAGCACCCGATCGTCGCCGTGGAAGAGCAGCACCCTTGCCTCGTCCGGGTCTATGGACCGGAACTCGTTGGTCAGCGCGTGCATTGCCAATTCGCGGATCTGCCCGGCTAATTCGACTCCCGTGGGTCCACCGCCCGCCACGGCGAAGGTCAGCCACGGCCGACGTTCTTCCGCCGTCGGGAGCGATTCGGCCATCTCGAACGCAGCAATGAGACTGCGCCTGATCGCCAAAGCGTCGTCGAGGGTTTTCATGCCAGGCGCCCATTTGATGAACTCGTCCTGGCCGTGGTACGACTGGCGCATTCCAGCCGCCACGATCAGGTAGTCGTACGGCAATTCGAAGGTCGACCCGTCGAAGCGACTGGCAGTCAGTATCCCGGCGTCGGCGTCCACCGACTTGGCCTCGCCCAGAACGACGTTCGTGTTCTTGTTGTCCTCGAGCAGATGTCGCAGCGGACTTGCGATCTGCCCTTCGGAGAGCAGACCCGTGGCGCACTGGTATAGCAGGGGCTGGAAGACGTGGCTGGTCCCTCGGTCGATCAGAACCACCTCGACGTCGGCCTTCTTGAGCCGTCTCGCTGCGTACAGTCCACCGAAGCCGCCACCGACGATCACTACGCGGGGCTTACCGTTCGAGATGTGGATGCTCATCAGACAAACCTCGCTGTCACGGAGTTGGGCAGGAATCGTAGGGCCGCATCTATCCCTTGCCACTTCAGGCCTGGTAGCGCCGCTCGTGTGGTTTCCTTCTCGATGGCGTCGACCATGGCACTGACGCCTTCGTCCAGACTGGCCATGAGCGCTGCGTCGTCGCCGGCGCCGGCGGACATGTCGGTCTTGATGAAGCCCGGCAGCAGGGTGGTGACCCGAATAGGTGTGCGCGCCAACTCGATACTGAGCGCCTCACCCACAGCCGCTACCCCGGCCTTGCTTGCCGAATAGGCCGCTTTTGGCCCGGGTAGCCCCCGATCCGCGCTTATCGAGGACACGAGAACCAGGTGTCCGGCGTCCTGCGCGCGGAAGATCTCGAGCGCAGCTTCACACTGCGACAGCGCGCCGACAAAATTCGTCTGCGCTGTTGCAAGATTCGCGTGCGCTTTTCCGGTTCCGATCTTGGCGCCCTTGCCGAGCCCGGCGTTCACGATCACCCGGTCCAGGCCACCCAACTCGTCGCGCAGCTCACCGAAAACCCGGACGACGGAATCGTGTTCGGTCACATCGAGTTCGCGCACTGCGACGCTGATCGACGGGTACTGCGCCACCAACTCCCCTCGCAGCGTGTCGAGACGATCCGTCCGCCGGGCACACAGCGCGAGGTCGCGACCGGCCGCGGCGAATCTCCTGGCCATCTCCTCCCCCAGACCCGAACTGGCACCGGTGATCAAAATCTTCTGCCGCGTCATGGGTGCAACTGTAGCCACCATCGAGCTCTCGTACCCGGCAGTAACCGAGCGAACTCGGACCGATCCGGCATACCGTGGAGCAATGACCGACGAATTCGATGTCATCGTGATCGGCGGTGGGCCCGCCGGCGAGAACGCCGCCGCATACGCCATCGCCGGAAGTAATCGCACCGCCGCAATCGTGGAACACGAACTGGTCGGTGGTGAATGCTCGTATTGGGCCTGTATGCCCAGCAAGGCACTACTGCGCCCGGGGCAGGTCCTCGAGGCGGCCGACGCCTTGCCCGGGATCCCGGCCGGACCGCTGGACGTCGATGCCATTCTGAAACGGCGCGACTCGTTCACCCACAACCACGACGATTCGTCCCAGGTCGACTGGGCAACCTCCGCGGGCATCACCGTGATCAAAGGCCACGGGGTCATCGACGGCGAGCGAGCAGTGACCGTCGACGGGACCCGTAAGCTCCGTGCCCGCCAGGCCGTCGTACTCGCCACGGGAACGACCGCCACCGTCCCGAAGACACCGGGATTGCGCGAGGCACTCCCGTGGACCTCGCGCGACGCCACCAACCTGCACGAGGTTCCGTCGCGAGTGGCGGTCATCGGCGGCGGAGTGGTCGCAACTGAGTGCGCAACGTGGTTGTCGTCGTTCGGCGCTCACGTGACGTTGCTCGTGAGGGGCGATGCTCTGTTGAAATCAGCAGAACCGTTTGCCGGAACGATGGTGGCCGAAGCACTCGGCGCCCGCGGTGTGGACGTTCGACTGAGCACTGCCGTCAACTCGGTCTCACGCCCCGATGCCAAGGACACCGGCGAAGGTCACATCCACGGTGGACCCGTCAGCATCGAGACATCGTCCGGCGTGATCGAAGTCGACGAGGTCATCGTCGCGGCGGGCCGCGGGCCGACATCTGCCGATCTCGGCTTGTCCGTCATCGGCCTCGAGGACGGCAAGTACGTCACCACTGACGATCACCTCTGTGCCCAAGGTGAGTGGCTCTACGCCGTCGGCGACATCAACGGTCGTTCTCCCCTCACCCACATGGGCAAGTATCAGGCGAGAGTCTGCGGAGACGTCATCGCCGCGCGGGCCGAGAGCCGCGGACTCAGGGGACCTCGGTACACGGCGTCGGCGGACAACGGACAGGTCCCCCAGGTGGTGTTCACCTCACCCGAAATCGCCTGGGTGGGACGCACCGAGAAGAAAGCTCGCGACGACGGCTACGACGTCGAAGTCGTGGAGATCGAACTCGCCGTCGCGGGATCTTCGCTGCTGCGCGACGACTACTCGGGGCGCGCGAAGTTGGTGATCGACAAGGCCACCGACGTGATCCTCGGCGCTACCTTCGCCGGGCCCGAAGTATCCGAGCTGGTGCATGCGGCGACAATCGCGGTCGTCGGCGCCGTACCACTGGAAACTCTCTGGCATGCGGTGCCCTCGTATCCGACGGTCAGTGAAGTCTGGCTTCGATTGCTGGAGGCTCGCCGCTGACGCGCTCCCGAAGTACGTATAGTCGCGACATGGCGTCCGACATACTTGTGACCACGGCCGACGGCACCCTGCGCGGCCGCCGGGTGGGAAAACTTCGTGCCTGGCGCGGAATTCCCTACGCCCGGCCGCCGGTCGGAACACTGCGTCTGACGCGACCCCAGCCGGTCACGCCGTGGACCGGAGAACGCGACGCGACCAGGTTCGGCGACGCGTCTGTCCAACACAAGAAGGGGCTGTTGCTCGCGCCCGGGAAGTACCAGCCGAGCAGCGAGGACTGCCTGACGCTCAACGTGCTCGCCCCCGCGAACACCGGCAATACTCCGCGTCCCGTCATGGTTTTCATCCACGGTGGGGCAAACACCATCGGGACCTCGGCCACCGGCTTGTACTCGGGCGTGTCCCTCGTCGAACGCGGCGACGTCGTCTACGTCTCGATCAACTACCGACTCGGCGCTCTGGGCTACCTCGATTTCACCCCGTTCTCCACATCCGAGCGCGTATTCGACTCCAACCTCGGACTGCGCGATCAGGTCGCGGCCCTGCAGTGGGTGCAACGCAACATCGCCGCCTTCGGTGGGGATCCTGAAAAAGTCACGATTTTCGGTGAATCCGCCGGAGCCACCGCCGTCACCACCCTGATGGCGACTCCGGCCGCCAAGGGACTCTTTGCCGGCGCTATCGCCGAGAGTTCGGCTCCGGATCTGGTCTCGAGCACGCAGCGATCGCATGCCTGGGGCGCGCGTTTCGTCGAGATCCTCAATTCCGGCCTACCACCCGCGAAGGCCCTGACCTCGGCGACAGCCGTCGAATTGGGCAGAGCCGGAAGCAGACTGGGCGCCGAGGTACTCGCGAACACACCTGGACTACATCCCTTCGGACCGGTCGTCGACGGCGACTTCCTGCCGCGCTCCCCCTTGGACGCATTCAAAGAAGGATCGGCACACCAGGTGCCGATGATCATCGGCACCAACAGACGGGAGGGGACGCTGTTCCCGAAGGTGCTCGACGCACTTCCGACCAACCCGTCGCGCATCGACACCATGTTTGCCCTCACCGATCCCGAGGCCGGGAAGCGCATCCTCGCAACCTATCCCGGCTACCCGGACGAGCAGTCCGCGATCGACGTCGGCGGAGACGTCACGTTCTGGCACCCGTCCGTGGAGTTGATGCAAGCGCACGCACAATCAGCGCCGACATACGCCTACCGATTCGACTTCGCGCCGACGATGATGCGCTGGCTCGGCCTCGACGCCACACACGGATTCGAGATGTTTGCAGTCTTCGGCATCGGTGACACCCTTGTCGGGCGCGGCCTCACCCTTCCCGGCGGTCGACGCGGACTGCGCGCAGTCACCGAATCTGTTCAGGGACACTGGCTTCACTTCGCCGAGCACGGCTCGCCGCGCGGATCGTGGCCGCGCTACGAGGGGCAGGAGCGTCGGACCATGATCTTCGACGAGATCGTCCGCGTCGAGAACGATCCCAGACGTGAACAACGCTTGGCCTGGGCGGGATACAGCGGTTACCGTAGCCACGGCACCGACATCTCCCTACCGTGACGAGCCCCCTCGAGATCACTCTCGATTCCGGGGTCGTACGCGGGCGCCTCGATCGAGGACTGCGCACCTGGCGAGCAATCCCCTACGCAACGGCCCCGACCGGTCCTTGGAGATTTCGCGCACCGCAGCCGGTCGAGGCTTGGCATGGTGTCCGCCCGGCGGAAGCATTCGGCTCTCCGTCTCCGCAGCGCAAGAGCAACTTCGACGAGAACTCACTCTTCGTCAATGTCGTGGCCCCGCAGGTACCGTCGGATTCGTTGCGACCGGTCATGGTCTTCATTCACGGCGGCGCGTACAACGGCGGGAATCCGTCGACGCCCATGTACCGCGGAACGAGCCTGGTCGAACGTGGCGACATCGTCTACGTCTCGATCCAATATCGTCTCGGCGCGTTGGGCTACCTCGATTTCAGTGAATATTCCACTGCGGAACAATCATTCGAGACGAACCTCGGATTGCGCGATCAGATCGCCGCGCTGACGTGGGTCCAACGCAACATCGCCGCTTTCGGTGGCGACCCGAACGCCGTCACCGTCTTCGGTGAATCGTCCGACGCCAACGCGGTCACCACTCTGATGGCAACGCCGGCGGCACGAGGGCTGTTCGCCCGGGCCATCGCTCAAAGTCCGCCGGCTGCTTCGGCATACGGAAAAGAGCGAGCGCACCGTTGGGCACGCGAGTTCCTCGAGATCGCACAGGCTCCGGATGCCGATCCGGCATCGTGGCTGCGCTCCGCTTCGGTGAAGGACCTGGTCGATGCCGGCGAAGAACTTGCGCGCCGCGGCGCGGACGAAGAACCCGGAACGCGGGCATTTGCCCCCGTGGTGGGTGACGACGTCCTTCCCGAACACCCGCTCGACGTGTTCGCCGCCGGACGCGCCCACCCCGTTCCGCTGCTCGTCGGTTCGAATCTCCACGAGGGAAGAATCTTCCCGCGCGTTCTCGACATCTTGCCTACCGACCCGGTTCGGATCGAGAAGATGTTCTCCCACACCACCCCTGAAGTGAAAGCACGTGCGCTCGCGGCGTATCCCACGTATCCGCACCGGTTTGCTGCCGCAGATCTCGGCGGCGACATCACGTTCTGGGAGCCCGCGATACTCTGCGCACAGGGTCATTGCCAGGTAGCTCCTACCTACAGTTACCGCTACGATTTTGCGCCTCGCCTGCTCAGACTCATCGGCATGGGCGCTACCCACGCCACCGAATTGCTTGCGGTCTTCGGGCATTCGGATGCACTCACCGCGGCCTTGACAGCGGTCGGTGGGCGCCGCGGACTGACTGCGGTGACCTCCACCATGCAGCGCCACTGGATCCATTTCGCCCGCCACGGAGTGCCGGACCGGGATTGGCCCGCCTACTCCGTACCGGAGCGGCAAACAATGATCTTCGACGAGACGTCCCGAGTGGAGAACGACCCGATGGGTGAGCGTCGACGGGCTTGGATCGGCTACGAGCACAGGCGCTGAAGCCCGATCAGAAGAACTGGCCTTTCACGAAACCTGCGAGTAGGACGGCAAATCCGCCCACCTCGCCGAGAATCAGCAGAAACATCCCGAGGTGCAGGGGCGGACCGGCGGACTCGAACTGATTGTCGGTGTCCTTCATCGCACCGTGAGCGATGTAGCTGAATATCGCTGCGAGAAAGAAGAACACGACCACTGCGGCACTGGTCAGGTTGATCCACGTCGGCCACGCACTGATTTCGACGAACACCGCGATCAGCAGCGTCGCAAACGAGTACATCAGGGCAGCGCGGTGTGCGATGTCGACATACGGATGGGCGAGGTGATTGTCCGAAGTGGCCATCTGTCGGTATTTCCAGATTCCCAGGCACAGGGAGAGAAGGAAGATCAGACCGGCCGCGAGAAGCGTCAGTGTCGTGTCGATCCCCAGCGTCATCTGCCCACCCCGCAGTGCGTTTCCAGCGAGTCACCGCTGGGTGATCCAGCCGAAGGCTTGTCGTAGACGACAACCAGCACCACCGCACGATCCGCCGACACCGACCGCATCCGGTGCGGCGTATTCGCGTCGAAGTACAAGCTGTCGCCGGCGTCGAGGTGCATCGTCTGCCCGGGGATTTCGAATTCTACGGATCCGGAGTGCACGAACACGAACTCCTCTCCCGTGTGGTCCATGAACTTGGGACCCATCACCGAGGCCGGATGAACCACGAACGGCTGCATGGCCTTTCCGACCAGTGAGGGCGCGATCGGATCGTAGACGGAAGACTGCACGGAGTTGGCCGGGTCGATCACGCGGTCCTTCGCGCGCACGATCGTCATGGCATTTCCCTCCATACTGTCCGAGAACAGTTGCCCCACATCGGCGTCGAGCACACGCGCAATCTTGAGTGCCACCGCGATCGACGGGGTACTGATACCCCGCTCGACCTTGGAGAGATAGCTCTTCGTCAGACCGGTCTGCTCGGCCAGGCCCTCGAGCGTCAGACCGGCGCGACGCCGATGTGTTCGCAAAAACGCTGCCATTCGGTTCCCCTCACGAGACTTTGTGTCATCACCCTACCAATACATTGACCTGCGGCGATCAGCGATGCAGGAATCGAGGGTTGCGCATTTCCGTCCTATATGACACTTTGTGTCTTATAGGTGACTGAATGTCATTGATTTCCGGGTCCCGAGAAAGGCACACCCCATGACCGACACGATGCATGCGAGCAAGCAGGAACTCATGGCCACCGCCGAGACGAAGATGCTCACCGAAGTAACGACAGGTAGTTGGACTCTTCGACAGAAGATCGCACTGACCTGCCGGGCACTGTCGGACGCCGGCCACGACTCCGGCCTTGCCGGACAGATCTCCGCCCGCGGTGGGCAGCCAGGAACGTTTGTCACACAGCGACTCGGCCTCGGGTTCGACGAGATCACCGAGGACAACCTCCTGCTCGTCAACGAGGATCTCGAAGTCCTCGACGGGGAGGGCATGCCGAACCCCGCCAACAGGTTCCACAGTTGGATCTACCGCGCACGACCCGACGTCAACTGCATCGTCCACACACACCCACTACATGCGACGGCGCTGTCGATGCTCGAGATTCCCCTCGTCGTCTCCCAAATGGACATCGCGCCGCTCTACGACGACTGCGCATTTCTCGCCGACTGGCCCGGGGTTCCCGTGGGAAACGAGGAGGGCGAGATCATTTCGGCTGCACTCGGCGACAAGCGGGCAATTCTGCTCGCCCACCACGGCCAACTCGTCGTCGGCAACACGGTCGAAGAGGCATGCTCTCTCGGGCATCTGATCGAGCGAGCGGCCAGACTGCAGTTGCTGGCGATGGCTGCCGGAGACATCAAGCCGCTACCGCCTCGCCTGGCGAAGGAGGCACACGATTGGACACTGACTCCTCGGCGCAGCGAGGCGAACTTCGCTTACTACGCCCGTCGCGCTCTCCGCAATCATCCCGACACACTGACCAACTGACTTTTGTTTCCCACCAACAGAACTGAGAGCCTCATGAGCAGCACCATCAAGGGAATCGTCGCCTATCCCATCACCCCGTTCGACCGGGACACCGGAGCATTCGACCCCAAGCCGCTACACACGCTCCTCGACAGCATGATCAGCAGTGGTGTCGACGCGATAGCCCCACTCGGCAGTACCGGCGAGAGCGCCTATCTCGACGATGCAGAGTGGGAGACGGTCGCTCGGGAGACTGTCGACTACGTCGACCGCCGAGTCCCCACCGTCGTCGGAGTGTCGGATCTGACGACGGCGGGAGCACTCCGCCGAGCATCGATCGCGGCAGACGCCGGAGCCGACGCAATGATGATCCTCCCCACGTCGTACTGGCATCTGGGTGAGCAGGAGATTCGTGAACACGTCACCGCGGTGGCCGATTCCGTCGACATTCCCACGATGATCTACAACAATCCGGCCACCACCGGGATCGACATGTCGCCGGAATTTCTCGTCGATCTCGTCTCCACCGTCGACGGCGTCACGATGATCAAGGAATCCACCGGCGACATCACCCGGATGAACCGCATCAACGAACTGAGCGGTGGCACGATCCCCTTCTTCAACGGCAGCAATCCTCTTGCACTGCAATCTTTCTCTGCCGGTGCAAGCGGATGGTGCACGGCAGCCCCGTGTCTGGCCCCCGAACAGGTGGTGCACTTCTGGCGTCTACTCGAATCCGGTGATCGGTCGGGTGCCGCCGCTGTGTTCGAACAGATCGAGCCGCTACTGAAGGTCCTCGTCAGTCGCGGACTGCCGTCGACGGTCAAAGCCGGGTTGGAATCTCTCGGCATCGACGCCGGCCTTCCCCGCCGGCCCCTGCTGTCCCTCGACGACAACACCAGGACAGCTTTGTCCGACGCTCTGTCGGTGGCTCGCGGTGTAATCGTCGCGTCGTGACCTGACGTGGGAGTGGGTTCCGGCAAGATGGGATGCACACCGACCGAAGGAGGGGCACCATGTCCGTAGATTCACGGTCTGCGAGGATCGCCGTCACCGGCGCGACCGGTCATATCGGCGGACTGGTGGCCCGGTCGTTGGCCGACGCCGGTGTCCCACAGCGGCTGATCGCACGGTCGGTCAACCGATTACCGCAGCTCCCCGGTGCCGATTCGGCCGAGACCACGTACGGGGATCAGAAGCGCGCTCTCGCGGCTCTGGCCGGAATCGACACCCTCTTCATGGTCTCGGCGGCCGAAAGCGCAGATCGTCTGGATCAGCACCGCACCTTCATCGACGCCGCAGCGGAGGCCGGGGTCAGGCACATCGTGTACACGTCTTTCCTCGGCGCTGCTCCGGACGCGACGTTCACGCTCGCTCGCGATCACTGGGTCACCGAAGAACATATCCGCGCTTCCGGGCTCGCATTCACCTTCCTGCGCGACAGCTTCTACCTCGATTTCCTACCCGCTCTCGCCGGTGAAGACGGTGTGATCCGCGGACCCGCAGGGGACGGTCTCGTCGGCGCGGTAGCGCGCTCCGACATTGCTGCCGTCGCTGTGTCGGTTCTGCAGGATCTGGATTCTCATGTCGGACAGACGTACAACCTGACCGGACGGGAGGCACTGACGCTCTCCGAGGCCGCGAGCATCATCACCGAAGTCACCGGCAAGCGAACCACGTACGTCGAGGAAACGCTCGAGGAAGCTTACGAATCGCGGGCGTCGTACAACGCACCCGCTTGGGAACTCGACGCATGGGTGTCGACGTACACCGCAATCGCGCAGGGTGAATTGGCGCTGATCACGGGCACCGTGGAGGACCTTGTCGGCCGGCCTGCGCTCACGCTGCGTGAATTCCTCACAGCAGAAACCGCCTGATGCCACCACGCAAAGCAACCACGGCACGCAAGGCTGCCGCAAAGAAGGCTGCACCGAAGAAGGCTGCACCCAAGAGGAACACGACCAGAAAGACCGCCCCGAAGAAGACTGTCGCAAAGAAGAGCTCACGCGCGACGATGCCGGATGTGCCGACTGCCGGCCCTGGTGAGAGAGTCTGGCTCCTCGACGTTCCCTTTCGGACGCCGGCGCCTGGTGCGCAGTTCGTCAAGAAATGGAAGAGCTACGCGTGGGTCGGTACGGAGTTGCCCGTAGAACTCGCTCCATTCAAGGCACTCCCCTTCTCTTATCAGCAGTGGGTAGAGGACGACATCAATGACAGCACCGGTGAACGTCCCGTTGCTGCACCCAAAATTCCTCGGCCCGAGCAGGTTTCGGGGGCTGCAGCCGTCGTCGATGCCGCTCGCGCCGGCAAACGCGGATTTCTGTTGGCAGACAATGCAGGCCTGGGTAAGACGCTGATCGCAGTGATGTCTGCCAAGACGATTGCCGAGGAGCGCGGCGAAACCAACATCCTCGTCCTCGTCGATCGACCCGCACAGATCACCATTCCGCATTGGCGCTATTCCATCGCCTCGGTGGGCGACGGTGGATTCCGCTGGTTGATCATGTCGCCTGACCAATTGAAGAAGCTGATCGCGCGAAACGGCCGCCCCAAGTACACGTTCGGTGTGGTGATTGCCGACGAGGCCCAGCTGTACAGCAACGACACACAGCGCACGGCGGCATTCGAGAAGGTCGCGCGCTTTTCGAATGCTCACGAGCAAGCGCCGTTCGTCCTGTCCGTGACGGCAACACCGGGACACACGCCGGCCGACCAGCGTTACCTGGCACCGCTTTTCGCGCAGCTGCATTCAGAACCTTCGGAGTACTGGTCCGACCTGGGCGCCAGGCTGGTCGAGTCCGGCCTTCCGCTGGACAAGTCCTACGGGAAGTGGACGTGGAGCGCAGAGGCGAAGGAATCACCTACGCTGCAATCTCGAGCGCTCGAGACCGTGCGTGGGTGGATGTCGAACAGCAAACCGCCCTTGATGATTCATCGACCGACTCCGTGGGGACCTGTTCCGCTCGACGGTATGCCGATCGACCTCACCCATGCCCAGCGCGCCGAGTACGAGACGGAGTGGGCCGAGTACGCCTACGAAATGGGATTGGCCCGCAAGAGTCGCAACATCGCGCGCGGCCGTGCGCTGGTTCTGCGCTACCGACAGAAAGCGGGCATGATCCGCGCCGAGTCGACGGCCCAGTGGGCGCAGGCGCAGGTCAAGGCAGGCAAGCAGGTGTTGGTGGCCGTCGAATTCGTCTCCACGGCAGGTGATCCACTGGTCGAGATGATCGAAGACGCCGGGATCTCGGTGGCAAAACTGTTCGGTGCGGTGCCGGACAAGGAGGGTCAACGTCTGCGGTTTCAACGCGGGGACGCACCGGTCATCGTCTTCAATGTCACGACCTCGATCTCGCTCCATGCCAACGAAGCACTCCCGGACGGCACTCACGCGTCCCCGTTGCCACGGACGGGAATCTTTCATCAACCGCGATACTCAGGGATCGCGGCAGAACAGACGTTCGGTCGGTCGCATCGCGACTACCAGACGTGCCCGTGGGTCATACCCTTCGGCGTGGGCACCAAGGAAGAGGACGTCGCCACGGTCATGTTGCGCAATCTCAATTCGGTCACAGGTCTGAAAGGTGGTGATCGATCCGGTCTGCGGTCGCTGTCCGAACTGCTCGGCGTCGAGTGGCTAGAGCCTGATGTCTTGACCTCGGAGGGTTGATCTTCCAACGACCGTCCAACGCGCACAAACGAACGGTTTCGGCGGTATGCCCCAATTCTACTCCACCAAAACCGAATTCGGCTGACCGCTTCATTCCTTTCGGGACCTTGGGACTCAGGTATCTGTGACCAGACGTGGCAGACTCTTTCGAGTCGAGGTGCACCAGCCTCGAAACAGTGCCGAGAATGCGAGGGGTCCGATGCGCAATATCTACCGGTCATTGATGCGCAATGTCGGCCATACACAATGGTTCTCGGATCTCGGCAAGGATCTGGTTCCGCTCGATCGAGCAGTGCAGAGAGTGTCGGGAGGCAAGCTCTCGCTGGTCGGAGAGAACACCGTGACTCAGCTACTGCTCACCACGACGGGCCGTAAGACCGGCCGTTCTCGCACCACGCCACTCCTGTACGCACCTGACGGCGATGCGTTTGTCGTCGTCGGTTCCAACTGGGGGCAGGATACGCATCCAGCATGGACACTCAATTTGATGGCAAACCCCACCGCAATCGTGACAGTGAAGGGCGTCGAAATACCGGTCGGTGCGAGTCTGGCGGAGGGCGCCACGCGTAAGAAGCTGTGGGAGCTCGCGACCACCACGTGGCCGCCGTACGAAACCTACGCCGATCGAGCATTCGGGCGCCAGATCCGCGTATTTCGACTCCAACCTGTCAAATAACTGCTGCCGGGCGCAGGATGGGAAGGACCACCCTGCCGATCTCAGGAGCATTCGCGAATGTCCACAGCACTGACTCACGCAGAAGACACACAGATCACAGCTTCCAACGGGCGGATCGCACTGGAGCCGAACCCCCGCCGAATTCGAGCCTTCTTCGCTGGTCACGCCGTCGCAGACACCACTCGTTCGGTATACCTTTTCGAACGCGGCCGCCTGCCGATGTACTACATCCCCCTCGCGGACGTTCGTACCGAATTCCTCGTCCCGACGTCGACGACCACCCATTGCCCATGGAAAGGTGACGCCACCTACTGGACGATCGAGATCGGGGATCGCCGGGCCGAGGACGCCGTCTGGACCTACCCTGAACAGTTCGACGGTTCCCTGGATCTGAGTGAGTACGTCGCATTCTATTGGGATCGCATGGACGCCTGGTACGAGGAGGATCAACAGGTCTTTGTCCACGCCCGCGATCCATACGTACGTATCGACGCACTCCCCTCGTCCCGCCACGTCCAGGTCTTTGTCGGCGACGTACTGGTCGCCGAGACGAGACGACCCAGACTGCTCTTCGAAACCGGACTGCCCACGCGGTACTACATTCCGAGAATCGACGTTCGCAGCGAGTACTTTGCGCCGTCCCCGACCACCACGGCCTGCCCCTACAAGGGCACTGCGTCGTATCTGTCGTTCACCGGCACAACCGAACTCGCTCCGATCGAGGATCTGGCGTGGTTCTATCCGTTCACTACCGCCGAAGCGTCCGGGATCGACGACCACGTGTCGTTCTATCCCGAACGCGTCGGCAAGATCCTGGTGGACGGTGCCGAAATCTGAAAGGTGCTGGAGCCGAGAAGGTGTGGGTGCCTACCCCACTGCAACAGGGGATTCCGGGATTCGCAGTTCAGCCGTCTCCAGTCGGCGATCATGCACCCACACCATCGCCGTTGCAACGGAGAAGACCAACCCGGCGATGCATACTCCGTTCCAGCCGTACGACTTCCACACCACTGACCCCACCGCCGAGCCCACGGCAGCACCGACGAAGTAGGTGGTCATGTACACGGAATTCACACGCGAACGTGCTTCGGGGACAAGGGCGTAGATCACGTTCTGGTTGCTGACGTGCACTCCCTGCAGCGCGAGGTCGGCAAGGACGATGGCAACGAGAAACCACACCACGTGGGTGGCACCGGCGACAAAGGGAAGCCACGACACCAAGAGAATCGCGATGGCGCCGCCGGTCGCCAGCTGACCCAATCCCCGATCGGCCAGTCTGCCCGCCACCGTCGCCATCAAAGCTCCCGCCACACCGAGTAGTCCGACCAAGCCGATTTGAGTGTCGCTGTAGCCGAATTCGCCGGACAGAAGAAAGGCCATCGTCGTGAAGACGGTGCTGACAGCAGCAAAAGCCAGTCCGCCCATGGCCGATCGGGTTCTCAGGCGCGGCAAGGTCGCAGCCAACTTCCCTACCGAAGCGAGCGTTGCGCGGTAGCTTGCCTTCGGGCGATCTGCGGAATCGGAAGGCAGAGATCGCCACAATGCCACGGCCATCACCACCATCAGCACCGCCGCAACCTTGTATACCGTCGACCAACCTCCCAGTCCGGAGAGGACGCCGGCAACGCTGCGCGCCAGCAGGATTCCGATCAGCAGTCCGCTCATGATCGTGCCGACCACCTGACCGGACCTCTCAGGTTCGGCCAGCGAGGCGGCAAACGGAATGAGCACCTGGGCGGCGACCGAAAAGACTCCAGCGACAGCGATTCCCACTGCCAGCGTGGCAAAGTTGGGCGCAAATCCGCTGACCGCTTGACCGGTCGCCGCCAGCAGCATGAGCCCTACCGTCAGCTTGCGTCGGTCCACCATGTCGCCCACCGGAACCAGAAGTATCAATCCGAGTGCATACGCGACCTGCGCGATGGTCACCGTCGCGGCCGCTGCGGAGGCCGACACATTCAGGTGATCTGCGATGGAATCGAGGAGTGGCTGGTTGAAATAGTTACCGCCCGCGCACAGGCCCGTCGCCGCAGCCATCAGCAGCACTATCGGTAGTCCGAGCCTCGGACGCGCGTCGCTTGAAATCATGTCGTCAAGCATGACCGCCTACACCGACGCGCGTCCAATAGATAGATATGCATGATCTATCTCCAGAAACGATAGATTGGTGCAATGGAACTACGTCACATCCGCTACGCCCTGGCAGTCGCGGAAGACAGACACTTCAGCCGAGCAGCGTCGCGGTTGCACGTTTCCCAGTCCGCCTTGAGTGCCCAGATCAGAGACCTCGAAAAGGAACTGGGAGTCGAATTGTTCAACCGGAACAGCCGAAACGTCGGCCTGACTGCTGCAGGCGAGGTTTTTGTCGCCCGCTCCCGCGAGGTACTCGGCGCCGTGTCGAGACTCGTCAGTGATGTCTCCGCACGGAGCAACGAGCAAGTGCGGTTGACGGTCGGCACCATCACCTCGGCGGGGCGCGTCGACGTCGGACGCGCGCTGGCAGATCTGACACGGCGCCACCCTGCAATCAACATCACCGCGCGACCGTACGGCAGTGAAGTAGTTATCGAAGGAGTCCGGTCCGGTGCAATCGACGTCGGCATTGTCGGATTGGCCGCAGGTCGCCTACCCAAGAGCTTTGCCGCCGCACCGCTGTGGAGTGAACCCACCGCAGCGTTCGTTGCTCCCGACCATCCCTTTGCCCAGGCTTCGTCGATCAGGCTCGAAGACCTACGCGATCACACTCTCGTGGACTTCGCCTCCGGCAGCGAGGCCCGTGTCCAAACCGACCAAGCCTTCGCCGAATCACAGGTCCCTCGGGGAAAAACACTTGAAGCCAACTCGGTAGACCTGATCTGTTCACTGACCGCCAACGGCCTGGGCGTAGGTTTGCTCCCCCAGTCCATGAGCGCCCTGCACCCCGAATTGGTCTGTATTCCGATCACCGATGCGCCGCATCGGATCGTCCACGCAATCACCGAACCCACCCATTCGTCGGCGCTCGCCCGCGAGTTCGTCGAACTACTCGCAGCGCAGTTCGCTACTTGAGCAGTTTCGACATTCGCCTGTCCGCCAACGGCTTACCGCCGGTCTGGCACGTCGCGCAGTATTGAAAAGAACGCTCCGCGAACGACACTTCGCGTACGACGTCACCGCACACCGGGCACGGAAGTCCGGTACGAGCATGCACTCGCATCCCCGAGCGTTTCTCACCCTTGAGCCGGGCCGCGTCCTGACCTTCCGAACGCTCGATCGCGTCGGCCAGCGTAGATCGCATCACGGCATACAACGTCGAAATCTGATCCGGCGTCAGCCGCGACGAGGTCGCGAAAGGCGAGAGTTTCGCGGTGTGGAGGATCTCGTCCGAGTAGGCGTTCCCGATACCGGCGATCAACGACTGCTCGACTATCGAGTTCTTGATCCGCGCCGACGTTCCGCCCAGAATCTGTGCGAACTCGGCTTCGGTCACGGCCATCGCGTCCGGCCCCAACCGGGCGATGCCCGGAACCTCCTGCGGATCGTTCACGACCCAGACGGCGAGGCGTTTCTTGGTGCCGGCTTCGGTGAGATCGAATGCCGGCGTCAACCCTTCGGGTGTGAAGAAATGAACGCGCAGCGCCAACGGCCCCTTCCCCGGCTTCGGCGGCGTCGCCGATGGATTGTCCAGCCAGCGCATCCAGCCGGCACGGGAGAGATGCGTGACCAACCACAACCCGTCGCAATCCAGAGCCAGATGCTTCCCGAAGCGGGCGGCACCCGTGACGTCACGCCCCTGCAGAGCAGTGATCGGCGGATCGAAGGTCTTGAGCACACTCAATGCAGCGATGTCGACGCGTCCCACCACTGCGCCGACCGCGTGCTGACGAAGGAACCCTGCCAGCGCTTCCACCTCGGGTAGTTCAGGCATGGCAACAGACTAACGCCGACCACGGACACTCACAGCGCGCTCAGTCCGTTTCCGTCTGCAGCACCACCGAATGCCCACCGCGTGCCTTCGCGGAGTACATCGCCCGATCCGCTCGCCGCAGCAGAGTCGGGTAGGTGACCAGCGCATCATCCGCTGATTCGAAAGGCCCTGCGATCTTCGCGATTCCGACGCTCATCGCCACCTCGGGATGATCGGGCGAGGTGATCGTCGAACGGAGTAGCTCATGTTCGAGTCGATGGAACGAGCGTTGATCGACCGAATCGACGATGACGAACTCGTCGCCGCCTATCCGTGCGATCAAGGCCGCCGGGCCGGCGCATTCGACCAGTCTCGATCCGACTTTTTCGATCACGGCGTCACCGACGGTATGTCCGTACTCGTCGTTGATGGCCTTGAATCGATTGATGTCGACGGCGGCGACTACCAAGAGCGCCGAGTGCGTGTACGACCGCTCCAGCAACAGTCGCACTTCGTCGGCCAGTCCCCTCCTGTTGAGCAGTCCGGTCAGTGGGTCCAATTGCGAGTTCAACGCGTCGGTGCCGAGGATGGAGAAAATGAACTGACAGGCAAAGGGAATCACGTAGATTGCCGCGCCGACCAGTACTACCAACGCGACCAGAACCGGAGCATCCACATCGTTTTCGACCACCGCCGTACGTGTCACGATGCCGATGACCACGACGAGTACCCACAACATGTGAAGGCTCTGTATTCGAGCATTGTGGAAGAACGCGATGTATCCGCCGATCACCGAGAACATCACGGCGTGTGCCAGTGCTGCAAGTGGATTGGAGTACAGCAGCATTGCGGCCGCTATTCCCACTTCCGAGTAGAGCACAAAGGCGTAAGACCAGGAACGGGAGAGATTGCGCCTCGTCGAGAGGGCGACGGCCATCATCACGGTTATGACCATGATGACTGCGTTCGCGGTGCGCGCGTGCGAAGTGGTCGGTCCCTGTGGACTGAAGCGAGTGAGGAACATGATCACGGTGACCAGCACCAACGAGCAGACGACGAGAAACCGCGAGGCGACGGTCAACCCTTTGTCCGCGAGATAGCGATTGAAGGTGTCGAATTGGTCCGGACGCCGATACCAATCGACAAGTTGAGAAGAGATCAGCCGGAACGCGGGACCCGAGAGCGGTCGTCGAGACGCCACGGCGTCCGAACGCTCAACACTCTCGGCAGATTCCATAGGGTCAGGGTAATCCAGTCAACTCCCCGCAATCAGACAATTTTCACTGTTTGCCGTCCCACATCACAACCTGATCGCCGCCGGCGGCCTTCGCGCGGTACATCGAGGCATCGGCTACTCGAAACAGTTCCGTCAACTCCTCGTCGGAAATAATCGACGACCATTCGGCAGAGGTGATCGCGACTCCGACGCTGGTGGTCACTACCGGATCACGATCGTCGATTCGCAAGTGCCTTCGCAGATTGTCTTCGAACGCAGGCGCTGCGCCGACGTCTATCGTGTCTACCAACACGAACTCGTCCCCACCGAATCTGGCGAAGAGCGCCTTCTCGCCGCCGCACCACCGCAGTCGATCAGCAATCTGGCGAAGTACGAGATCGCCTTCTTCGTGCCCCTGTGAGTCGTTGACGCTCTTGAACGAATCGACATCGACAATCGCGACGACATACGACGACTTGCTCGACGCATGCCCCGTCGCCCCCATTTCGACAACAGCTCGCTGCAGCCCGCGCCGATTCAGAAGCCCTGTCAACGGATCCACGTCCGAACTGTCCGCGTCGGAGCCGAGAAGTGAGAGGACGAACTGGCAGGCGAACGGGATGACCACGATCCCGGTGGCGATGATCAGACACAGTGCGGTGGCCAACGCAGGATCCGCGTAGACCGCAACCTTTCGGCCGACCACTGCCAGAACCACGATGGACAGCGCGATGTGAACCGCCTGGAGTCTCGCGTTGTGAAAGTACGCGATGTAACCACCGATCAGTACGAAGAGCACACACTGGATCAACCCGATGAAAGGGTCGTTGTTCAAGAACACACCGACGAATACGCCGACCTCGCAGTAGGCGACAAAGAAGTACGACCACCGACGCGTGATTTCGGGCAGAAGGCAGAAGAGCACGATCACCGCAATCGTGACGGCGATGATAACGGCGTTGACGACGCTGGTGACGTGGTTGTGCACGCCCGCGTCGCTGAAGCGCAGCAGAGTCATCGCAATGATGACCGTCGTCAGCGAGCCGATGACCAGCAATCGGACAGCTAGCTCCAGGCCCTTCGTGGCGAGGTATCGATTGAAACTGTCGAATTGATCAGGACGCCGATACCACTGAACCAGAAGGTCGAAAGCCGACTTCACAGCTGATTTTTCACGGCCACGCGGCGCGGGCAGAATCGACTGCAGTCGGTCCTGCCCGAACGATGTCATGCGCAGATCATAGGTGCGCAGACCGTCGTTCGGGATCAAGAGTGCAGGATCGAGGCGGCAAATTCAGGGTCGGTTGTCAGCGCCGAACGAGGTACGTATCCATGATCCAACCGTGCTTCTCACGCAACTCCGCCCGGCGAGCGACGATCCGATCTTCGACGTCACGCAGTTTGCCGGAAATCAACTCCTCGTCCGGGGTCCCGAGGTACGCGCCCCACCAGATCTCGGCGTCGTTTTCGCTTACCTGAGTGAAGGTGCAATGCGCGTCGAGCATCACGATGGCATTGTCCACGCCGTCGGGCAATCCCTCGGCCAGTTTGCGGCCGGTCGTGATGTGGATGGGTTCGCCGATTCGGTTGAGGACGATTCGGTGTTGTGCAGCCAGCGACTGCACGCTGGTGATTCCCGGGATGACGGAGTAGTCGAACGAAACTCTCCCGCGAGCGAGCACGCGCTCGACGATCCGCAGAGTGCTGTCGTAGAGGGAAGGGTCACCCCAGACGAGAATCGCGCCGACGCCAGGTTCGGCCGCGAATTCCGCTTCGAATTTCGCGGCCCGACGCTCGTGCCAGTCCTCGACGACGCCCTCGTAGTCGGTCGGGGTTCGGTCCCGCGGCGGGTCCGTGATCTCGACCACCTTGTAGTCGAGGTGAACGTGCTCGTCGAGAATGCCGGTGCGCAAGTCGACCAGGGCCTGCTTCTCGTCACCCTTTCCGATGATGAAGAAGGTATCGGCCCTGTTCATAGCCTTGATCGCCTGAACCGTCACCTGGTCGGGATCACCAGCACCGATACCGATCACCAAGAGTTCGCGCATGTGCCGAGGCTATATTGCCGTGCGCCCTTATTAACCGCCGGAGGTTAATAAAGGCGCACAGCAGGGCAGGCCCTAGACTGATTCCCGTGACTGTCTCCACTGCTTACGAAGACCTCCTCCGGCTCGTCATGGAGACGGGTACCGCCAAATCCGATCGAACCGGAACCGGCACCCGCAGCATCTTCGGTCACCAGATGCGTTTCGATCTTGCCGACGGCTTTCCGCTCGTCACCACCAAGAAGGTCCACCTCAAGTCGATAGTCAACGAACTCCTGTGGTTCCTGCGCGGCGACTCCAACGTGGCGTGGCTGCACGAGCACGGCGTCTCCATCTGGGACGAGTGGGCCGACGAGAACGGTGAACTCGGCCCCGTCTACGGCGTCCAGTGGCGTAGCTGGCCCACCCCTTCGGGCGAGCACATCGACCAGATCACGCAGACCGTCGAGGCTCTGCGCTCCAACCCCGATTCGCGGCGGATCATCGTTTCGGCGTGGAACGTCGCCGACATTCCGCAGATGGCCCTGGCGCCGTGCCACGCCTTCTTCCAGTTCTACGTCGCCGACGGCAAGCTCTCCTGCCAGCTGTACCAGCGCAGCGCCGACATGTTCCTCGGCGTTCCGTTCAACATCGCCAGCTACGCGCTGCTCACCCACATGATGGCCCAGCAGGCCGGACTCGACGTCGGCGAGTTCGTCTGGACCGGCGGCGACTGCCACATCTACGACAATCACGTCGACCAGGTGACCGAGCAGCTCGGCCGCGAACCGCTGCCGTTGCCGACCCTGAAGCTGAACAAGCGCGACTCCATCTTCGACTACACCTTCGAGGACGTGGAGATCGTCGACTACCAGCACCACCCCGCGATCAAAGCACCGGTAGCGGTCTGACGATGACCGATCGCACAGTCACCCTCATCTGGGCGCAGGCCCACGGCGGCGTCATCGGCGCCGACAACTCGATCCCGTGGCGCGTGTCCGAGGACATGGCTTACTTCAAACGCGTCACCATGGGCCATCCGGTAATCATGGGGCGGCGCACCTGGGACTCCATTCCATCGAAGTTCCGTCCGTTCAGCGGGCGTCGGAACATCGTCGTCACACGCGATCCGCAATGGCACGCCGAAGGCGCCGAGGTGGTCCGCAGTCTGGACGACGCCCTGGCGTTGCCGGACGGTGACGTCTTCGTCGTCGGTGGCGGGCAAATTTATTCGGCTGCACTGCCATTCGCGACGCATCTACTGGTGACCGAGATCGACCTCGACATCGCCGGTGATGCTTTTGCTCCCGAGATCGGCCCCGAATGGAACCTGAAATCCGACGAGCCCTGGCAGACCTCGGAGAAGAGCGGCCTGCGCTTCCGCTGGTTGGAGTACACGCGCTGACCGACTTCCGCCGATAACGAGGCACCTCGCGAGTGAGTCGGTCATACTCCAAGAAGGACATTCACCGCTTCCGAGAGGTCTTCGATGGACAAGAAGTCACTGACCGCTCTCGCTCGCCAACAGTTGAAACTGGCGGGCTCGGCGACCAGCGGTCGCAGTTCACAAACCGTCTACGGTGGCCACCAGCGCAGCCTGCGACAGACGGTGATCGCGCTGAGCGCCGGCAAGAGCCTCGCCGAACACGACAGTCCGGGCGAAGCCACGTTGTTGGTCCTGAGCGGGAAGCTGAATCTTGTATGTGGGAGCGACCAGTGGAAAGGATCCACGGGTGATTTCCTGACCGTCCCGGCCGACCGGCACAGCGTCGAAGCGCTCGAAGACGTTGCATTTCTACTGACCGTCGCCATGAAGGGCTGAAATCGGTAGCGTCTTCCGCGTGAGCGAAACCGTGATCGAAGTGTCCGTCGTCGCAGCCCCGTCCGTACTCTGGCCCGCGCTGCGCGACCCGTCGCTGATTCGACGTTGGTTCGGCTGGGAGTACGACGGACTCGACGACGAAATCACCCAGATCTACTCCACCGCTGAGGCCGACCCCGAAGCGTTGACGCTGAAACTCGGAAACGGTGACCGTTTCTCACTTCGCGAACAGGACGGCAAGACGGTCGTCCGCATCGACCGACCGCCGAAATCAGCCGACGACGACTGGTACGACGACATCACCGAGGGCTGGACGACATTCCTCCAGCTGCTCAGATTCGCAGTGGAGCACCACGGACTGGCCGAGCGTGGAACCATTTACCTCGACGGCCTTCTGCTCCCCGGTGAGAACGTGGCAAGCGTCCTCGGGCTCACCGAAATCGAATTGGAAGCGGGAAGTCGGTACGCGGTGACAATCGCTCCCGGCGACTATTTCGAAGGCGTCGTCGACTACGTCACCGACCACCAATTCGGGTTGACAGTCGAGGATCTCGGCCCTGGCCTGCTGTCTGTCGCCACCCAGTCGGTGACGGCGCAGCGGCCCGACGGAGGCATGTCCATCCTGCTGACCACCTACGACCTGAGCGATGACGAGTTCGACGAGATCAAGCATCACTGGTCGTCGTGGTGGGAAGGTCGCCGCCAGGAGAGCTGACGTTCGGTGAGGCGATATGCTTCGACCATGGTCGAAGCTTCGGGTCACAGTCCGGCACGTACGTTCGGCGAGTTGCTCGACCGCCTGGGCGATTCCAATGCCGACATACCGACACTCCACCGCCTGCTCGAGGCGGTCCTGGTGGTCGGCTCCGGCCTGGACCTCGACCTGACGCTTCAACGGATCATCACCTCTGCGACAACGGTTCTGGATTGCCGCTACGGCGCCCTGGGGGTCGCGGCGCCGGGGGGCGGGCTCTCGGAATTCGTGTACGAGGGAATCTCCGGGTCCCAACGCGCGACCATGGGACATTTCCCCGAAGGTCATGGCGTGCTGGGTGTTCTGATGAATCACCCGCAGACTTTGCGTGTGGCCCATCTCGGCGACCATCCCGAATCGGTGGGATTCCCCGCAAATCATCCACCGATGGAGAGCTTCCTCGGAGCGCCGATCATGATGCGGGGAAAGGTGTTCGGAAGCATCTACCTGACCGAGAAACGGGGACAGGCCGAGTTCACCCAAGAAGACGAGGTCATTCTCGAAGCCCTCGCCATCGCAGCCGGTATCGCTGTGGAAAACGCCCGACTGTTCGAGCAGTCACGAACTCGTGAAAGATGGCTCACCGCAACATCTGCCATCCGCTCGCGGTTGCTGGCCGGTGACTCGCTCGAGGACGGCCTGCAACTTCTTGCCAGTCGCGTTCGGGACCTGACCGGCGTCGACGACGTGATCGTGGTGATCTGCGAGAACGGCTACGCACAGGTTCACGCCGCGGCCAGCGCCCGGACCACGTCGCGTGGAGTCAGAATCCCGGCGACCACTTATCCGTTCGACGTGGTGCGGAGCACTCGAAAGCTACAGGTACTCACCACTTTAGGCGCACTCACCGAACTGGTGCCGTCGGCTGGGAGTGCGGTCGTGGCACCGATGTGCGTCGCCTCGGGTGTAGTCGGCGCGGTCATCGTGGCGTCGAATTCCACCAACACACACTGGGATCACGACGAACTGACCCGGATCGAGTCGATGGCCGAACTCGGCTCCGTTGCAATCGAGTTCGACGAGAAACAAAAGGCGCAACGCCTGTTGTCCGTTCTCGCCGACCGCGACCGCATCGCACGAGACCTGCACGACAACGTCATCCAGCGACTGTTCGCGAGCGGAATGAGCCTGCAGAGCACGCTTCCGGACGAGACCCTCCCGGAGTCGGCGCGCGCGATTGTCAAACGATCTCTCGAACAGCTCGACAAGACAGTCCGCGAGATTCGGACAACCATCTTCGATCTGCAGACTCCGACGGCCACCGATTCGTCGAGCCTGCGCCGACGCCTCCTCGATGTCATCGGCGACGCCACCGCACAGTCCGCTGTGTCCCCGAGCGTCCAATTCTCCGGCGCCATCGACACTCTGGTGAATCCCGGGATCCACCAGCACGCCGAAGCCGTGCTGCGTGAGGGGTTGAGCAACGTCCTTCGGCATGCACACGCACGCCACATCACCATCGCTGTCACCGCGGACGTCGAATTTGCGATCACGATCGAGGACGACGGCGTCGGACTCCCCTCCGACTTCCACAAGAGTGGACTGCACAATCTGGAGCGCCGCGCCGAACATTGCGGCGGTACGTGCACGATCGTCAATCACGATCCGAGCGGTGCACGCCTGCTCTGGCGAGTACCGCTCGGTCGCACCAACTCGAATCGACCGAAATCCGGTCGTTAGATCCTAGCGACTGCCGCTACGGATTTCGGTCGCCAGCACCGCAGCCTGAGTACGACGCTGCATGCCCAGCTTCGAGAGCAGACGCGTCACGTAGTTCTTGACCGTCTTCTCCGCGAGGAACAATCGCGCGCCGATCTCCCGGTTGGTGAGCCCCTCTCCGATGAGGTCGAAGACTGCTCGCTCCTGATCGGAAAGTTCGGCCAACGGATCAGCTGTACGGTCGCTGCGGATCCGCTGCATCAGCGCCTCGGTTGCACGACTGTCGAGCAGTGAACCGCCGCGCCCGACTGTGCGGACTGCAGCGACCAGATCGGTTCCGAGAATCTGCTTGAGGACGAATCCCGAGGCGCCCGCCATGATCGCGTCGAGCAACGCCTCGTCGTCGGCGTACGACGTGAGCATCAGGCAGCGGAGGTCGGGAAGCATCGAGCGGAGTTCTCGGCACAGTTCGACGCCGTTGCCGTCAGGCAGGCGTACGTCCAGAACAGCGACGTCGGCGTTGCTCTGCGGTACCGCGGCCAGCGCTTCCCCCACGGACGCCGCCTCGCCCACCACCACGAAGTCCTCGACCCCACCGAGTAGGTCGAACAATCCGCGTCTGACGATCTCGTGATCGTCCACCAGGAATATCCGCGTTGTCATCGAACCCCTCCAAAAGACATCTCACGTCGAACGGTACCGGAGACGGTGGACTCAGAACTCATGGAATGCATTCTCTTCACTTGTTGACGTGCCGGACGATGAGAACCGGGCAATCCGCGGTGTGCAGGAGCGCTCGACTGGTCGATCCGAGGAGCATTCCTGCGAATCCGCCGCGCCCGCGACTGCCGACGACTATCAACTGCGCCGTCTCCGCATATTCGCTCAGGACTCGGACCGGACGGTCACGCGCGACGACTCTTTCGACGACGACGTCCGGGTAACGCTCGGTGAATCCGGCCAATTGCTCCGCGAGGACAACTTCCTCACCCGTCTGGATGCTGCTCCACAGTGGGTCGTCGGGGGTGGCGCCCAACGAGGGCTGCACACTCACGTCGCTCCACACGTTGACGGCGATCAAGGTGGCGCCCCGCGCGGAGGCCTGCTCGAAAGCGTGCTCGACTGCCTCGATGCTGCTTTCGGATCCATCGACACCGACGACGACGGGGCCCTCGGTCGGCGGTCGACCGTCGAGCGTCCGTCCTCGGACAACTGCAACCGGAGATTCGCCGTGCGAGACAACCGAGACCGTCGCAGAACCGACGACCAATCCGGTGAATTCGCCGTGCCCGCGAGGGCCGAGCGCAATGATGTACGCGCCCTTGGACAATTCGATCAGGCGATCGGAGACGCTGCCGTCGAGTAGTTCGGTGACGATCTCGAGGTCGTCGTCGATGCTTTGCCGCGCGAGAATCTGTGCGCTGTCCAGACGAGCGGTGGCAGTGCGCCGCAGTTCGTCCTTGAAGCTCTCGGCGAGGTAAGGCTCGGAGTAGTAGAAGGCTGGGATGTGCACCACCGTCGCGATGTGGAGCGGTCGACCGAGCGCCACCGCGGTCCTCGCCGCCCAGACGACAGCCGACGACGCCGATTCCGAACCGTCTACCGCTACGACGACGGGTTTGGTTGCACTCATGTTCGTCCCTCCACAATCGACCACAGAATCTCTTCGCCCTCACACTATTGCCCAATGACGGCAAAAAGGATTCATCAGCCGACGCGAGTCCCGAATCGGACATTGGGTGTTCGGGTGGACTGCGGCAACGGCCCCGCCAACATCCCTTTCGGGCGTCAACGAGGCCACCGGTGCCGGATTCGCACGCAAACCCTGGCTACTCGATCCACGTTAGGTGAAGAACCCGACCGGTCAGAAGTGAAAAAAGTCCTGTCAACAAGCGCCCAAAATCGGGTTTCGTACGCAGGAGATCCCGAACCACCCGCCCTGCTGTGCGCCTTTATTAACCGCCGGCGGTTAATAAAGGCGCACAGCAGGGTCAGTCACAAATCTTGCGGAACTTCTCGATCAGCTGCACTCGGCCGTTGCGGTCGGCCGCCAACGGCGTGACGTTGAGCGTCGTGACACCGGCTTCGGCGAAGGCTGCGACGCGTTCCTTGACGTAGCTCTCGGGACCGATCAACGACACGGCGCGAACCAGTTCGTCCGGCACTGCTGCGGCGGCTTCGTCCTTCTTGCCCGCGAGGTAGAGATCCTGGATCTTCTCGGCGGCCTCTTCGTAGCCGTAGCGCACCGCGAGGTCGTTGTAGAAGTTCTTGCCCTTGGCGCCCATGCCACCGATGTAGAGCGCAAGGCTCGGGCGTACCCAGTCGAGCATGTGGTCGACGTCGTCACCGATGGCCAGTGCCGGCGACGCGTACACCTGAAGCTCACCGAGGCTCGGATCGCGCTTGGCCTTGCCCTTGGCGATCGGCTCACCCCACACGCTTGCTGCCTTCTCCGGATGGAAGAAGATAGGTTCCCAGCCTTCGGCGATCTCCGCCGTCAGCTCGACGTTCTTGGGTCCGAGCGAAGCGATCAGGATCGGGATGCGCTCACGCACAGGATGATTGATCAGCTTGAGTGGCTTTCCGAGTCCGGTGCCCTTCTCGGCGGGGAGGGGAACCTGGTAGTACTTGCCCTGGTACTCGACCTTCTCGCGGCGCCATACCTGACGGCAGATCTCGACGACCTCACGTGTGCGTCCCAGCGGAGCGTCGTACTTGACGCCGTGGAACCCCTCGATCACCTGCGGTCCGGAAGCGCCCAGTCCCATCACGAAGCGACCGTTGGAGACGAAGTCCAGGCCCGCCGCCGTCATGGCGGTCAACGAGGGCGTACGGGTGTAGATCTGAAAGATTCCCGAAGCGAGTTCGATGGTCGACGTCTTGGCCGCCAGGTAACCGAGCTGGCTGACGGCGTCGAAGGAATACGCCTCCGGGACGAAGGCGATGTCGAGGCCCGCCTTCTCCAGGTCACCGACCTCTTCGACGGTTTCGGCGAACCCGCCGCTGTAGTTCAAACCCATACCGATACGCACGTTGTAACCCCAATCCTGACGATTGCTGCCGTGTGCGACGCGCACACGAGCAGTGGTACTCCCATCGAACACTTACTCACATCGAACACTACGGAACCTGAGTCCGCATTCATGTGACTACCCCGTTCATATTCGATGACCGAAATGAACGGGGTAGTGGGAGAGCCTGTCGAGGGTCAGGATTCTTCGGGGCGAACCACCATGACGGGGCACTTGGCCGAAGCGATCAGGGTGTTGCTGGTCGAGCCGAGCAACATGCCGCGGAATCCACCGCGACCACGGCTTCCGACTACGACGAGCTGCGCTTTTGCCGACCAGTCCAGCAGCCGTCCGCGTGGGTTGTCGAGGTATACCTCGCGCCGGACCTTCACGTCCGGGTATTGCTCGGACCATCCGGCCAAGCTCTCGCTGAGTACCGCATGCTCTTCCTCTTCGAGAGACTGCGGGGCAAGCGCAGCGGCCCTCGGGTCTTCGAATGCCGCACTGCCGAGGTCACTCCACACGTGCAACGCCACCAACTCGACTCCGCGGAACGACGCTTCCTCGAAAGCCGCACCGACGGCCTGGGCGCTCAACGCGCTGCCGTCGACGCCGACCACTACGGGTCCTTCCGAGGGCACCGCACCATCGCGGTCTCGGACGACGATGACCGGACACTTGCCGTGACTGGCCACACCGACCGCGGTATTGCCGAGGACTGCTGTCGCCGCCTTGCCTGACGCCGACGCTCCGACAACGACCCGCCTGGCCTGTGCCGAACTCTCGATCAGCCACTGAGTTGCGCTGCCGATGGCGATTTCGGTGTGAACTTCGAGTTTCGGATCGATCTCACGGGCGAATTGTTCCGCCTCTGCCAAGATCGCTTTTCCGGCCTCTTCGACCCATTCGTACACCCCACCCGCGTCGACGTACGGTCCGCCGAAACCGTAAGGCGCGAAGTCGAGAGCGTGGATGATGTCGAGTCGCAATTCGCGCTGGGCGGCGATTTTCGCGGCCTCGCGGAGCGCTGTGGACGCAGTGTCCGAACCCTCGACTCCGACAACAACACTGTTATGTTCGCGTGAACTCATGTGCCCACCTTCCTGAAGAAGTAACCGAGCCACTTTCACTCTAACCATCCCACTTGTCCGGCTTTTTTGGGGTCGCCCCCTCTTCATTTCGGGGACTTAGGTCCCCGAAACTGTTGACGGATAGGAGAATTAGCAGAGCAATCAGGACCAGGTGTGAACAGGATCTCCCGTCCGCATGTTCTCCACGTAACCGCGGAGCATTCCGGTGAGCGCAGTCGAGCGGTCCGCGCCCGAGGCCTCCGCGTGCGCCACTTGCTCGCGTTGCCAGGCGGCACCGGTCTGCCGATTCATGCACCGCCCTTCGATCACGCCGAGGTACCGATCGCGGGCCGCGGCGGACAATCCGAAGTCGGCCAAACCCTCGTCCGCCAACGGCAGCAGCCTTCGCAGGACCAACTCGTCGGCACCGACCCAACCGATCTCCGGCCAGTACAGGGTGGCGTCGAGTCCGTACTTGGCGCCGATGTGCAGGTTCTCTTCGGCCGCATGGAACGACATGTGCGACCACAGTGGCCGCTCCGCGTTCACCAATGCGCGAACGGTTCCGTAGTAGAAGGCCGCATTGGCCATGATGTCGACGACGGTCGGCCCGGCCGGCAGCACCCGATTCTCGATACGCAAGTGCGGCTTGCCATCCGAGCAGTCGTAGACAGGCCGATTCCAGCGATAGACCGTGCCGTTGTGCATCTGAAGCTCGCTCAACTCCGGAACCCCGCCCGCCGCGAGCACTTCCAGTGGATCGGTGTCCGAGACATCAGGGAGCAGCGCCGGGAAGTACCGTGAATTCTCCTCGAACAGGTCGAGAACCGAATGGATCCACCGCTCACCGAACCACACTCGCGGTCGCACACCTTGGTTCTTGAGCTCGAAAGTTCGGGTGTCCGTTGCCTGTTCGAAGATCGGAATGCGTGATTCGTGCCAAAGCGCCTTCCCTGCCAGGAAAGGGGAATTGGCCGCAAGCGCCACCTGTACTCCGGCCAGACACTGCGCGGCATTCCAGTGCGCTGCGAATTCTTCCGGCGCGACGCGCAGGTGCAACTGCATGGACGTACAAGCCGCCTCCGGCACCACCGAATTGGTGTCGGCCCGAAGGATTTCCACGTCGCCACCGGGTAGCGCGACACCTTCGACGTCGAGTTCGATGTCCTCTCCCCGCGCGGCAAAAATTTGCTCGTTGAGCAATTCGTAGCGCGGGTTGGCGGTGATCCACTCACGATCGAGATGCTCGAGCTGCAGTGTCGGCAGCATCCCGATCATCACCATCTCGGCGTCGTGCGCGTGGATTCGCGCGTCTGCGACGTCGAGGGACGCCCGCAGTTTCTTCTCCAATTCGAAAGTCGCATCACCGGTGAGTGGGCCGGGCTCGACGTTCATCTCGACGTTGAACTGTCCGAGCTCGGTTTGGAAAACCGCAGAGTCGTCGATGGATTCGAGCACTTCACGGTTGGACATCGCGGGCGTCATGTCGCCGGTCACGAGGTTGAACTCGATCTCCATGCCCAACAGCGGAGCGGGCTTGTCGACGGCGTCTCGGAAGTCACCACCGTCGAGCATCTGCTTCATGGCGTCGACGCACGAGCGCACCTTCTTACGAAAGAGCCTACGGTCGGCTCTGGTGAATTCTCGCGCCGTGACCTCTGCACCCATTGCGCATTCCCCCTTCGACGATCAACGTCACTGAAGGCTATCCGTCCGGTGTCACCGACAAACGAGAACTGCGGTGGCACCGGGAAGAATTTCCCGACGCCACCGCAGTTCTCCGAAAGTTTCTTCTACGAGTTGTCGACCCAGGTGACAGCTACGCCGCGAGCCTGCAGCCACGCTGCGGGATCGACCTTTGCGCCGTTCTCGGCAACCTCGAAGTGCAGGTGCGGGCCGGTGGACTGGCCACGGTTACCCACGGTGGCGATCTGCTGGCCGGCGTTGACGCGCTGGCCGACGTTGACCTGGTAGTCGTTGACGTGGCCGTACGTGGTGACCGTGCCGTCGTCGTGCTGGACGCGGACCCAGAGGCCGAAACCTGACGCCGGGCCGGCGTCGATGACCTGGCCGTCGGCTGCAGCCAGAATCGGCGTACCGATCGGAGCCGCGATGTCGAGGCCACCGTGGTGTGCTCCCCAGCGCGAACCGAAGGTTGAGGTCAGCGTTCCGGACACCGGCTGCACGGTACGAGCTGAGGTGCCGGGGTTGATCCCAGCGAGGAACTGCTGTGCCTGCGTGTTGAGGTCGGCAGCAAAATCGGGAAGCTCGGGGATGTCGAGAGCCGGAAGTGCCGCCAATTCAGCCGGAACGACAACGCCCTCGGGGAGCAGACCCTGCGGGATTTCGATGCCGGCGATGGTCTGTGTTGCCGGCGCCGCAGCAGCGGTTCCTGCGCCCATCTGGCCTGCACCGACGAGGAGTGCACCGGTAGCCGCAGCTACGACACCTGCCTTGACACCGGCACCAGGGCCAGCCGACGGGGTGCGGTGGCGGCCGCTTGCTGCCTCGGGATCGATCTCGAAGACAACATCGTCATTGCCCGTGCGGTGGTGGTTTCCCACAGTGTGTACTCCGTCAGTCGTCGGCGTGCAGCGTCCTTCTGATGAAGCCCGCTCCTCTGTCTGCCGAAGAATGTAACAGTTTGATCAAGGCGGCCGCCACCGTTACCCGATCTTGACCAAAACTATTTGTCGCCGTTCTGTCGGCTGGCGTCCAGTTCTGACTTGAATGCGTCGTATCGTGCCCGGTGAGCGGGTCGACGCCGGATGATCGCCCACGCGATGCCCAGAACCACGAACCAGATCGGCGTGACGAGAAGTGCCTGCAGGGTGTCGTCCTTGGTTGTCAGTGCCCAGAGAATGAAGACGAAGAACGCGAGCACGACCCAGCACATCACGATGCCGCCGGGCATCTTGAACTTCGACGCCTCGTGCAGGTGCGGACGACGCTTCCGGTACACCATGTAGCTCGCCAGGATGATCGTCCATACGAACATGAACAGCAGCGCCGAAATGGTCGTGACGACGGTGAAGGCCTCGATCACGGAATCGCCCGAGAACAGCAGGATCAACGACGCCAGCAGGAAGATGCACGAGAACATCAGGGCGTTCGCGGGGACCTTGCGTGAGTTCAGCTTGCCGAGGGCCCTCGGTGCGTCGCCTTCCTGCGCAAGGCCGAACACCATGCGCGAGGTGGAGTAGATACCCGAGTTGGCCGAAGATGCAGCGGAGGTCAGCACGACGAAGTTGATGACAGAAGCAGCGATGCCGAGGCCGGCGAGTGTGAACATGGCGACGAACGGACTCTTGTCTGCGCTGATTTCACGCCACGGAGTCACCGCGATGATCACGGTCAGTGCAACGACGTAGAACAGCAGGACACGAATGGGGATGGAGTTGATGGCCTTCGGCAGGTTCTTCTCCGGGTCCTTCGCCTCGGCTGCCGTCGTACCGACGAGCTCGATACCCACGAAGGCGAACACGGCGATCTGGAAGCCGGCGACGAAGCCCATGAATCCGGTCGGGAACATCCCGCCGTCGTTCCAGAGGTTGTCGATACCGGAGGTGGCACCGTTCGGCGCCGTGAACCCGGAGACGACCATGACGATGCCGACGACGATCAGGCTGACGATGGCGATGATCTTGATCAGCGCGAACCAGAACTCGGTTTCACCGAAGGCGCGAACGGTCGGGAGATTGAGGAGCAACAGCGCCGCGATCGTCAGCAAAGCAGGAATCCACGCCGCGAGCCCTGGCCACCAGTACTTGAAGTACCCGGAAATCGCGATGACGTCCGCGATGCCGGTGACGATCCAGCAGAACCAGTAGGTCCAGCCGGTGAAGAATCCCGCCCAGGGGCCCAGCAGATCCGCGGCGAAGTCGGAGAACGACTTGTACGCCATGTTCGAGAGCAGCAGCTCCCCCATCGCCCGCATGACGAAGAAGAGCATGAATCCGATGATCATGTACACGAAGATCACGGAAGGCCCGGCGAGCGAGATCGTCTTGCCCGATCCCATGAACAGTCCGGTGCCGATGGCACCACCGATGGCGATCAGCTGGATATGCCGGTTGGACAGCTGACGTGAGAGGTGGGGGTCTTCGCCGGACGGCTTCGTCAGGTCTGGTGTATTCGCGTGGTCGGACACGGAGGATCCCCCTCGTCGTTCGGTTCATCCGGGGCATCGAAATCGTGCCCGTCGGGGGAACCTCGGAAAATGTGCTCTCTCAAAGTACGCGTGCACTGGCTCACATCACGCATCGGAAAGCGGACGCCGATAACCTGTCGAGGTGAACACTGACAGCACGGCCCATCAAGACGGACATATCGCCGCGACGCTGTTCGATTTCTCCGGAACCCTCTTCCGTTTGGAGGAGAGCGACGATTGGACCGAGCACCTCGTCGATCACCAAGGCGATCCGCTCGACGTGCACGCTCAAGCCGAGCTGATGCGTCGGATGACCGCGCCGGTGGGCAGAACCGTGGAGATGGACGAAGCGGGGATCTACGCGTGGGAGAACCGCGACCGGGATCCGAAGTTGCATCGTCAGGCTTACCTCGACGTGTTGAGTAAGTCCGGGGTGCCCGATCCGGTTCGGGCCGAAGCTTTCTACGCCCTGCTGGTCGATCCGGATCAGTGGTCGCCGTACCCGGATACCGGCGAGGTCCTGAAGTCACTGTCGGAGAAGGGCATACGCACTGCCGTCTTGAGCAACATCGCCTTCGACATCCGTCCGGCGTTCGCCGACCGCGGCTGGGACGTCTGGGTCGACGAGTTCGTTCTCTCGTTCGAGGTGGGTGCAGTCAAGCCTGAACCGGCGATCTTCGAGTACGCCCTCGCACAACTCGATGTGGATGCGGCGCAGACTCTGATGGTCGGTGACAGCGACATCGCCGACGGCGCTGCCCGTGACGTCGGTTGCCAGTTCGCACTCGTCGATCCCCTGCCGACGACCGAACGCCCGCGCTACTCGACGCAGTGCGGAAGTTCGGGCTTCTGTAGGGAGCGCTCAGACACCTTCGGTGAGTTCGCGCAACGACGCGTAGCGCTCGCGCACGTGGGGAGCTGGTTCGGCGTCGAATCGTCGCTCTTCCGGTTTCGGCCACACCGGCGGCTGCGTGTCCCCGGACAGTGCCCATGCTGCTTGCCTGCATGCCCCTTCGGCGACGTACTCACCCGGAGCAGGGATCACGACCGGCACTCCGAGAATTGCCGGCGCGATCTCACAGAGAGCGCGCGACTTCGCTCCGCCTCCCACGAGGAGAACTCGCTTCACCTCGACGCCTTGACGAACCAGGTCGTCGACGCCGTCGGCCAAGCCGCACAGGAGCCCTTCGATTGCGGCTCGTGCAAAGTGCGCAGGCGTCGAGTTCTGCAGCCGGAATCCGTGCATGGCCCCCGTGGCGTCAGGGCGGTTGGGCGTCCGTTCACCCTCGAAGTACGGAATCATGACCAGCCCGTCGTTTCCGAGGGGCGCCGTCGACGCCAACCGCGACAGTTCGGCGTGATCGACACCGAGAATGGACGCCGTCGCATCAAGAATGCGCGCGCCGTTGAGAGTGCACACCAGCGGCAAGTGCAGGCCGGTTGCGTCCGCGAATCCTGCCACGTTCCCGCCGGGATCATGCGTGGGGGTGGCCGATACAGCCGAGACGACGCCGGATGTTCCGATCGAGATGATCACGTCACCGGGAACTGCCCCCAAACCCAGTGCGGCTGCGGCATTGTCACCGGTGCCAGGCCCGACAATACCTCCGGAACGTGTACTTCCGATCTTTTCGTTCGGCGATGCAACTCGGGGAACATGCGGGGTTCGACCGCGAAATGCCAACGCCAGCAAATCTTTACGATATTCGCGCGTCGAGGCAGCATAATAGCCGGTTCCACTGGCGTCGCCCGCGTCGGTAACAAGCTCCTCGATTGAGCCGGACCCACCCAACTTCCAGGACAACCAGTCATGCGGAAGACACACCGCGGCAGTGCGATCGGCGTTGCCGGGTTCGTGATCTGCGAGCCATCGAAGCTTGCTTGCCGTGACCGCGGCAACCGGAACTACACCAACTGCGTCGGCCCACGCCTTGGGTCCGCCGAGCTCTTCGACCAGATCGGTCGCAGCCTTCGCCGAGCGTGTGTCGTTCCACAGCAACGCCGGTCTGACGACCTCGCCGCCACTGTCCAGACACACCATGCCGTGCTGTTGAGCTCCGACCGATACGGCTGCGACGTCGCCGAGCCCACCCGCTGCGGCGATTGCACTGTCCATCGCCTCGAGCCAGCATGCCGGATCTATCTCGGTACCGACGGGATGCGCCGCCCGCCCTTCTCGTACCAGCTCTCCCGAATCGGCATCACGGACAATGACTTTGCACGACTGGGTAGACGAATCGATACCGGCTACGAGGGCCACACTGGCGTCCTTTCCGAAGGACCGTCAGCTCGCGTTGGCGACCGCGGGCATCCGGTTGCTGCGCTTACGCAGCGATCGCACATATTCTGCGCGCTCGGTCTCCGTCATTCCACCCCAGATGCCGTACGGCTCGTGGACGGAGAGTGCGTGTTCGCGGCACTGCTGGAGTACAGGGCACGTCGCGCAGACCTTCTTGGCGTTGCGTTCACGGTTCTCGCGGGCGTGTCCACGCTCGCCGTCCGGATGGAAGTACACCGCGGAATCGTGCCCGCGGCACGCTCCCTGCAGCTGCCAGTCCCACACTTCGGCGGTCGGGTACGGCATCGGAAGGTGCTTGTGCATGATGGCGACCTCAATTCCTTACTCGGGTGACACGGATTCGGGTGACTCTGGGCTGACGCCGGGTCGGACTTATCGACGCCTGACCGATTGGCCGAGTCGATGTGCACAGACCGTTGCGAGTTCGCCGGTGACCGGCGGAGTCAGCGCTACGACGCCGTCGTCGAGAATTGCCTGCAGCCTGCGGAAATACTCGTCCGGGGCGAGGCCGAAGGTTACAAAGATCTCTTCGTCAGGTCCACCGTCGAACTGCTGCCACTTACGTGCGAACTCGACGATCTCTTGTGTATCGGTGCGGCTCATCAGGTTCTCCCCTGTTTGTGCGCCCTGCTTCACAGAAACTGCGACTCGTCTCCTCGGACGCCCGTGGCAGTGAGTCAAGACACAGACTATGCCTACTTCTGCTTTTTCACAAGACCTACTTACGTCTTTTTGTGAACAAAGTATGCCAACTTTCGCACGCTGAAGTTACCGACGAGGAATGCTTGAATAGGACAATGACCCGACCGTCCACGACTCCGGCTACTGCGGGAGAGGTATTCACGCTGATACGCAGCGGTTCCGCAACCACGCGCAGCGAGATCGGGAAGCTCACCGGCCTGTCCAGGACGGCGGTATCGGCCAGGGTTGCAGCACTTCAATCGCTTGGTTTGATTGCCGATGACGACGAGGGCCCGTCGACAGGCGGTCGGCCGCCGTCCACTCTCACGTTCGCGAACTCGTCCGGCGTGGTTCTTGTCGTGGCAATCGGTCGATCGCGGGCACAACTTGCCGTCACCGACCTGGCGGGCACGATCCTCGCGGCAGAAGACATCGACAAGTCGGTCGGGGTCGGCCCCGACGAACTGATGCCCGAAATTGCCGAGCATCTTTCGTCACTACTGGCCCAGGTCCACCGCGCGTCTACCGAGGTCATCGGAATCGGACTGAGCATTCCCGGAACGGTCGACGTCGCCGCGGGAGCAAGCCTCGACTCTCCGATGATGGCGGGGTGGGACGGAGTCGCGCTTGCCCCCTATCTGGCATCGGTGACCACGGCTCCGCTGTTCGCGGACAACGATGCCAACGTGATGGCTCTGGCCGAATTGAGCGAGCGACGCGAGAGTGCGCCCAACCTCCTGATGATCAAGGCGTCAACCGGCCTCGGCGCAGGAATCGTCATGGGCGGAGTCCTCCAACGCGGTTCACTCGGAGCGTCCGGCGAGATCGGGCATACCAAAACCGCTGCAGCGCGCGGCATGAAGTGTCGCTGCGGCGACGTCGGCTGCGTCGAAACTGTCGCCAGCGGTTGGGCTCTCGTGCACGCCCTCCGAGATCAGGGCCGAAGCGTCGGTCACGTGCGTGATGTCGTCCGCCTCGCCCTGGACGGCGACAGCGAAGCCCGCCGGCTCATCAGAAGCAGCGGCCGACTGATCGGCGACGTCATTTCCGGCGCGGTCAATCTCCTCAATCCCGAGGTCCTGATCATCGGCGGCGACATGGCCGAGGCGGACGAACTCTTCCTCGCCGGGCTTCGGGAGTCCGTCTACGGCAACGCAACGGCGCTTGCCACCCGAAAGCTTCAGATCGCTTCGGTCAGCCACGGCGCACAATCCGGCATCCTCGGTTGTGCGGTTCTCGTCCTCGACCATCTGCTCAGCGCCAGGGAAATCGATCTGCGGATCGCGGCGTCACTCCACACGTGAGTCGCTGACTTCTCGCACGCTCCGCATCAAACAATCAGACTTTTCCGGCATCGCTTGTGTTGACGCTCACACTTCTGCATAATTCATTACCTACCGATCATTCGGTTGTCGATATCGACGATGAGATCGCGCAGGAACGCTCCGAGTCAGCCAAAAGCATGCACCGAGCACACCGGCAACGTCGCAGATCGAACAGCGTTTCTCCCCTGTTCCGACTTCGCAGTTTCACCGTGTCGGTGAACCACGTGACTGGCAGAAAGTAGCTCGATGACCACAACCAGAACTGGCACCAAGCCCGCCGCGAAGGAATACGACCGCGCCGCGATGGCGTCGATGGTCGGCACCACCGTCGAGTGGTACGACTTCTTCATCTACGCCCAAGCTGCAGCCCTGATCTTTGCCGACCTGTTCTTCAAGCCGATGGGCTCGGCCGGCCAGATCGTCTCCTACGTCACGGTCGGCATCAGCTTTGTCTTCCGTCCTCTCGGTGCCATCGTGGCCGGCTATCTCGGCGACAGGCTCGGCCGCAAACGTGTCCTGGTCGCGACGTTGGCGATGATGGGTGCCGCGACGGTTCTCATCGGCGTGCTGCCGACGTATGCATCGATCGGAATCTGGGCACCGATCCTGTTGATCCTGCTTCGCGTCGTCCAAGGATTCTCGACGGGCGGCGAATGGGGCGGGGCCGCTCTTCTTGCCGTCGAACACGCACCCACCAAGCGTCGAGGATTCTTCGGAGCGTTCGTACAGATGGGAGTACCGCTCGGAATGTTGCTCGCCACCGGCGTTTTGGCACTGTGCACGTTCACCCTCACGGACGAACAGTTCACCACCTGGGGATGGCGAGTGCCGTTCCTGCTCAGCGTCGTGTTGATCGGCGTCGGCTTCTACATTCGAAGCAAGGTCAGCGAGTCACCCGTATTCGCCGAACTCAAGGAACGCCGCACCGAGAGCAACACGCCTATCCGAACTCTGTTCAAGAAACACCCGAAGCAGGTCGTACTCGCGGCGCTGTCCTTCATCGGCACAAACGGCAACGGCTACATGGTGATCGGCGGATTCATCGTCGCGTACGCAACCAAGACCTATGGCCTGGGTAAGACCGAACTACTGATTGCCACGCTCGCAAGTGCCGTCACGTGGGGCGTTTTCACCATGATCGGCGCCTACTGGTCGGATCGACGCGGCCGCACCACGGTGATGAACGTGGGCAACCTCGCAATGGTCCTCTTCGCGGTGCCGTTCTTCCTCCTCATCGACACCGGGAATCTCGGCTGGATCTACGTGGCGATGATCCTGTTCTCGGTCGGACTCGGGCTGTCGTACGGACCTCAACCCGCGTTGTTCGCCGAACTGTTCCCGGCTTCGATCCGTTACAGCGGTGCGTCGATCTCCTACGCGGTAGGCACCATCTTCGGCGGCGCCTTTGCTCCCACCGTCGCACAGTGGCTCCTCGGCAAGACCGGTGGCACCCTTGCCATCTCGATATACCTCGCCCTGCTGGCCGCGGTCTCGTTCGTCGCCACGATGCTCATCAAGGATCGATCAGGACGAGACCTGATGGTGTAATCGACCTGAATGTGGACGCCCAACGGCGTCGCGATGCCGGAGTTTGTCAGCCGAACTTTCGAAAGGCGAACTCCGGCAACTTCTTCGCAGCATTCGCTGTGCGCACGATCTTGTGGTTCTTGCCTCGCATCAGCGCCAGTTGGATCCGCGATTCGATCCAGAACGCGCCGCGAGGCGAGCGGTTCCAGGTCTTGTGCAGCAACGTCTTCGTCGCTGCGACGGCGTCCGGCGAGCGAACCGCGATCTGCGACAGCAGTTCCTGCGCCGGCTTGATCGGATTGTCGCTGACTCCGCTCACGAACCCCCACTCGAGAGCCTGATTTCCGTCGAACAGTTCAGCAGTCATGGCGAGGCGTTTCACGACGTCCATTGCCGCGAGTTCGCGCATCGTGACCGTTCCGGTCATGTCGGGGATCAATCCCCACTTCGCCTCCATCACCGAGAACGTGCAATCGGGGGTGGTGAATCGAAAGTCTGCGGCGAGCGCCAATTGCAGTCCCCCACCGAAGCAGTGCCCGTGAACGACCGCGATGACCGGCACGGGCAATTCGCGCCACACCCAGCACGCGCGTTGAAAGAGGTTGGTCTTCTGACCGGGAAATTTCGCGAAGGCCTTCGCCATGCGCCTCGGTTGCTTACCCGCAGAGGCGAAGTCCAACCCGGCCGAGAACGCGTCACCCGCGCCTTGAAGAATCACGCCCCGGATCGAACGATCAGCTTCGATAGTTCGAGCGGCGTCCACCAGGGCGTCGAGCATGTCCAGATCGAGACCGTTGAGTTTCTCCGGTCGGCTGAGCGTCACGTACGCCACCGACTGCACTACCTCGACACGAACGCGATCACTCACGGCTACTCCTTCGGTTAGACATACCCCCGACGAACTTACCTGAGAGTAAGTTCGTCGGGGGTCCGTCATGCCATCTCCGCAAGAAGTTCCATGGTCACTTTGCCGGCAGGATCCGAATCAGTGGATGAAGGCACGGCCACGACGGAGTCCACTCCCGCCGCTCGGTACGCCTCGAGTTGCTCGCGGGCATCGGCCGGAGTCCCGACGATTCCCACCGTTGCCACCATCGCGTCCGAGACCTGGCTCAAGAGCTCGCGCGGCGCGGCCCCGGCCCTGGCTGCCTCGATCACATCAGCGAAGCCCGCGCGGACGAACATGTCCGAGTACCCCGGAGCAGCCAGATACGGTACGAGCCCGCGTCGAAGTTGATCGATCGACACCTGTGACGGTCCATTCTCGGCGACGGCAGCCGGTGCCCACACCGACACGAAAGGCATGCCGGTTTCCAACTCGGCAGCGATTTCCTTGCACCGTGTGATCAGGCGCCCCGCTTGCTCCGGGCTGACCAGATTGAGCACCAGTTCGTCGCCCAACTCCACCGCGGCCCGAAGCGCCTTGTCCCCGAATGCCGCAACAATCAGCCGCCCACCTGGCGGCTGAAGTCGCAGCCGATATCCGCTGGTCCGCATCACCGTTCCGGCGACTTCGCCCCGTTCACCGTCCATCAGCGCTCGTACACCGCGGGCGGACTCCGCGAGCGCCCGAGCTGCCCCGGACCTGCTTCGTCCATGCCATTTTTCGACCACGACAGTGCTGGACGTACCCAAGGCGATCGACACGTGGCGCCCGGTGAGATCGGCCACCGACGCCGCCCCGATCGCGATCATCGCCGGATCACGAACCGTCACCGCGAGTGGGCCGACCACCAGTTCGGAGTACTCGAAGCCGACGCCGACCGACGTCGCCAGCGCAAAGGCGTCGTACGTCGCCATCTCCCCCACCCACACTCGGCCGAACCCCAGTTTGTCGGCGAGGCGCGCGGTAGTGGTCACCTCCCGCGGCGGACGGTCCTGCCACAACCCCAGGGAGATGTCGATGGTCGGCAAACCTCTACTCGAAGTCGGAGACAAGACCCATTCCCTCCAACAGTGTCGGACGGTCGTAGTACTCGAGCCACTCGGTGATCCGTCCGTCTGCCATGCTGAGGATTCCGACAACAGGAACGACGCCATGGGTACCGTCGAAGTGGAAGTCGTCCACTCGCTGCACAAATACCCTTCCGTCGATCACGCCGAGAGACTCGATCTTCAGTGTGATCCGTTCACACTTGCTTGCCAGTAACGCAATTCGGCCCGCAACGGCCTCCTTGCCGACAAGAGGTTCCTGCATGACGCTGTGGAGCACACCGTCTTCGGCGAACAGGTCGACGACGCGTGTCCAGTCCATGACGTCCCACGCCTGGAACATCTCACGCGCCAACGCAAGCTTGTCACTGTCGTTCATCACACTCATGCCACACTCTTCTGTCGAAGCTCACGCTTGAGGATCTTTCCGGTCGAATTGCGCGGCAGTTCTTTCCGAATCTCCAGCCGCTCGGGAAGTTTGTACGACGCGATGCGCTTGTCCTTCAGGAACGCGACCAGAGCATCGAGTTCGAGTTCCGTCTCGGGTCGAAGTGTCACCACTGCTGCGACGCGCTCACCGAGTACTTCGTCGGGGTCGCCGATGACGGCCACGTCCGCAACGGCCGGATGCTCGGCGATCAATCCCTCCAGTTCGGCTGGGGCGATGTTCATTCCGCCGCGGATCACGAGGTCCTTCCCCCGGTCCAGGTAGCGGAGAAACTGCCCGTGATCACCGGCAATCTCGAAGATGTCTCCGGTGCAGAGGAATCCGCGCTCGTCGAACGGAGACGGCCGATCGCCGAGATAGCCGGCAAAGACCGTCGGTCCGCTGATTCGCAACTCACCCGGGTGCCCGACTTCCGTGATGTCCTCGCCGGTGACCACGTCGACCAAGCGAACGTCCATCCAGTCCGAGATTCTGGTGCTCCAGCGGAAGTTCTCGACACCGAAACGAGGGAAGTACCGTGCGCGGTCGTCCGGATCCGGCATGTCCGCAGGCGAGGAGAGCAGACTGATGCCTTCGTTGGACCCGAAGAAGTTGATGACTCCGATTCCATATCGCTCCTGCCATCCCCGCACCATCGGAGGTTGCAGTGGCACCGAACCCGAACCGATCCGAGTCAAGCTCGACAGGTCGACCGCCGCGAGCATCGACTCGTCGGCGAGCAGCATCCACAACAGCGCAGGCGGCGCTACCGTGTACGTCACGCGCTCGGCCTCGATCTGCCCGAGGAATACTCGAAGGTCGAACGGGTGATGCTGTACCAGTACACATCCCGTGCGGAGCCACGGCAGGAACATTCCGTTGATTCCGGCCATGTTGACCATCGGGAACGGGTTCAACAAGACGTCGCCGACTCCGATGTCGGGAGCGTCGATCGTGGCCCAGCAGATGGCCAGCCACTCGTAGTGCGAACGTGGGACACCCTTCGGTTCGCTTTCGGTCCCGGAGGTCCAACAGATCGTCATCGCATCGTTGGGGTCGTTGGGATCTTCGGTGATTCGTACATCCAATTCACTGCGCTGTGTTTCGGTGGCCGCCCGAGGACTCAGCCCCACGACACCGGCGGGCAACTGGGCCGGAAGCTCGGATGCGGGAGCGTAGGCGAACACCGATCTCAGAGAGGGAATCCGGGATCTGATTGCAGCGATCTCCTTAGCAGGGAGTCTGTCACCAAAACTGGGTACGGTGACAAATGCTGCAAACGCCGCCTGGTTTGCCATTCCTTCCACTTCACGTTCGCGGTACTGCATGGGCAAGGGTGAGACCACGATCCCCAGAGACCACGCTGCAAGGTAGACCTCGACCAATTCGACGGTATTGGGCATCTGCACGCCCAGAACATCTCCCCGGCCCAAACCCACCTCGGAGAAGCCGGCAGCGAGCGCGATGACTTCGCTCTCCAGTTGGTTCCAACTGAGGCGTCGCGGATCTCCGCCGGACAACTCGCTCCGGTTCGCCGGATCAACCACGGCAAGTTCGTCACCGCGTACCCGCACCTGCGCCCGGAACACCTGATCGATCGTCTCGTCGGACCACCACCCTTTCGAGGTGTATTCGTCCACCTTGACGCGAGGATGCAATCCCCTGTGTGCCTTGTTCATTCGCGTACTCGTTTCAGTTCTCGTAACGGCCGGAAATGTCGATCACGTCGCCTTGCTTCTCGAACGCCTGGGTAGCGGCGTTCCACTCGAACGGCTGGAATGCCAGGATTCCCAATGCATGGTCCGCGGTCATCGTGAATTTGATTCCGTCGATGAACATCGGCGGGTGGTAGTCCTGCGTTCGTGCGGCACTCATGATGCTGGCGCGTGAGAGCCCGTCGGATGACTCAGAGGCCCGAGTGAAGTTGTCCACCAACAGGTCACCGATGGCCCAGCCGTTCACGGTGTAGCTGTTGGTCGGGGAATCGGCACCGTGAGCAGCCGCACCGGCCAGGTAGTCACGTACCGCCGCGTCGTCCTTGTAGAGGGCGTTGTTGGGATCCTTGAGCCACACCATCACCTGCTGCCCGTCGGCAGCATCACCGGCGGGCGCATACAGCGTCGCACCGTCGACGCAGTTCGACGGTTGAATCACGGTGTCGGGCTTCCATCCGACACGTCCGATCGCCTGGGTGATCGCGAGGCAATCGGTGGTGACACCGGCCACCACCAATACCTCGGCGCCACTGGCTTTGAGGGTCGATGCCGCCGTCTTGGGGTCGGTCAGCGCCTCTTCGGCTGCGATCTCGAAGTTCGTTCCTTCGATCGCGGACTTGAAACCGTTGGCGATCCCTTGTCCGGACTCGGTCTGGTTCGTGGCCAAGGCAACCTTGGCGCCGCTCGGATACTTCTTCTTCAGGCTTTCGACCACTACCTCCATCTCGACGCCCGGATCCGGTAGATACTCCGTGGTCCACGGAAAGTCTTCGATCACCCGGAACTCGGGCATGCCTGCCTGCGCGAAGAGCAGTGGAACACAGGCAGTGGTCTGGTCGTCCGCGATGGCGTTCAACTGGCCTGCTCCGAACGTGCCCAGAACGTCGACCTTGTCCTTCTGAATGAACTCTCCGACATTGGCTTTGGCGTGCTCCGGGGAGAAGGCATCGTCCTTGACCACGACGTCGAGCTTGACGCCGCCGACGCCGCCGGCCGCGTTCTCGACCTCGAACCGTGCTCGCATTCCTTCGATCACGTTGCCGACCGCGTCGGCGAGCGGGCCGGACGTCGGCCCACTCCACCCCACCGTGAGTTTGTCGGTGATCGGCGCCGCGGCACCACTGGGATCGCTGCAGTCGTCGACCGATACTGCTCCGGCCGAGGTCGACGTGTTGCTCTCTGCGTCGGAGTTACCTCCGCAGGCCGAAAGGAGTAGTGCCGCAGCGGCGATGACTGCGGGAATCGTGGTCTGCCTTTTCATATCGTCCAGTTCCTTGCTGTGAGTTGAGAGAAACGAGAGTGGGCGAGGGAGACGGCGCTCAGGTGCGGGGTTCACCTTCGCGATACTTGGGATGATCTGCGGGAACCACCAGGACAAACCGTCGGAGAACGCTGTTGATCCGGCCGACGATTCCGTCCGGCATCAAGAACACGATCGCGATCAGCACCGCGCCGAACACCACTCCCGACACGGGGCCGTCGGTGACGCTTCCGGTGTAGTACGGCAGGAACACCACTGCCGTAGCCCCGACGATCGGGCCGAATTGCGTTGCGATTCCGCCCAACACCAGTCCGGTGATGAACTCGATCGACTTCATCAACGAAAAGGACTCGGGTGAGAGCGCGCCGATGTACATCGTGAACAGCGAACCTGCCAGACCGGTGATCGCGCCGGAAAGTCCGAAAGCGAGAATCTTGACCCGCGCGACGTTGATGCCGTTTGCACTCGCCGCAATCTCGTTGTCGCGCACCGCAACCATTGCCAGACCGAATCGACTCTTGACGAGATTGCGGATCAGGAGCATGACCACTGCCAGCGTCACTACCGAAACCCAGAAGATCCAGAGATAGGTGTCCGCGCGGGTCAAACCCGTCCATTTCGGCGGGACCAGAAGATTCGCACGAACGACCATGCCGGCCGCGCCACCGGTGAGATCCCCGGTCTTGCGGATCACTTCGGGAAACGCCACAGCGACGGCGAGGGTAACGAGGGCCAGATACAGCCCTTTGATCCGCAAGGAGGGAAGCCCGACGAGAAGTCCTAGTACGAAACACAATACGACTGCCATCGGGATTGTGGTCAACGGCGAGTATCCGCGATCGACGATCAGAACGCCGGTCGTGTACGCGCCGAGGCCGAAGAAGGCAGAATGGCCGATCGACAGAAGTCCGGTGTACCCGCTGACGATATTCAGTCCGGCGATGGCAATCGCGATGATGAAGACACTCGTGAACTGCCCTACGCGAAACGGCGCGCTCTGCGACACGAGGAGCAGGGCACAGACGGCAGCCACCAGCAGAACCAGTTGGAGTATCCGGTACGACGTCGATCCGGCAACCACCACGCGCGGCTGCCTGACTGCCTTTTCGGCGACCGCGGGTTCATTTCTCTCGGCAAGCGTCGTCATACCCGCTCCAGTTTCTTGGTACCGAACAGTCCATTGGGTCTGACGAAGAGGATCACCACGATGATCAGTAGCGCGGATGTCTGCTGCAGCGAACCGCCGATGACCGAAATGTAGCCGCTGAGCATCGATTCCAGAACACCGATCGTCAACCCACCCACAACTGCGCCGACAAGACTGTCCAGACCGCCGAACAGCGCTGCCGCAGATGCTGCGATGAAGATCGGGAACATGGTCGTGAGGCCGAGTTGTTGCGGCGAGAGCGGAGTGACCAGGACACCGGCCAGTGCGCCGATCGCTGCCGCAACACCCCAGCCGATTGCGAGTATCCGGCTGGTCGGAACTCCGGCGAGAGTGGCAGATTCGGCATTGTCCGCGACGGCACGCATGTGCAGACCGACTCTCGTCTTGCGAAAGAGCAAGGACATCAACACAAGTAGGACAACGAGCGCAACCAGTACGCCCAGTGCGTCGCCGTACACGCGCGCGCCGCCCACTGAGATGTAGTCGGTGGGACCGTTGGGAAACGGGCTCGGCATGATCTTCGTTTCGCTCCCCCACAGCATTCCGGCCAACGAGTTGAGCCCGGTGAACAATCCCAGTGCCACTATCAGCACTGCCATGTCACTTCTACGTTGAACCGGCCGGATGAGCAGACGCTCCATCAACGCCCCGAGCAGGAAGCCGAGAGCGAGAGCCGCTCCGATCGCGGCCCAGATCGGCCAGGACATCGTTGTGAGCCACCACGCCACGAAGGTTGTGAACAGGGCCAACTCGCCCTGAGCGAAGTTGATCGTGCCGGTGGCACGGAACACCACCACGAGTGCCAGCGCGAGAATTGCGTAGATCGAGCCGTTGGTCAATCCGGAGATGAGTCGTTCGAGAAAGAGTGTCACCGTTTACTCCTGGTACCCGAGATAGGCGCTGCGCACGACGTCGTCCGAACGAAATTCCTCGGGCGTGCCGGCAGCGACGATGGTGCCTACGTCGAGCAGGAAGACCTTCGACGCGAGTTTCATCGCGAGATCGGCATTCTGTTCCACGATCAGCAGTGCAGTTCCGTCGCTCCGGTTGATCGCACCGAGCGTGTCGAACAATTCGGCGATGACGATGGGCGCCAGACCCAGGCTCGGTTCGTCGCACAAAAGCAGGGTGGGACGGCTCATCAATGCCCGCGCGACCGCGAGCATCTGCTGTTCACCGCCTGACAGCGAACCTGCCAACTGTGTGGACCTCCTCGCGAGCACCGGAAATGTCTCACACCACCGCTCGATGTCGGCCTCGATCTCCGCCTTGTCGTTGCGAAGCGCAGCGCCGACGAGCAGGTTGTCACGTACCGACAGTTGACCGAGAGTTCCACGGCCCTGTGGGACAAGGCTGACGCCGGCGGCCACGGCGCGTTCAGGTTTGGATCCGAGCGGCGAACCGTTGAAGGTGATCGTTCCCTGGTGCGGAATCAATCCGGCAAGCGCACGCATCATGGTGGTCTTGCCGGCACCGTTCGCGCCGAGAACAACAGCGACCCCGCCGGGTTCCACGTCGAGCGACACCCCGTGCAGTACATTGCCTCGCCCGTAACCGGCATGCAGATCATCGACGGTCAGCAGGCTCATGCCGCTCGCCCCAGATAAGCATTGATCACGGCGTCGTTCTGCTGGATCTCCGCCGGAGTACCTTCAGCGATCTTGTGGCCGAAGTTCAGTGCGACAACGTGATCGGAGATACCCAGCACCAATCCCATGTGGTGTTCGACCAGAAGCGCTCCGAAGCCGAAGTCGTCGCGGAGCGAGACGATCAGTTCTCCCAACTCCTTGACTTCGCTGTGTGTGAGCCCGCCGGCGGGCTCGTCGAGCAGAAGCAGCGAAGGCTCGGACATCAATGCTCGTGCCAGTTCGACGCGCTTGAGTGTTCCGAACGGAAGGCCTGCTGCCGGCGCGTTCGCGACGTCGACGAGTTCGAGGCGTTCGAGCAGGTACCAGGCCTTCTCTCGCAGTTCTCGGACTCGGGCGCGCGCTGGAGGCCAGCCGAGAAGCCCGCTCGCCAGTCCGAAGCGGCCCCGAGACGATCCGCCGACCATGGTGTTGTCGAAGACGCTCATGCCGCTGAACAGTGCGAGATTCTGGAAGGTCCGAGCGATCCCTGCAGATGCCAATGCATAGGGCCGCAATCCCAAGAGGTCGGTTCCTTGCCAGGTGATGACACCGCGACTCGGTTCGTAAATCCTTGTGATGCAGTTGAACAGCGTGGTCTTACCAGCGCCGTTCGGCCCGATGAGTCCGCAGATCTGGCCGGCGTGGACGTCGAAGCCGACGTCGTCGAGAGCCGTGACTCCGCCGAATTCGATCGATACATCGGAGAGCGTGAGTACGACCGGGTCATTCGCAGGTTGTGCGGGTGGTGTGTTTCCAAGCATTGGTTTCACCTCCTCGTGACACTTCAATTAACAGTGTGATAGAGATTACTACAGTAAACAGAGGCACTCCGTCAACGTGCGGCCCCCGATCCGGAGCCGAGAAGGGACATCATCGTGAGGTCCAACAACATTCACGCAGTCGACAGCGGCGGGGGCCCAGACGTCAGGGACTACAGCCGGGTCGACGCTCTCGTCGCCAAGCAGGAAATCTACGAGGTTCTGGCTCGTTTCCTCCGAGCTGCCGATCGCGGAGACGTCGAGGACGCCAGGCGGTGTTATCTACCCGGCGCAACCGAAGACCACGGGGGTGTCTTCACCGGCACCGCCGACGACTACATCGACCACATCGCCGGGGCCATCACTCACCCACGGTCACTGACGACCCACGCAATGACCAACGTCCTGATCGAACTCGACGGGGCCACAGCACACGTCGAGTCCTACGTGCTTGCCTTCGCGCGAATCAAGCACTCGGACGGCATAGCCGACACACTCACCGCGGCGCGCCTGATCGACCGCTTCGGCTACGAGGACGGCAGGTGGGGAATCCGCCACCGCGCACTGCGGTGGGACTGGAACCACGACATGGCCACAGCCGAAGGCTGGATCTTCGGGATGCTCGCGCCTGAAACGTCTTTGAAGAAGAGCAAGAAATTTCCCGACGACCTCATCTACACACGGCAGACACAGGAGCACTCATGACAAGGTTTCGCGGAACGCCGATAGAGGGCGCGACTGTCCTCGTCACCGGCGCCAATCGAGGGCTCGGCTTGGCCTTCGTCCAACAGGCGAAGTCGATGGGTGCCGCCAAAATTTATGCAGGGGTGAGAAATCCCGACGAGGCGCCCGCCGAGCTGCGATCCACCGGAGCACACATCGTCGAACTCGACGTGACCGATCCAGGACTCGTCGATGCAGCGGCCAGGGCGTGCGGTGACACCACAGTGGTCGTCAACAATGCCGGACTGTTCACCGGGAATCGGTTGATCGAGGCCGACGACCAAGCGGCTGCGCGAGCCGAGATGGAGGTCAACTACTTCGGGCCTCTGACGATGATCCGCGCCTTCGCGCCGGTACTCGCCGCCCGCGGCGGAGGATCGATAGTCAACGTCCTGTCGGTGGCCGCAATCGCTCCGACCGCCTTCATGGGTGGCTATTCACCGGCCAAGGCGGCTGCTCTGTCGCTCGGCGGCATCGCTCGCGCCGAACTCGAACCGCACGGCATCACCGTCACGTCGTTGATCGTCGGCAGCGTCGATACCCGCATGGCGTCACATGTTCAGGGCCACAAGGAAAATCCTCTGGACATCGCCGCGACCGGACTCGCCGCCACGCAACGCGGTGAGTGGACGTGCGACACAGATTTCATGGCAATCGATGCCCGTGCGCGTCTGGCACGCGACCCGATTCGGTACGAACGCGGTCTGGGCAAGCTCCTCTTCGCCGGCGAACTGACCACTCGATCATGAGCGATCCGATTCGTGTTGCCCAGTGGGCGACCGGTGCCATCGGCAAGACAGCGCTACGCGGAATCATCGATCGTCCCGACCTCGAGTTGGTCGGCCTGTACGTGTACAGCGACGCCAAGGCGGGTCGAGACGCCGGTGACATCGCCAGACGAGCACCGACGGGGGTGATCGCTACACGCGACGTGGACGAGATCATCCGCTCGCGCCCACAGGTTCTCATCCACAGTCCGCGGTTGCAGATTCCGTACGAACGCCACGACGACGATCTGTGCCGTCTGCTTCGCGCCGGGATCAACGTGATCACGACGGCCGGGCAGCACTTCCCCCGCGCACACGGCACCGAACGCGAGCACATGTTCGCCCAAGCATGCAAGGAAGGCGATTCGACGCTCTTCGGGGTCGGCGTGAGCCCAGGTGTCATCGGCGAGCGATTGGCGTTGGCGCTGACGGGAACATCGATCGAACTCGACCGAATTACGATCGACGAGGTGCTCGACGCTCGCGGCATGCCTGACCCCGACTTCGCGTTCACCGTCATGGGAATGGGTTCGCCCCCGGAGGAACTGGACGGAACCGGGCCGTTGCCCTCGCTGTACGCGTCGCTGTACCTCGAGACCATCGCGTTCATGTGCGAGCGCCTGGGCGTCACCTACGACGAGGTCGTGTCCGATCACAGGGTCGTTCCGGCACGTACGGATCTCGACGTCGCCGCCGGACGCATCGCCGCGGGAACCGTCGGAACCACCGAATGGCGCTGGCACGCAATGGTCGACGGAAAGCAGTTCCTCACCCTCGCCATCATCTGGACCATGGAACCTGATCGCGACGAATACGCGGGACGGGACCAATGGGAAGTCCACCTCTTCGGCAAACCCGAGATCGTGATGACCGTCAACCTGGTCGAACCACAAGATCCGAACAGTCGCACGACAGCCGGTCAGTTCATCACTGCAGGCCCGGCACTACGCGCCGTCGAGCATGTACTCGCTGCTCCCGCCGGCATTTTCGAACCCCCTGTCTTTGCCCCCTTCAGATTGGAGCATTCAGCATGACAACTCAGCCGACGGCCGTAGGTTCGACTGCCACCCGTGAACCTGCCACCCGTGAACCTGCCGTCCGTGAACCTGCCGTCCGTGAACCTTCCGTGAACGCGCTCCTGCCCGACGGTCGCCCCGTGCAGAATCTGGAAGACTTGCTACGCAGCCGGGCGATTGCCAGTCCGGAGAGCACCGCCGTCATCTCCGATGACGGGCGTACCAGTTTCCGCGAACTCGACATCGAAACAAATCGTGTCGCGAATGCACTTCTGCGCGATGGTGTTCGACCCGGCGACCGGGTGGCGTACATCGGGGCCAATGCACCGTCTTTCCTCTCCGTCCTGTACGGATCTTCGAAGATGGGCTCGATTCTGACGGCCGTCAACAATCGGCTGGCACCGGGCGAGGTCGGCTACATCCTGAGCAACAGCGAGCCGACCGTCGTCGTACTCGGAGCAGGCGATGAGGGCCTCTCCGACGTCGCCGCGGCGGTCGGTAGCGTCCGGACCGTCGTCACGGTGGATGGCGCCGGAAACTCGATCTCGTGGAACGACTGGCTTTCCGGTGTCGGCGACGACGATCCGGGGTCGTCGCGCCGCCCCGACGACACAGCGCTGATCTTCTACTCGTCGGGAACCACCGGTCACCCCAAGGGAATCGAACTCACCGGCGCCAACCTCGGCCGTGCCCTCGCCACCATGTATCACCTGCTCGATCTCGACACCGACTCCGTGGCTATGTGCCCGGTTCCGTTCTTCCATGTGGCCGGACTGGGTCTCGCCCTGGTCACGACGCTCGGCGGTGGCGCTCTACTGCTCGAGACCATCGCCGGACCTCTCGAACTCGTCGCGCTGATGCAGGAGTACAAAGTCACGCATGCGGTCGCCGTTCCCGCGGTGATCAGCGTCCTGACCTCCCTTCCGGCTGTGCGCGAGGCAGATTGGAGTGCCCTGCAGTTCCTGGTCTACGGAGCCGCGCCGATGCCACTTCCCCTGTTGCAAGACGCGACCGGGGTCTTCGGGTGTAGTTTCCTGCAGGCATACGGACTCACCGAGTCGACCGGCGGCGTCACCATGCTGACCCCGGAAGATCATCGGGCGACCGACGAGTCGACCGCGCATCGGTTGAAGTCCGTCGGGCAGCCGATGTTCGGAGTGCCCATCCGCATAGTCGATCCCGTGACGCTCGAAGACGTCCCGGTCGGTACCCGCGGCGAGGTCGTCATCGGCGGCGCTCACGTCATGAAGCGTTACTGGCGTAACGAAGCAGCAACTGCGGCCACCATGTTGGACGGCGACTGGCTTCGCACCGGAGACGGCGGATCGTTCGACGAGGACGGCTATCTCTACCTCCACGACCGCCTCAAGGACATGATCGTCTCCGGCGGTGAGAACGTCTATCCGGCCGAGGTGGAGAGTGTTCTCTCCGGGCACCCCGGCATCCGCGAGGTCGCGGTAGTCGGCGTTCACTCCGATCGGTGGGGTGAGACTCCCCTTGCCGTGGTCGTTCGAGCTGCTGATTCGGATGCAACCGAAGCGGAGATCATCGAGTGGTCACGCGAGCGACTGGCTCACTTCAAGTGCCCCAGTGCGGTTCGGTTCATCGAGGAGCTGCCACGCAACGCTAGCGGGAAGCTGCTCAAGACTCGTTTGCGACAGGACTTCGCTTGAGTCCATGACACGAATTCGGGGCCGGTCGCTTCGAGCGATCGGCCCCGATTTCTGTCGTTCGATGTGAAGCACGCTCAGCGTGGGTGAATCCGGAATTCCACGCCGCCGACACTCAGCCCGGGCTCGACGGCAGACGCGCCGCTCGACGCCGCCAGATCGATTGCAGTGAGCATCGACCGCTCCCCCGGAACGAACGACACGACGCGTGATCCCAGCCTGATCGAGAGTGGTTGCGCCGAGACCGGTTTCTTTCCGAACACTTCGGCCCACAGCGTCGCCGTCCTGGCCGGATCGGGCGAGGACACGTCGACGCCGAGGATGTCGTCGACCCAGGGATCGAGGGAAACCTCCTTCTCCGTCTCATCCCAGAACCACTCGTCGGCGTCGGGAATCTCGTCGAGTTCTACGAGCAGTCCGAGATCACCGGGATGAAGTTGGACGATCCGGTGACCGTAGGCCTCGAGATCTGCCACCGTCCGAACATCCGCCGCAGCTGCACGTTCCAGATAGGGCTCGATGTTCGAAACCTGGATCGAGAGTGCATAGCCGCCCTCCCCTCCGCCCTTGCGGATCCATCTCGCCAGCGAGACCTTCTCGTCGAGCGGCGCGACGATCTCGAGAAATGCCTGCGGCCCGACGGCCAAGGTCTCGTCGGCCAAACCGATGTCTTCGAGCAGTGGATCCGCGAATCCTGGTGCCAGATTCAATGCTTCGCGCAATTGGTGACCGGTCTTGTCCACGTCTCGTGCACCGATCACCACCTGTCGCAGGATCTCCCACGTGCCCGCGTCGTGCGTGCCCGTCACAGTCCGACCGCTTCGGCGGCGGTGTCGGCACTCTGCCAGCGTCGGAGCTCGGCACCCGGCGCCCACGTCGAGTGCGTACCACTCGAAATTCGTTCGGGAAGGCGAAGTTTACACAACGGTCCGTCTCCGACGCGGGCAGCGTCGAAGATCAAGCAGAAGGACGCATCCTCGTTCATGTCAGTGGTCAACGTGATGAGATAGCCGTCGTCTTCGGCGGTACCACCCACGCGCGGCGCCATCGAAGTCTCGCTGCCGTACACACCGTCACCGAAGGAGAATCGTTCCTCGTTGCCCGTCAGCAGGTCGTGTTTGACCAAGCCGTCGAACAGGAACCACGACGGTTTACCCGAAGCCGCATAGGCGTATCGGTACTTCTCGCCCGCGAAATTCCCGTTCATCATGCCGAATTCGGTGATCGAGTCACTGAGTTGCTCCTCACGCGTGGCTCCGGTGACCAGGTTCAAACGCCAGCGGTGAAGCCGGGTCTGCATACGATCGAGAGCGAGGAAACGGAAGGCGCGCTCCCACTGATTGCCCATACCGTTGTCCGACGGTTCCGGATCGCCCTGGTAGAAACCGTCCAGAACAATCTCGTCGCCCTCTTCGTAGGCGTTCACGAAGTGCAGGACATAGGTCGGATCGGCCTCGAACCACTTGATGTCAGAGGTATTTCCGCGGCGTGGGATGACTCCGAGACGCAGCGGGATATCGGGATGGAAATTCGCGACGTGCGCGCCCTTCTCCAGCAGAACCGGATCCCAGAACAAGGGGCAGTCGTTGAGGATCGCGTAGTTCTCCGTGAAGGCCATGTCGTGCGGCAAGCGCGGACCGGGAAGTGGGACGTCGACGTAGTGGACCAACTCGTTGGCCGAGTCCACGACGCCGTAGTGCATGTACGGCGCTTCCTTGCTGTAGTTGAAGAACAGCATTTCTCCGGTCTTGTCGTCCACCTTCGGATGCGCGGACACACCCCATTCGAAGGGGAACTTGCCGTTCCAGCTTTCCTTGCCGAGTGTCTCCGCCGACATCGGATCGAGACGATACAGATCTCCGCACTGGTAGAAGCTGGTGAGAGCAGTCCCCCGGTGAACGACGACGTCGGTGCTGGACGCGTCCTTCATCCGGGTGCGCGCACCCTTGCCGCCCTCGGGGCGACTGAGTTTGGGAGACTCGGCAAGCCCGGCCCACAACGCAGCGCCGGCATCCTGCTCGGCCGCCAAGCCGTCGGTACGTACGAATCGGTTGCGGTAGAACGACTCTCCGTCGCGAAAGCCCACGATGTGAATCATGCCGTCACCGTCGAAGGGGTGATACGCCTTCATCGAGGGATGGAGCGGATTCTCGGTGTTACGCAGGTAGACACCGTCGAGGTCTTTCGGAACCTCACCGAATACGACTTCGAGGTTGTCCGCTTTGAACTCGGTGGTCTGGGGTTGCCACGGGCCGGTGCGATACGGGTGATCGTCATCGGCGGGAAGGGTGGACAACAACTTGCCTACGATTTCGACGTCCATGGAATTCTCTTTTCGACTGATTGGGAAAGGCTGGGTTGGGCTGCACTTTCAGGAAACTGCGTCGACGACAAAACTGACGGTGGTGGCCGTACTTCCACCGAAGTTGAGCGTCGCAAAGCGGCTCGCACCCTCGACTTGGAAACCGCCGGCCGTTCCCGTCACCTGATGGGCCGCGTCGAGAAGCATTCGAACACCACTGGCACCCACCGGATGACCACCGCCGATCAGACCGCCGCTGGGGTTGATCGGTAGCTTGCCGCCCATGGCGATGTCACCACTCTCGATGGCTTTCCACGACTCGCCGGGCGCGGTCAGACCGATGTGGTCGATCGCGAGATACTCACTCGCCGTGAAACAATCATGTGTTTCGATCCCGTCTATCCCGGCCAGGTCGACTCCGGCCCGGGAGAAGGCACCCATCACCGCATCCCGAACGTGTGGCATCACGTAGGGATTATCGGCGTCGCGGGCCAGCTTCTGCTCGAGACCTAAACCAACAGTCCGATGACCCCAGCCCGCGATGTGGGCCAGCGGAGTCGCCGCAGCACCAGGGTGCTCACGGAGGTACTTGTCCGTCACCAGCACCACCCCGGCGCCACCGTCGGTCACCTGGCTGCAATCGAATCGTCGAACACCGCCTTCCACAACAGGATTGGTGGCGTCGTCGCCGCCTGCATTCCCGAGCAGATCGGGTACCGCCCAACCGCGTGTCTGCGCGTTGGGGTTGTTCTTCGCGTTTGCGAAGTTGATCTGCGAGATCGCGCGAAGGTGAGATTCGTCGATCCCGTAACGCCGCCCGTACTCCTTCGACACACGGTCGAACATGTACGGCCACATGAATTTTGCTTCCTGACCTTCGTGTCCGACCCAGGCTGCAGCGCCCAGATGGCCGGCCGCGTCATCACCCGGAACCGTCTTCTCCAGTTCGATACCCATCACCAGAGCCACGTCGTAGTTGCCGGCGCGCAGGTCTGCCATCGCTGCAAGTACAGCGATACTGCCCGATGCGCACGCCGCCTCGTGCCGAGACGAGGGCACACCCCACAGGTCTGGATGCACGGTGGCGGGCATCGCGCCCAGCTGACCTTGGCCGGCAAACAATTGCCCGAAGGCATTACCGACGTGGATCACCTCTATGTCGGTGGCAGGAACCTTCGCCGCGTCCAGGGTGTGGTTCACCACCTCTTCGGCAAGGTTCGCGAAATCGAGTTCCTCACGGGTGAAGTTCCGTGCGAAGTCGGATTGGTACCCGCCGAGAATCCAAATGTTCGAAACAGTCATGACCTCTCCCCTTGCCGATCCGGCCTCGGTGACGTCACCGAGATACCCGCGCAACGGCGGTTGTAATTTCACCGCAACCGTACTACAACTAGCAGAGTAACTCTACTAATTGAAGGGTTGAAAATGACTGATGCTTTTGTCCTCGACTACGTGCGAACGCCGCGCGGTCGAGCATCGGCGCGAGGCGCCCTCCACGAACACAGCCCAGTCGATCTTGTCGTCCACCTGGCCAAGGCTTTGCAGGGTCGAACGAACCTCGCCGCAGAACAGATCGACGACGTCGTTCTCGGTTGCGCATCGCAGGTGGACGAGCAGGGCGCGAACATCGCGAGAACTGCCGCACTCCTTGCCGGTTGGGGCGATTCCGTTCCCGGCGCGACCCTCAATCGTTTCTGCGCATCCGGCGTCGACGCAGTCGGCCAGAGCGCGGCCCGCATTCGCGGCGACGACGTGTCCCTCGTCGTGGCCGGTGGCGTCGAAAGTGTCTCCCGGACTCCGATGTTCAGTGATCGAGGACCGCTGTGGATCGACCCGGCAACTATCGCGCAGATCGGTTCCATCCATATGGGTGTTGCCGCCGACTTGAATGCCACGATCGAGGGGTACTCCCGCGACGAGTTGGATGCGTACGGCGTCGAAACCCAGCACAAGGCTGCCGAGGCCTGGCGCAACGGCGCATTCGAGCGGTCCGTTGTGCCTGTCCCCGGCAGAAATGGTGAAGCCGGAATCGCGCACGACGAACTGGTCAGGGCAGAGACGACGGCAGAGGGACTCGCCGCGCTGCCTCCGGCCTTCGAAGGGCTCGGCGCCGCCGGTCAGGATGCACTCGCGCTCGCCGCCTACCCTGAGGTCGGCAAGATCGAACACCTGCACACCGTCGGATCCTCTCCCGCCATGGCCGACGGGGCAGCGCTCCTACTCCTCGGATCCGAGAAAGCCGCGGCGAGAGCCGGCTTGACCCCTCGCGCACGGATCATCGGATCCGCCTCGACTTCGGTGAATCCGGTCCTCATGCTCACTGCGGGCCAGAGCGCCGTGGAGGCAGTCATCGCGCGAGCCGGGCTTCGTCCACAGGACATCGACGTGTTCGAGTTCGCAGAGGCGTTCTCCGCACTCTGCCTACGGTTCCGCCGCGATCTTGACGCCGGGCCGGACCGCATGAACCCCAACGGAGGCACGATGGCGATGGGCCATGCATTCGGCGCCACCGGAGCAATTCTCGTCGGCGCATGTGTCGACGAACTGGTACGGAGCGACGGACGCTACGGTGTGGCCGCGGTCAGCGGCGCCGCCGGTGTCGGAGTCGCGGTGCTCGTCGAACGGATCGCCTCATGACCGTCAGTTCACTCTCCGGCCGCGTTGCCGTCGTCACGGGAGGGGGTAAGGGCCTCGGCCGTGCCGTCGCACTGCATCTCGCGAGCCGAGGGGTCACGGTGATCGTCAACAATCGGAATCGCACACTCGATTCGAGCGGCCGAGGCCCTGCAGATCAGGTCGTCGACGAAATCCTCGAAACCGGTGGACAGGCCGTCGCCAACCACGACGACGTCACCGACCCCGACGTCGGCCGAAAGTTGGTGGACGACGCTCTCACTCGGTTCGGACGACTCGATTTCTGCATCACCAGCGCCGCGGTCAGCGGACCGCAGATGCTTCATCGCACTACCGCCGAGAACCTCAGCACCGTCATCACGACAAACGTCGTCGGAACCGCACTGGTCGCCGCCGAAGCCTCCCGAGTGATGCGCGAAGCCGGATTCGGGCGCATCGTGATGATTGCCTCGACCGCAGGACTGCACGGGGAACCCACCGTGTCCGCCTACGCCGCCAGCAAGGGAGCAGTCATCGCATTGGGACGCACCGCAGCCGGTGAAGGTGCGAGTCGCAATGTGTTCACCAATGTCGTACTGCCCTATGCCACTACGCAGATGACCGAATCCGGAATGGATCCACGATTCATCGACATCATGGGTGCCGACCTGGTAGCCCCGGTGGTCACCGCCCTCGTCGATCCCGAGTCCACGACCAACGGGCAGGTGATCGTCACGGCAGGCAACGGGGTGCGTTCGGCCGACGCCGTCGAGGGCTCGACCGAATTCTTGCCCACCACCACAGAACTCGATGCCAAAGCGCTCGACGCGCTACTCGTGACCAGCCGACTCGGCGCTCCTCACACCTATCCGAGCGCACAGGAAGCCTTCGCGGACTTCGCTTCCGAACTGCTCGACCACCACAATCAGAAAGCGCGCGCATGACCGACATCCCACTGGGCGACCTTGCACTGAACTTCGGTGTGAGCGCACTCGCCATGCTCGTCTTCATCGCAGTCGTGATGGCCGTAGCCATCCGCATGAACAATCACTCGATCATCGACATCTGTTGGGGGCCTGGCTTTGCCGTCGTCGCCGCCGTCTCGTACCTGACGTCCATCGGATCGGACGGCAACGATCTGCGTCGCCTCGTCGTGCTGGCACTGACTGTGGTGTGGGGAATGCGACTCGGCCTGTACATCGGCTTCCGAAACCGTGGGCACGGGCAGGACAAGCGCTATACTGCCCTGCTCAAACATCAACAGGGACCGCTGGTTCCGTTCCTGATTCGCAAAATTTACGGCCTCCAGGGCGTCCTCATTCTCGTGGTGTCGCTGCCCGTCCAGTTCGCGATGTACGAGTTTCGCGCCCTCGGAGTCCTCGGCGCGATCGGCATCGCGGTCTGGACCGTCGGCTTCGTCTTCGAATCGGTTGGAGACTACCAACTTTCCCGCTTCAAAGCCGATCCGGCCAATGCCGGGAAGGTGATGGACCGTGGGCTCTGGGCCTGGACCCGCCATCCCAACTACTTCGGTGATGCATGCGTCTGGGTCGGACTGTTCATCCTCGCGCTTGGTGATCCATTGGCGCTGATCACGATCGTCTCTCCGATCGTCATGATCAAACTGCTGGTGAGCTACAGCGGTAAGGCCCTTCTCGAACGCGGCATGCGCAAGAGCAAGGGGCAGGCCTACGACGACTACGTCGCCCGGACCAGCGGATTCTTACCTCGTCCACCCCGTCCGGCACGAAACCACGCGTCGTGAGCGCCCCCACGAGTGGTCTCGCCGACGTCTTCGATCTGGAATCGACCGGCCCGGACCGGTGGCAGGGGTCGAACGACGGCGTTCGTCTACCTCAATTGTTCGGCGGCCAACTGGTAGCCCAGTCGATTCTCGCAGCCGGGCACACGGTTACCGACGGCAAAGCGATCAGTTCCGTCCACACCCACTTCCTTCGCCCGGGATCGACGGAGCATGCAACCGAGTTCTCGGTAGATCGACTTCGGGATGGAAAACGCCTGTCCACCAGAGGCGTCGACGTCCACCAGGACGGACGACTCGTCTGCCGTTCCACGGTCTCTGCCTCCTCGATCGACGAGGGCATCACTCACAGTCGCGCAGTACCTACCGCACTCCCGCCCACTGAGTGCGTGACGTTGCAAGAGTTGGCCGAGGCAGACGGTGGGTTGGGTGAGGTGTGGGAGGAGTTCTCCGCCATCGAGATTCGTGTTTCCCCCCTTGATTCGCACTCCCCCACCGCGCATTCGGCGGCGCCTCCGCGCAACATCTGGATGCGTTCGGCTCAGCGGCTGAGCGACGATCCACTGATTCACGTGGCTGCTCTCGCTTATGCCAGTGATCTGATGCTGATGGCAACCGCACTGACTCCGCACGGCTACGACATCGGGCAGGAGCACTCGCTCGACACGGACTGGACTGGTGTGTCCCTCGATCACACGATGTGGTTTCAGCGTCCTGTGCGGGCGGACGAGTGGCTGCTCTTCGAGCACTCGACCCCCACAGCTCACACCGGCAGAGCAGTAGTGAATGCGGCGGTCTTCGATCGATCCGGACTCCAGATCTGCCAGATCACTCAGGAAGCGTTACTCATTGCCCGCACCGAGTGATTCCCGACTCTTTCTGCAGACCATTCGGTACGGTCTCGCGGTGCCGCAGGGTGCGCGGCCTATGATTTCGGGGTGGTACGAGTGAATGCAGCCGGATCTTCGACACCCACCGCGTCGGCGGGCGTCACCGAGTTGCCTGCCGGCGGTCCGAACGCACTGGCCGTCACGCTCGGGTTGTTGGGGGACGAGTGGAACCTCTGGATTCTGCGATTCGCCCTGTTGGGGTCGCGGCGATACAACGACTGGCTCGCCCTCGGGGGAATCTCCAACTCCGTGTTGTCCTCACGGTTGGCGGTCCTGACGGCCGGCGGAATGCTCGAGCGTCGTGAGTATCAGCAGAACCCGCCCAGGCACGAATACTCGGTCACCCGCAAAGGGCAGTCGATCTGGCCCGTCCTCATCACCATGTGGTCGTGGGAGAAGCAGTGGGCGCCCAATGAAACCCAGCCGCTTCCACCACTGCGGCACAGCACCTGCGGAAACGACTTCACCCCGATCCTGCGCTGCAAGGAGTGCGGCGAGGACGTGGACGTACGATCCCTGGACTCCCAAATGGGTCCGAGTGGGGACTTCTCACGCAGTGTCCCGGAAGCAACGTCGCGGCGACGCTCCACCAAGTCCGAACGCCGTCCGGAGATTCTGGCTCACACGATGGAACTTGTCGGCAATCGCTGGTCAGCGGCGATCATCGGTGCAGCTTTCCGAGGCGCTCGCCGCTACGGAGAGTTCGCCGAGATCACCGGTGCACCACCGGCGATAGTCGCGGATCGCTTGAAGCACCTCACCGAGATCGGTGTAATGGAAACGCGTCCGCTTCCGGATCGCCCACAGTGGTCGGAGTATCGACTCACCGCCAAGGGCACGGCGTATTTCCCCGTGGTGATGTGCATGATCTCCTGGGGTCAGCGTTGGTTCAGATCCGCGGACGGCCCGGACATCGTTCTCCATCACAAGGCCTGCGGTAAACGGTTCGAAGCACGCTTGGGTTGCAGTGTGTGTGGTGAAGAGTTGAGGTCTTCGGACATCGAGGCGGTCGACCTCACCACCTCGGTTCACGTACCCGGGTCCGGTTGGTCCTGAGGTCCCCGCTCAGCCGGCAGTGCGGATCCGGTCGAAGCTCCGGCCTCGGTGTTCGAGCGGCAGCCTGTCCCCTCGCCCGAACAGTTTGTTGCGCAGCGTTCCCTCGTCGTAGTCGCCCTGGTAGGCACCTCGTTTGGTCAGCTCCGGAATCACATGCTCCACAATGTCTTCGAAGGTTCCGGGAGTCACCGCGTACGCGAGATTGAAACCGTCGACGTCGGTCTCGGACACCCACTCCTGCAACTCGTCGGCGACCTCCGCGCCGGAACCGACAACGATCGGGCCGAGCCCGCCGATGCCCGCCCACTCCGCGATGTCCCCCACCGTCCATTCGCCGCCTTTCTCGTCGGCCTGACGAAACGATGCGACCGCGGATTGAATGGCATTGCTCTCGACGTTCCCGATCGGCTCGTCCGCTCGGTATCCGGAGAGGTCGATTCCCATCCACCCCGAGGTGAAAACGAGCGCGCCTTCACTACTCGCGTAGCTGCGGTAGTCCTCGAGCTTCGCCTGGGCCAACTCAGGGGTTCGGTCGGTGATGATCGTCAACAGTGTGTAGATGCGGGCCGAGTACGGATCTCGCCCGACCTTCGTCAGTTCGTTTCGGATTCGAGCAACGGTGTCTTTGAGAATCGCCTTTGTCGGTGCACCCACAAAGATCGCCTCGGCATTCGCAGCGGCGAACCGCACCCCACGAGGCGACGCGCCGGCCTGGAAGATGACCGGCGTCCGCTGCGGAGAAGGTTCGGAGATGTGGATGCCCGGAACCGTGAAGTGCTTGCCTTCGTGCTCGATCGGATGAACCTTGGCGGGGTCCGTGTAGACCCCGGTGGTTCTGTCACGCACCACCGCGTCGTCTTCCCACGACGTTTCCCACAACTTGTAGAGAACTTCGAGGTACTCGTCCGCGTGGTCGTAGCGATCGTCGTGCTGGAGTTGGTCGTCCTCGCCCATGTTCCGCGCGGCCGAGGGGAGGTATCCGGTGACCACGTTCCACCCGATTCGCCCGTTCGTCAGGTGGTCGAGGGTGCTCAAGCGCCGAGCGAACGGGTAGGGATGCTCGAAAGCTGTACCTGCGGTGATCCCGAAGCCCAAGTGCTCGGTCACGGCAGCCATCGCCGACGCCAGCAGTAGCGGGTCCGAGACCGGTACCTGCGCGCCCTGCCGCAGCGCTGCGTCGTGATTGCCGCCGTACACGTCGTACGTTCCCAACACGTCAGCCAGGAACAGCCCGTCGAATCGTCCACGCTCGAGGAGCTTCGCCAACTCCGTCCAGTACGTCAGATCCGTGTACCTGGACGACTGGTCCTCCGGGTGGCGCCACAGACCTGGCGATTGGTGGGCGACGCAGTTCATGGCAAAGGCGTTGAAGCGGATTCTGCGGGTCATTCCCGCACGATGCCGTGCCTGCTCCGCGGTGAACACCATTGCGATCAGTGCGATCGGTACGGCTCCTGCTTGCACCCGGCGATACCGTCGACTTCGCGACCTCGTCGGCGGGCCGCTACACTGACTAGCGCAGCTGTGACGCCCGAGGCTTCGTGCCGACAGGTCGAGCGGACGCAACAGCAGTATCGAGAAGCGAAAACCCCGGCAGCACAGGGTCTTCAGCGCTTGTCGGTACGCTCCCCGCCCTCGTAGCTCAGGGGATAGAGCATTCCTCTCCTAAAGGAAGGGTCGCAGGTTCGAATCCTGCCGAGGGCACCAGGTGGGACTCTCCCCACATCGGCGCGACCAACGTGCCATTCTTGAATTCATGACGACGCCTCACTCCACGGCAACTCCCCCGAAGAACATGTCTTTGATCCCGGGTGGGACGTACTGGATGGGCTCCGAAGACTTCTATCCGGAAGAACGCCCAGTTCACCAGGTCACCGTCGACGGATTCTGGATGGACACGACGGCGGTGACGGTCGCCGAGTTCCAACGCTTCGTGAAGGCAACCGGCCACGTCACCACTGCGGAAATCGCCCCGGATCCCGCCGACTATCCCGATGCCGATCCAGCCCTCCTCGTTCCGGGATCGTTGGTCTTCACTTCGCCACCCGGCCCGGTCTCACTCGACGACTACACCCAGTGGTGGTCGTTCACTCCCGGCGCCGACTGGCGCCATCCCGAGGGCGCTGACAGCAACATCGGGGGACGTGAACGGCACCCCGTCACCCACGTGTCGTACTTCGACGCCCAGGCCTACGCCGCGTGGGCCGGCAAGGAACTCCCGACCGAGGCCGAGTGGGAGTTTGCCGCCCGCGGCGGACTCGATCGCCAGGCCTACGTGTGGGGCGATCACGACTCTCCGGGCGGGCGGCCCGGTGGCAACGTGTGGCAGGGCCAGTTCCCCTGGGAGAACCTGCTCGAGGACGGTTACGAGCGCACTGCTCCGGTCGGAAAGTTCCGGCCCAACGGCTACGGACTGTTCGACATGGCCGGGAACGTGTGGGAATGGACGGCCGATCACTACACGTCCGACCACGCCCACAGTTCCAAGAACGTCGCGCCGGCCTCGTCGTGCTGCATTCCTCGTAATCCCCGAGCGGAGTTCGCCACGGAGGCGTTGGCGGGCGAACCCTACGCACGACGGGTGATCAAGGGCGGCTCACATCTGTGTGCACCGAACTACTGCCTGCGCTACCGCCCTGCCGCGCGGCAGGGCGAATCCGAGGAGTCCTCGACCTGCCACGTCGGCTTCCGGTGCATCATCCGCATTCCGCAGACGTAAATCAGAAGGGCACGTCTCCGAGGATTGCCACCCGCACCATCACGCGGCGATGAGGGAGGTAATCACTCGCTGCGTAGTGCTGGGTAGCCCGGTTGTCCCAGAAGGCAATGGAATTCGGCGCCCACTTGAAGCGGCACTGAAAGTCCGGGACCTTGACCTGCGCGAACAGCAGGTTGAGCAGATCGTTGCCTTCGACAGGATCCATGTCCGGAATGTGGGTGGTGAAAAGGCTGTTGACGAACAGAGTCTTACGCCCGGTCTCCGGATGCTTACGCACCATCGGGTGCAGGACCGGCGGGTACTGCTCCTTCATCTGTTCCAACTTCTCCGGGCTCATGCCGCGTCCGAAGGACGGCACAAAATCGTGGATGGCGTCCTTGCCGTCGATCAAGTCCTTGATCTCGTCGGGGAGGCAGTCGAAGGCGTTACCCATATCAGCCCAGAGCGTGTCACCACCGGCAGGCGGTACGTCGATCGCCCGAAGTACTGAACCGAGCGGCGGCGTCTTCGTCCAGGTGACGTCGACGTGCCAGATGTTCTCGGTTCCTGGACTGTCCTCTCCGCGTTCGAATCTGACGACTGCCGGAACCTCTCCCTGTGGGAGAAGTGGATGGACCTCGAGTTCGCCCCAATGGGCAGCGAAGTCACGATGATTCACGCTCGAAATCGGCTGGTCCCGAAAGAACACGACCTTCCATTCGAGCAGGGCCCGACGCACGTCCTCGATCTGCTCCTCCGACGGATCATGCAGGTCGATGTCGCTGATCTCGGCACCGATGAACGGTGTGACGGGTGTCAGAGTGAACCGCTCGTACGGCCTCGATTCAACGCCTTCCGGGTTTCGCCTCATTCCGCGTGGTCCGAATTCGATTGTGTGATTGCCGATTTGGACTGTTCGTGAGGATGTAAGGGTAGCCATCGAATGACTCCGTCCTGTCGTGTCGTGGGGTCACACGTCAGTCGACGCGTGCACCCGCTTTGCTCGTGTGCGTTTGTGTGCGCTTTGGGGCGCGGTCAGTGCTCCTACCGCGAGATCGACCAGATGATCCACCGTCGTATCGAAATCTGCCTGCACAACCGGGTTTTCGTCTTCGCGGCGCTGCTCGAAGATTGCCAGAGCGGAGACGCTCATGTTGAACGTCAGATCGATCCGTTCCACCGCGACGCGGCGGGGCAGATGTGGCAATGCCCGCGTCAACCTGACGACAACTTCGTTGATCCCCTCGCTGACCTCGCGGAACTCAGCACTCTGCGTATCCACCGACGGTGAGATTCGGGCAATGAACCTCGCATAGTTGGACCCGTCGACCGTCGCCAGAAAATCTGCCAGCGGGTACAGAAAGGCTTCGACCAATGCGCGCACCAAGTCGGTCCGCCCACTGGCGTCGATGTCGTCGAGATACGACAGTCTTGCTGCGTTTATCTGATCCATCCGATGCCGGAATACGGCCAGCACCAGACCGTCTCGCCCACCGAAGTGATACTGAACTGCAGAGTTGTTGCGCTGCCCGGCCGCAGTCGCTACGTCCCGCATGGACACTTCGTGAATACCTTGCTCGGCGAACATCCGCTCGGCGACGGCGATCATGGCGTTCTTGGCATCCAACGAGGCGGGCATACACCGACCATATAAGTCACTGTCTTAATTCCGCAAGCCCCATCCCCTGTGCGCGGTTAGGGAGTGCAGGGACCCCTTAACCACTCACAGGGGTAGTTGTCCCAGTCAACGAGACATACGCCGTCAACTGAATTCCGATCGATACGCTCCAGATTAAGACGACTGCTTAATCCACCCGGTTTTGCACACGCCAAGGAGCCTGCTGGTGAATCGCCATTCCATTCCGATCATTCCCGAGACGCCGAGCGTCGCGGCCGCCGTGTACTACCCCGATCAGAATCCCCCGTACACCCGCCCGGAACCGCTTCGCCCGCCGGCCGGGGCCCCGAACGTGCTGCTGATCATGATCGACGACGTCGGATTCGGCGCACCCTCCGCGTTCGGTGGCCCGTGCCGCACCCCCACCGCCGAGCGTTTGGCCGAAACCGGCGTGAAATACAGCCGATTCCACACCACGGCTCTGTGCTCGCCGACGCGTGCCGCCACACTGACCGGGCGCAACCACCACAGTGTCGGTATGGGTGTCATCTCCGAAATGGCCAACGCGGCACCGGGATACAACGGGACCCGCCCCGCCTCTGCCGCCACGGTCGCACGCGTCCTACAGGGAAACGGCTATGCGACAGGTGCTTTCGGCAAGATGCACCAGACCCCGACGTGGGAGACCACCGCTGCCGGGCCGTTCGATCGTTGGCCAGTCCGTGAGGGTTTCGACAAGTTCTACGGTTTCCTCGGTGCCGAGTCCGACCAGTTCACCCCGGTTCTCTACGAGGACTTCACGATGGTCGACTTACCCAAGACACCACAGGAGGGTTACCACCTGTCAGAGGATCTGGTCGACCACGCGATCGAATGGGTCGAGGGCGTCAACACGATGGACCCCGACAAGCCGTGGTTCTGCTACCTCCCCTTCGGCGCGTGCCACGCTCCACTCCAGGTCCCGGACCGCTACCTGGACAAGTACCTCGGCGAATTCGATCACGGGTGGGATCGCCAACGCGAGATCACCCTCCAAAAGCAGAAGGAACTGGGCGTCGTCGCTCCTGACACCGAATTGGCCCCCTGGGCTCCAGGGCTCCCACACTGGGACGAACTCGACGACGACCAGAAGAAGGTCTCGGCCCGTTTGATGGAGTTGTACGCGGCGTTTCTCGAGCACACCGACGACGAGGTAGGCAGACTCGTCGACCGGTTGCAGGACATGGGTGTACTCGACAACACTCTGGTGCTCTACATGATGGGTGACAACGGCGCTTCCGCGGAAGGCGGAATGGAGGGCTCGTTCAACTACCTCGCCGGCCTCAACGGTTACAAGAGTGCGACATCCGACGTACTGGCGCGCTACGACGAATTGGGGACCGAAACCAGCTACCCGCACTATCCGGCGTCCTGGGCTCTGGCTCTCGACACCCCGTACCAGTGGGCCAAGCAGGTTGCGTCCCATTACGGCGGTACCCGAAACGGCCTGATCGCCCACTGGCCCAAGGGGATCGACAAGCCAGGCATCAGGGAGCAATGGCATCACTGCGTCGACATCACGCCGACGATCCTGGAAGCTGCCGGTATTCCGGCACCGTCCAGCGTCGACGGGGTTACCCAGAAACCGATGGAAGGCGTGGCGATGAACTACACCTTCGCCGAGCCCGACGCCGAAGAGCGCCACACCACACAGTATTTCGAGATCTTCGGCAACCGCGGAATCTACGATCACGGTTGGACCGCAGTCACGGCCCACCGCGCACCCTGGCTGATGGCCACTCACGGCCTCGAGCTCACACCGATGAGCGAGGACCGTTGGGAGCTGTACGACACCTCGGTCGACTGGTCGCAGGCCCGCGATCTCGCGGACGAGCATCCCGAGATCCTGGCCCGGCTCAAGGAAAAGTTCCTCGTCGAGGCGGCCAAATATCAGGTGCTGCCGCTGGACGACAGAACGGTCGGTCGCCACGCCACCGCGGAATCACGACCCCCGCATCCGATGATGGGCCGCAAGACCCTCACTCTGTACCCACACATGAACGGTCTGGTCGAGAAAGCCGCGCCGACGTTCTTCAACCGCTCGTACACGCTGACCGCGAGTCTGGGTAGCGTCGCCGACGGCATGCTGGTCAGCCTCGGTGGCCGGTTCGGCGGATTCGCTTTGTACATACTCGATTCCGTCCCCGTCTACTGCTACAACTTCAGCGGCGGTGGTCTGACCTTCGTGCGTGGGCGCAACCCGCTGGCACCCGATACGCGCGAGGTGTCCGTCCACTTCGAGTACGACGGCGGCGGAATCGGCCAGGGTGGAACCGCCACCCTGAGCGTCGACGACGAGGTGGTCTCCGAAGGCCGGATCGAGAAGACCACTCGGGCGATCTTCAGCATGAACGAACAGCTCGACGTCGGCATCAACCGGGGAAGCCCGGTGGCGGAAGAGTTCGCGGAGAAGGGCACGTTCCGCTACGGCGGCAAACTCCACAGCGTGACCGTCGACTTACGCTCCACCCGAGATGTGGTGTCCGCGGAGGAACGGGAGAAAATCTCACTCGCCGTGCACTGATCGACCAGGCGACGCTCGCCGATTGTGCAGCCGCGCAGGCCATCTGCCGCGCGGCTGCACAATCGCCCTGCGTCTATCCGACCGTGTACATCTGCAGGCACGGCCCCACCGGGCGACCTTCCAGGATGTCGCGGGCCTTCTCACGCGCTGCGTTGAACTCCCAGGGCGCAGTGGTGCCCGGCACTCCGAATCGATATCTGCTCAAGGCACATGAACGCTGCGGTTCCGGTAGACGATCCAAGGCAGGTACCGCGTCGACGGAGAGTCCGTGTAAGTAGGAAACATCGATGCTCTTGCCGCCCTCGAACCGTTCCACGTTCTTTTGCGCGATGTACGCGTCGGGGTTGAACACCGCGAAGGCCAGCAGCGCGACGGCCGAAGTGGCGAGAACAGCTGTGGGCAGCCACTTCCCGGACATCCGAATACCTGCGACGAGCAACAACACGAACACGAAGCCAAGAAGCAGCTCTGTCGCGAAGACGCTGACCCGGAGCACCGTGAAACCGTACTGATTCTCGTACAACCACATCCGGTGCACAGCGGACGCCACGATCACCAGGCTGAAGACACACAGGGCACCCAGCAGTCCGCGGGCAAGACGCCTCGATCCAGCGTCGCGGCGGTCGATGTACCGCACTGCGACGGCGATGACGAGCAGCGTCAGCACGGTAACCGCCATGAGCTGCCAGAAACCCTCACGCGCATAGTCCGCATAGGTCAGTCCATCGGTCACCTGTACGTGCTCGTCTCCCCCGAACAGCGTCTTCGTCTGTACTGCGACAAAACCGAGGAACAGCACGTTGAGTACTCCGAGCGGGACCGCCCACTCCCACATCGGCAACGGCGTCGCCGGCGCAGGTGCAAACGCGTCCACCGTCGGCGTTCTGCGGCGCAGATACACCGCAACCAGCGTGCCGAACGCCATCACGACGCCGGCAAAGATCCGTGCCCCCGGGTTCGACACCGAGATGGCCGGAGCGAAGCCGCCGAAGATCTTCGCGAACTCCGGATCCGCACTCACGAACAAAGATCCGAAAATCAACAGGAGAAGAATCGACACTGCGCTTACGACGACAACTCGCGCCGCCGGCACCCGCGGAGCAGAGCGGGTAGCGAGCTTTCGACGACGAACGAAGTTGACCGTCCGGTGCGGTGCCCGCCAGGGAGCAAGCGTTCCCAGAAGTATCCCGGTCCACGTCCGCCCGCCGATCAGCGTCCACGTGAACAGAACCCACGCAACCACGACGCAGAGGAACACCAACCACTCCGCACCGCGAACGGCGGCAACACCCAGCAGTGCGAGCATCCCGATGGCGGCGACCCACTGCGTCACGGTCATCCGCGGCGGCGTCAGAATCCCGAAGACGATCACCACACCGGCACCCACGATCACGTACGCGATACTCGCGAACCCTGGGTCGAGGATCAGGGCCGCAAGCACCCCTACTGCGGCCGCGCCGAGGAGCATCGAGCGGGTGGCCATCGACGTGCGATCGGGACGCCAGAACCGGCTGGGACGCTTGGGTTTTACGGCCGGCATCGGCGGTTTCGGTGGAATTACTATCGGAGCGCTCATGTGATCTCCTATGTGTCTGGTTCAATTTTCAGGGTCGGAAGTACAGACGAATGCCGATGAAGACATGCGCCATCGCGAGATCTCTCGATCTCGTCAGGGACTTTGATTCAGTTCTGCGGCAGCACTACTCGAATGCAACAACCCGACGGGGCATCGACGACGGCAATCCTGCCGTCATGTAATTCGACCGCCCACTTCGCGATCGCGAGGCCGAGTCCGGTGCCCCCGTCGGTCGAGCCGCCGCGGATGAAGCGGTCGAACACTCGCTCACGGGCCTGTGGTTCGATGCCGGGGCCGTCGTCGTGGACGTCGAGCACCAACTCCCCCGCGCTGCCGGTACGTACTCGGATCACAACTTTGGTGTCGACGTTCCCGTGCTGAACCGCGTTGTCCACCAGGTTGGTCACCACCTGATGGAGGCGATCCGGATCGGCGACCACGGACAATTGCGGAGGCTTGACGTCTATCTCGATGTCGCCCGCACTCACACTCGACAGCTCGCGTAGGAACGGCTCGACCTCGAAACGGCGGCGTTTCAACGGCATAGCGCCACCCTCGAGTTTCGAGAGATCGAGAAGGTCGGCTACCAGCGCGCCCAGTCGTTCCGTCTGCCGCAGCGCCGATTTCATCATCGCCGGATCCGGTTCTTCGACACCGTCGACGACGTTCTCGAGCATGGCTTGCAAAGCGGTGATGGGCGTCCGTAATTCGTGGGAGACGTTGCCGATCAACTCGCGGCGGTACCGGTCGTCGGCCCCGAGGTCCTCGGCCATCCGATTGAACGCATGGGCGAGTTCGCCTACTTCGTCTCTGGAAGTCGCTCGTACTCGCCGCGAATAGTCGCCGCGCGCCATCGCCTTCGCCGCGGCCGTCATCTCGCGAAGCGGTGACGTCATCCCGTGTGCGAGCACCTGCGTAACGCCGAGAGCGACAACCAACGCCGTCAGTAGAGCAAAACGAAACGGTTGTTGCGACGTCAGCCAGAAACCACCCGCGGCGAACACCAGTGCTGCGACAACCAGGAGGCCGACCTTCACCTTGAAGGACCGCATCGGGTCCAGCGGCCGCGGCCACCGTGCAAAGAGTCGGTCGACGCCGCTCATCGCGGCACGTCCCAGGCGTACCCGACGCCGTGAACGGTCCGGATCACGGAAGGTCCGAGCTTGCGTCGCAGTGCCTTGACGTGGCTGTCGACGGTCCGACTGCCCGCTCCCTCACCCCAGCCCCAGATCTCCTCGAGCAGCGACTCCCGCGGGATCGCGGCTCGCGGCCGCTCCGCCAGATAGGCGATGAGATCGAATTCGGTGCGAGTCAGGTGAACTTCTTGCGCATCACGGCGCACTCGACGTTCGGTCAGGTCGATCACGACGTCACCGAACTCGAGGAGGTCGGCCACCGGGCGAGCAGCGTGCTCCGCGCGATCCGCACGCCGAAGCAGAGCCTGCACCCGGGCGACGAGCACACGCATGCTGAACGGCTTGCTCAGATAGTCGTCGGCCCCGACGCCGAGACCGATCAGCATGTCCGTTTCATCGGCGCGAGCGGTCAGCATCAGCACAGGCACCGGGCGCACGGCCTGGATGCGGCGGCAGACTTCGAGTCCGTCGAATCCCGGCATCATCACGTCGAGTACCACCAGGTCTGCGTCCATCTGCTCGCAGCGGGCCACCGCGCTGGGACCGTCGAACGCCAGCTCGACGTCGTAGCCCTCGGCACGCAGCCTCGCCGCGATGGACTCGCAGATGCTGACCTCGTCGTCGACCACGAGCACTCTTCGCTGACTCATGGAACTGACTGTATTCGGCCCTCGTGGATGAACCTGGGAGGACTTGTGAAGGTTCTGTGCAGGTTCTAGAACCTGCGGATGTTGTTGATCGGCAGATCCGCCAGCGGCGTCAGTCCGGTCGGAACACCAACTCCGTAGGCGTTGAACACCATTCCGAACCCAGCGTAGATGCCGACGTGCGTCGCACCGGGGTAGAAGGTGATGACGTCGCCGGGGGCGAGGGCCCACCGGGGAACCGGCTGTCCGACGTTGGCCTGCTGTTGGCTGGTCCGTGGCAGATTCACGCCGGCCTGCCGAAACGCCCATTGCACCAGCCCGGAGCAGTCCCACGAGTTCGGCCCGACGCCGCCCCACTGGTAGGGCTTTCCGGTCTGAGTGCTCGCCGCTGCCAGCGCGATCAGCCCTGCCGGACTCGGAATCGGAAGGGCGGCTGATCCGCTGCTGATGCTGCCCGTGCTTCCCAAGCTTCCGGAACTCCCGCTACTGCCACCGCTACCGAGGCTTCCCGGGTCGGCTGAGGCGGGGGCAGCGGAGAGCAACAGGACACTTCCGGTCAGCAAAGCCGCGACCGTTCCCGTGCGGAGTGTCGACTTCTTCATGCATCCGTCCTTCGTGGGAGTCGTTTCGGCGCGCGGCAGCGCACCTCGATAGCCGTGAACTGGTAAGACACGTGAAAACAAACACTTCGTTCGGATGTTAACGGCGTGGACGTGGTGTTCGGACAGGAATGATTGATCCGATTTGTCGGTTTTGAACAAACGGGCCTTACGTCCCGGGCTGGCAGAAGATCAGGGAATGATGGGGGATTTCCTGGATCCCGCGGCACGACAAGGTCCATAGATTCGACTCATGCGCCCATACCTGCTCGTCGCCGCGGTCATCATCGGAGCCACCACGGCACTCGTCGGTTGCTCGACGCTCCAGCGCGCAGTGGAGATTCAATCGGATCTCGACGGACTCACCAGGTCGGGTGTCGTCGGGTCGATCGCAACACTCGACGACGGCACCACGACGGCTGTCATGACCAGCGGCGTGCCCAACCGGACCAACGGCGATTCGATCGGCAAGAATGATCGCGTCCGGATCGGAAGTGTGACAAAGACATTCACAGCTTCGCTCGTTCTGCAGTTGGTCGCCGAGGGCAAGGTCGACCTCGACGCACCGATCGAGCAGTATCTCCCGGGCCTACTGCACAGCAGTGACATGGACGGCAGTGGCATCGACGGTAGCGCGATCACCGTGCGGCAACTGCTGCAACATCGCAGCGGCCTTCCCGAGTTCGCCGGAGAACCCGGCGCCGACGAATGGATTGCAGCAAACGAGAACCGAACGCTGACGCCGTCCGCCGCGGTCGCCATCGCCCTCGGCAAACCGGCGCAATTCGTCCCCGGAACGTCGTTCGTCTACACCAACACCAACTACATCGTTCTCGGAATGCTCGTCGAATCCGTGAGTGGCCGCAGCTACGCCGATGAACTCCGGTCTCGGATACTCGATCCGCTGGACTTGGAAGACACGTACCTCCCGCCGGCCGGTGAGCTCGACATCAGGGGCGATCACCTGACGGGCTATCAGGATCTCGACGGTGGCCTGACCGACGTTTCCCGCACGGAACCGTCGATCCCCTGGTCTGCCGGAGCGATGGTCTCGACGGGCACAGACCTGAACACCTTCTGGCGTGCACTACTCGACGGGCAGGTGGTGCCGGCCGAGCAGCTTGCCGAGATGACCACCCCTCAGGTCGCCGCCACCGAAGCCGAGGGACTCGGGTACGGGATGGGCGTCGGCGCCACCGAACTTCCCTGCGGCGTCACCTATACCGGCCACAGTGGCGGGATCTACGGGTACTACACACTGTCCGGCGCGACGCCGGATCGTGCGTTCACCGTGACGCTGACGTCGACGCCGAAGGACCAGCCGGACACCGTCGCGATACTCTCTCACGCGCTCTGCCCCTGACGCTGTTACCAGTACTGATGACGCTGCCCGTCGGTATCCGCGACGAAGATGACCGCGTCGGCGCCGTCCAACTCCGAAGGTTTCAGCGGCAGGTGGCCGGGCAGGATCGCCTCTCCCGCGGTGACGGACGGGTCAAGTGCTGCGCGAAGTGCGGGCGCCGGAAACAGGGCACGCCGACTGGTCGCATCGGCCAACGCTCCCTGCAGAGTGCCCGGATCACTGTCGGGGTTGGCGTCGGTTGCCAAAAATACGTAGCGCTCCCCGAGGACAAGTCCGACAAGTGAGCCGGCGCTCCCCCAGCTGACCACGTCGCCGTTGACGGGCATGTCGGACGGCACTCGCAGGAGATGGGCATTGTGTGCGAAGAGCAGGATCGGCCCGCGTCGCTGCTCCTGGGCGACGACCGCCAACAGGTTCTCGGCCATCATCTCGGCACGCAGACTGAGCAGAGTGCCGATGCGATCAGGAGCGGAACTCGCCATCGCGGAGTGATAGCGCAAGAGCCCCAGAGCGGTGCGTGAATGTGCAAGGGCCAGGTCGTACCCGGCCGGGTCGGCGGGCCGCAGCACAGGTGCGGCGCGCCGCAGGACGCTGGCGAGGTCGTCCGCAATGATGCGCAGGGCACGAGCCTGATCGGAGTTGCCGACGGACGCAGCCGGTTCGAACATCGCCGCCGGGTTGGTCCAGTCGGTGTCCTGCCCGAGCAGAAGGTCGATGCCGTCGAACGAGTGCGGCCGCATCGCAGCGGGCAGGAAGTCACCTGCTGCAGACAGCGCGCCACGTGGGCTCGGTGCACCGGAATACTCCACCGGAGCGTCGAAGCCGTAGAAGCGAACTCGGTCGGCCGGAGCGCGGCCGTGGTTGTACTCGCGTAGCCATTCGACGAGTTCGCGGTTACCCGGTACCGCACCGAATCCGTGGCTGAAGCCTGTGGCGAGCACCTTCTCGATGTCCGCCTCTCCCCCGTTCACGTAGTCGTTCACGAGCAAAGCCGCAAAGACATCTGTTTCGAGCACGATCGACCGATATCCTCGTTCGACCAGTTGGCCGAGAAGTTCGTTGCGCAGCAACGGAAATACCTTGACTCCGTGGGTCGGCTCGCCGAGGGCGAGCAGAGTCGGCACCTCGGTTAGCGTGGCGAGCAGTTCGTCGACCGCACGACCAAGACTTGCCGCGTCTTCGAGTTGGCGGCCGAACTCACTCAGCGCTGGGGCAGTGGACATGATCATCCCTTTCGAAGGTGGACTGCCTTCGACAGTATCGTTGAAGATTGGAGTGAAACTTTCACTGGCAATTACCTGGGGTATACCGTGAAAAGCCTCAATCGGAGGTTATCAGTGCGGCCCATAGACCTTGCCCGTGAACACGGGTTGTCCGCACAGGCGATCCGCAACTACGACGATGCCGGCATCCTCCCTCCGAGCGAGCGCAGCACTTACGGCTACCGGCGATACACCCCAGTGCACGCGCAAGCCCTGCGCACTTTCCTCGCATTGCGCGGCGGTCACGGGCACCAGCGGGCCACGGAAATCATGCGGGCGACCAACCAGGGCGACACCGAGTCCGCCTACCGCCTGATCGACAGTGCGCACGTGACGCTGCTCGCCGAGCGAAAAACTCGCACCGAGGTAGCCACAGCGCTGGGGACTCTGTCCACCATGGCACCGGCACTGGTGCACGGTCCAGCGCTGACGGTGGGTGAGCTGGCGCGCCGTCTCGGCGTTCACCCGGCGACACTGCGCACATGGGAAGAGCACGGCATCCTGCGCCCCGAGCGCGAACAGGCAACGGGTTATCGCGAATACGGTTCGGAGTGTGTGCGCGACGCCGAGATCGCACGGCAGCTGCGGCGCGGTGGCTATCGGCTGTCGCAAGTCGCTCAGTTTCTCGATTCGCTGCGCGAGGCCGGCGGAGCAGACGCATTGTCAGCGTTCCTCGAATCCTGGCAAGACCGGCTGGCCACACGCAGTCGCAACCTTCTCGCCGGCGCAGCTCAGCTCGATGCCTATCTCACGATGCTGGATCAGACCTCGCCTGGTTGCCGATCAGCAAACGGTTGAGGCGTCAGTTCACAAGCCGCGCAAGGCTCCTCACCATCTCACCGACGGTGTCGGTCGACGGCCACGGGAATTCCGGAAGATCGGCCCGCAACATCACCTGTCCGTGCAGCGAAGTCCAGATCGATACCGCATCGACAAAAGTGTCTGTGCTGGCCGACCTCCCAGCGGCGACGCACGCGTCGAGGTTGGTCACCAGCGTGTTGAAGGCGGCCAGTCCTCGCGTATCCGATTGTGGTGACTGACCTTTCGGCCTGGACCACCCGAACAAGACCCGATACCGAGCGGGCTCGGAAATGCCGAACTCGACGTATGCCGAGCACCCGGCATACAGACCCTCGACCGGGTCGGGGTGTGCGGAAACGGCGTCGGCCACGGCGAGATGCAACTGCTCCAGCGATTCGGAGACCACCGCTTCGACAATGGCATCGCGATCGGAAAAGTGTCCGTAGATAGATGGTGCGGATATCCCGACTTCGCGAGCGACCGATCGGAGCGTCACCGCCTGATCCGATCCGGTGCGGGCGATGAGCGTCGCCGCTGCGGCGACGATCTCTCCGCGGAGCCGTGCGCCGCTTCCTCTCGGATTTCGGGCGCGAGTACTCCGAGAACCACTCGTCCCAGTTTCATCGGCATCTTCGGAAACATCACTCACCCGACAAACTTTACACATGTAAGGCGAGGGGGTACGTTCTCATCACTAAACATTCGTAAGGTTACATTCGTAAGGACATGATGAATTCCCTCGAACCCACTGACCGGCGACGATGGGCAGCATTGGGCGCCCTCTGCACATCCCTCGTCGTAGTCACGATCGACAACACCATCCTCAACACCGCTATCCCGACCCTTGCCCGCGAACTGCAAGCGACCACCGTCGACCTGCAATGGATCACCAACGCATACACATTGGCGTTCGCCGCCTTGCTCATCACGGCAGGTGGACTCGGCGCGAGATTCGGTCACCGTCGGATACTTCTGACCGGCCTCACCTTGTTCGCCCTCGGGTCAGCCTTCGCTGCCCTCTCTCACACGTCAATGCAGCTGATCGGATGGAGAACAGTGATGGGGGCAGCCGCCGCACTGGTCATGCCGGCGACGCTGTCACTTGTCGTCTCGATGTTCGCCCCGCACGAGAGAGGCCGGGCGATAGGAATCTGGTCTGCAACCGCCGGACTGGGAATCGCGATCGGCCCCGTGGCCGGTGGCGTACTTCTCGAACATTTCAGTTGGGGAAGCGTCTTCTGGATAAACGTCCCACTGGTCGCCGGTGTGATCGCCGCGACGGTTTTTCTTGTGCCCCCGGCAAGAGGGATCACGAAGGGTTCGTTCGACATCCCCGGACTCCTGCTGTCCGCCGGCGGACTGGCTTTGATCGTGGATGCCCTCACCCAGGCAAGCCTTCGCGGATGGTCGTCGCCCGTCACGGTGCTGGAGATCGTCAGCGCAACAGCACTTCTCGCCGGATTCGTCTGGTGGGAGCTGCGGGCCTCGGCGCCGATGACCGACGTGCGCATCTTCACCAGTCGAGTGTTCAGCACCTCCAATGCCATCTTGGCCGTAACATTCTTCGCCCTTTTCGGAGTTCTCTTCACGTACACGCAATACCTCCAATTAGTTCGTGGTTACGGTCCATTGGTCGCCGGCGTCGGTGCAGTTCCGTTTGCGATAGTGATGGCGACTGTCGCCTCCAGCAGCGATCGTATGGTCGGCCGATTCGGCGTGCGCAGTTCGATCGCGACCGGTCTCGCAGTCATGTCCGCGGGACTGTTGGTCCTGTCGATCGCAGCAGATAGGTACGCACCGTTCGGAATCCTGGCTGCGATCATGGCACTGGTCGGCGCGGGGATGGGGTTGGTCATGGCTCCGGCCACAACCACGTCGATGTCTTCGGTTGCGCCCCAGCAGGCTTCGATGGCCAGTTCGATCAACAGCGTCGTGCGAGAGTTGGGTGGAGTTCTGGGCGTCGCCGTCATCGGGACGGTCGTAGCCACCGTTTTCCGGTCCCGCTTCGAACCCGGAGTCGACACTTCCACAGCCGATCCGGCGCAGATCCATGCCGGCGCTCCCCCCGCGAGTGCCTTGACCGACGCAGCGAACCAGGCTTACACCTCGGCGATGAGTACCGGAATCCAAATCTGTGCCGCAGTCGCGTTCGTCGGTGCGTTGGCCGTCATTGCACTGTTTCCCGCACCACGTCGCCCGGTTTCTTGTCCTCCCGCAGACCTCGCCAACTCGGATGACGCAGACGCTCGGTCTTCGTCCAATCCATGAACCGCACCTCACCGACGAGTTCCGGCCTCACCCACACCGCACCCTTGCGGTCATCTGCTGGAAGTTCCTCCCCGAACGGACTTTCCTTCTGACGCAGCGGTTCCAGTGTCGCAAGTAAAGACTCCAAGTCGCGATCACTGAAGCCGGTACCGACGCGTCCCACGTAGGTCAATCCATCCTCACCCGGAATTCCCATGAGCAGCGCCCCGATCCCCTGTGCTCGATTGCCCTGCCCGGTGCGCCACCCTCCGATCACCACCTCTTGAGTGCGCCAGTTCTTCACCTTGATCCAACTCGACCCACGCCGCCCCGGAAGGTAGACCGATGCACGACGTTTGGCGACAATCCCTTCCCATCCGGCATCGGTACTCACCTCCAACGCGTTCTCCGCCGTGCCCTCGATCTGTGGAGGTACCTCGAGCTCACCGACCTTGCCCGCCAACGCATTCAACACGGTGCGCCGGTCCGAGTAGGATTTCCGCAGCAAAGACACTCCGTCGAGGTACAGAAGATCGAAGGCCAGGAACACCGGCTCCCCACCTCGCTGGAGAAGACCGAAATCGGTGCCCCCCGCGTCGTTGTACGCCACCACTTCACCGTCGAGAACCACGTCATGACCGTCCAGCACCTCGGCCAACCCGGCAAGGGCGGGATAGTCCCCGGTCTTGTCGTTACCCGCGCGACTGCGAAGTGACATTGTGCCCGAATGATATTCGAGAATCACTCGGATCCCGTCCCACTTACCTTCGAAAGCCCACTCCTGCGAGTCGAGACCTTCGAGCGTTCCAGCGGTGGCAAGCATCGGCTCGAGATTCTTGGGAAACTCCGTTCCGAAACTCGCGTTCTGATCCTTCATCAGATGCATCAACCACTGGTCACCCTTCGTCCGGATCAGCGCGAAGCGTCCCTGCACCCGTTTCCCACTGAGGCGCACGATCACCTCGTCTTCACGCCACTTCTCGGTCTCGTACGTCCCGGAATCCCAGATCGTCATCGAACCGCCGCCGTACTCCCCCTTCGGAATCGTGCCCGAGAACGTGGCGTACTCGAGCGGGTGATCCTCGGTGTGCACGGCCAACCGATTCTCTCCGGCACTGGTCGGCACGCCCTTCGGAACAGCCCAGGACACGAGCACACCATCCCGCTCCAGGCGAACGTCGTAATGCAATCGTCTGGCGTGATGTTCCTGAATCACAAAGGTATTGCCCGCTGTCTCCTTGGTCACCGCAGCAGGGATCGGCTCCGGCGTCCGGTCGGCCGACCGCTTGTTGCGATAGTGCGTCAACGTGTCGGCTACAGCCGCCGAGACCGGCGGATCCAGATCGCCCAGCAGATCACCATCGGATTCGACGCGCTCCAGAACCTCGTCGAACAACAGATGTCGTAGTTTCGGATCGTCGAGTTCGTCCCAACTGCGCGGCGCGGCAACATAGGGTTGATCGCGACCGCGCATCGAGTACGGCGCAATGGTTGTCTTGGCTGCGTTGTTCTGACTCCAGTCCACGAAAATCTTGCCTGCCCGCACATTTCGAGCCATCGTCGCGGTGACGAGATCCGGGTGAAGCTTCTCGAGTCCGGTGGCGATCTGCTTGGCGACAGTCGACGCACCGCTGCCGTCCAAGGCTCGATCCAGTGGAACGTAGAGGTGAATTCCCTTGCTACCACTGGTTACCGGATAGGCAGTCCACCCCAGAGTTGCGACCAGATCTCGAATCGACCTCGCCACCTCGGCGCACTCGGTCAATCCGACGCCTTCGCCCGGGTCGAGATCGAATACCAGTCGTGTCGCCGGACCACGCTCGGAACCGTCGAATCGCCATTGGGGAACGTGTAATTCGAGTGCCGCCTGTTGCCCCAGCCACGCCAGGGATGCAACGGAATCGAAGATCGGGTAAGTGACGACGCGATCAGAATGTTGCAGCGACGCACGCGTGAGCCACTGCGGGGCAGACGACGCCAGGTTCTTCTCGAAGAAGGACTGACCGTCCACACCGTTGGGCCAACGCTTACGAGTGCCCGGTCTACCGACGACATGTGGAAGCATGACTGCGGCGATACGGGTGTAGTAGTCGATGACTTCGGCCTTCGTGGTCCCGCTCTCGGGGTAGAGGATCTTGCCCAGATTGGTCACGGACACGGTTGTGCCGTCGAGAGTGATCTGACCCCGATCCGTCGTTGCCATTTCCTCATTGTGCTGGATAGCACTGTGTCTGGATAGCGCTGCGTCTGGCAGTAGAAATCTGATGGATCGGAAACCTGCCGCTGTGCCAGGCCACGGGCAAGACTGGATTCTCGATGGGAGAGGAGACCACGATGACAGTTCGCAGTTCCGTGGAGCCGTTGGTGGACAACAACTGGCGGATGTTCGCCACCTGTAAAACAGTGGACCCGGCGGTGTTCTATTCGCCGGGTGAAGAGCGCGGACGCAATCGGGCTGCACGGGAGAGTTCCGCGAAGCAGGTGTGCTTCCGCTGCCCGGTCATTCGGGACTGCCTGACCTTTGCACTCGACACCGCTGAACCACACGGAGTATGGGGTGGGACGACACCGTCGGAGCGCCTTGCACTACGACGCTCAGCTGCGTGAACTCCGCTCACACGAGACCCCCGTCACGTCCGTACCGGACAAACAGGCAAGATGGCCTTGTGCCTATGACACGACGCGCTGTTGCCGTGACCGCGATCTTCGCTTGCTCGATCTTGTTGGGCTCGTGTTCGTCGCAGCCGGAGGCACCTGCGGCAGCGGACACCACGACCACGGTTCCCGAGGCATTCACCAAACTGCCCTCGACTACCGCCGTGGACAAGTGCGGACCCCAGAGCGGGACCACCCTCGAAGACGGTGTCTTGACCATCGCCACCGATTCGCCGGCGTACGCGCCGTGGTTCGTCGACAACGATCCGTCGAACGGCAAAGGCCTCGAGGGTGCGGTGGCCCGGGCGGTCGTCGACAAGCTCGGGTACAACACCGACCAGGTTCGCTTCACCACTGTCGCCTTCAACGACGCATTGAAACCAGGCCCCAAGGATTTCGACTTCGACGTCAATCAGTTCACGATTTCCGGGGATCGCCGCGCGAACGTCGACTTCAGCTCGCCGTATTACGCAGTGGCGCAGTCGGTGATCGCCTCACGCGGAAGCAAGGCCGCCGGTGCAAAGAATCTTGCGGATCTGGCCGGCTACCGTTTGGGCGCTCAGACCGGTTCAACCAGCCTCGCGGCGATCACCGACACGATTGTTCCGACCACTGCGCCACGCGAGTTCGCGACCACGGACGACGCGAAAGCTGCGCTGGCCGCGGGCGAGATCGACGCATTGGTCGTCGACATCCCGACCGGATTCCACATCACCGAGAACGAACTGCCCGGGTCGGTCATCGTGGGTCAGTTTCCGCGGCCCAACGCAGTCACCGAATTCTTCGGTTTGGTGCTCGAGAAGAACAGTCCGCTGACCGAGTGCGTCTCCGCGGCAGTCGATGCGCTCTACGCCGACGGAACCCTCGAGAAGCTCGCAACCGAATGGATTACCGACAGCGCCGACGCACCCGTTCTCGAGTAGTTCAGCCGGCGCGCCCACTGATCGCGCCGACGAAGACCTTCGGGATGTCTGCCGGTGTCGGAGCGAAGTGACTGTTACCGCCGGTGAGAGTCGAAATCTGCTCGAGCACATCGGTATCGGCATCATCGGTGACACCGATGGTGATGATCGGTACCGGCCGCGTCGGGTCCTGCTCGCGAGTCAGGGTGTCGAGAAGTTCCTGCAGGGCGATACCCGACGGATCGTCGTTGGCACCGTCGGTAAGCAGAATCACCGAATTGATCGAGGCCGGATCGTAGGACTGTTGCATGGACCGATACGCGGCGAGAACGCTGTCGTACAAACCTGTTCCGCCGCCGACGATCGAAGAGAGGTTGTCGATCCGAGACAGCAGTTTGCTCCGATGATCCGTGCCACCTTCAGTTGCATCCATACGGGCGACAGGTTCGAGTTCGCGGTAGTCCGTCCCGTCACCGAGGTCTACGGAGAACGCCCAGAGACCCAATTGTGCGTTGGCAGGAAACATTCGGATCGCGATGTCACCGGCCTGCGCCGTCGCGGCCATTCGAGTGACCCCGTCCTGCATGTAGTCCATGGACCCCGAGACGTCGACAACTGCCAGCGCGCGGGAAGGCCTGGACAGAATCTCGTACCGCGCAAGCGCTTTGGTGACCACAGACGGATCGGACGGCACCAGCGAGCCAACCTTTCCCACTCCACCGGCTACCGGTGGGGCCTGATCCGCGCCGCGGAACCCGAGGCCGGCAAGTACGGAGCGCCCGGTGTCCGATGCCAGCGCTGCCGCCAGCAGTTTGCCGGCGTCGTCCGCCGCCGACGAGTCTGCACCCACACTTGCCATCGGGTAGTCCATGAAGACCGAACCGGACGACGGTACCGACGCGGTGAGTCGACTGTCCGCATGTGCGGCGAGATAAGCCTCGAAGGTCTGCTCGGTCGTCACCGCGGTCCCGCCGTCCGCGTCCACGGTTTGGATGCGTCCGGTCGAACCGGTTTCCTTCAGATTTCCGTACTGCGCTTGCGCCACCGGGACCAGGGCTGCCGAAATGGACGTGAGGTCACCGCCCCGCGACTGGGCCTCGGCAAAGGCTGCCACGATCGGTGCGCTGGAGACGGCACTGGTGAGGGGATCGCCGATGTGCAGTGCTGGAGCGCCGAGGACATCCGTCCAAGCGGCGGGTGCCTCGCTACCCGGCGCCGAGACAGTGACAACAGGGGTGGACGCGACCGAGTTGCTGATCCGGCGAATCTCCTGCCCGCTAGCCGAAACCTTGTCCAACCATTCGCTCGAATCAGGGATCCACAGTGCGGGTGCCGAACCGTCGGCGATCGCCGCGACGGTGAGCACGGGATCTTGCGGCGTCACGCTGAGCGAGCTGCACCCGAGTTCCGTAGCGGGGATGGCAGCGGCGACAGCTTCGAGTCCCGAGGCGATCGACGGATCGGCGGCCACGGTCACGGTTTCCGGGTTCTCACAGCTGGTGGCCGTCGCAGCTGTGACAGCACTCGCACCGAGTTCTCCCTTGTCGCTGACGCTTTTGAACGTCACGGCGAATGCTGCGGTTCCACCGACTGCGACTACTGCCAAGAGTCCGATCAGAACCTGCACGGATCGAGGCATGGACGCAGGTGGTGCGCCGTACCCATGACGAGACGACATTGATCGAATCCTTTCCGGCGGGACCAGCATCAATAACCAACCGATGCCCGGTTTATCCCGCCGAAAAGAATCCTAACTCATGTTAGCGGTGAAGTAGCTCGATGTGGAAATCTCCACAACTTAGGTGTAGATCTGGACAAACTGGGCCAGCGACTTCTCCACATCGCCTTTGAGCGCCCGCGCCACACTCGAACCGATCGGGCCGAACAACGGCGCGCCGCCCAACTCGACTGTCAGCGCGAGTTCCGACCCGTCGCCCTTTGCCTTGACGTCGAGTTCGAGACCGAGCTTGACCCCGCCCTTGCCGTCTCCCTTGAGCGAGATCGCCTTCGGGACGTCGTACTTCTTGATGGTCCACCGAACGCGGTTGCGCAGGCCCTTCACAGTCACGACCGAGCTGATCTCGGTGCCGACACCCAGTTGTTCGGGAAGTTCACTGCGCCATCCGTCGTGAACCACGAGCCAGTTTTCGTATCCACTGAGATCGGACGCCTTGTCCCACACTTCCTGAGGAGGAAGCGGAACGTCGATTTTCACTGTGAGCTTTGCCATGGCAGAACAATAAGCCCCGTGCGCCTTTTCCGTAACCAGAGGTACCAGAAAGACGCACGGGGCTTTGCCCCTCTTAGTGGCTGACAGCCTTTTCGACGCCGACGCCGGTGAGGGAGCGAACTTCCATCTCCGCCTGCTTTGCCGGATCTTCGATCTTGTTACGTCCGATGTACGTACCGACGATGCCGAGGACGAATGCCAGCGGAATCGAGACGATGCCGGGGTTCGAGAGCGGGAACCAGGCGAAGTCGGAGTTCGGGAACATCGACGACGGCTTACCCGACACCGCCGGGGAGAACACGATCAGCGTCAAGCAGCTGATCAAACCGCCGTAGATGCTGAAGAGCGCACCGGTGGTGTTGAACTTCTTCCAGAACAACGAGTAGAGCAGGGTGGGCAGGTTCGCCGAGGCCGCCACTGCGAAGGCGAGAGCCACCAGGAAGGCGATGTTCTGCCCCATCGCCATGATGCCGAGAACGATGGAGACGAGTCCGATGACCACGACGGTGATTCGAGAAACTCGAACCTGCTGCTCCTCGGTTGCGTTGCCGCGCTTGATGACACTGGCGTAGATGTCGTGAGCGAACGACGCAGAAGCAGTGATCGCGAGACCGGCAACGACGGCGAGGATGGTCGCGAACGCCACCGCGGAGATGATGCCGAGGAAGATGGTGCCACCGAGCTCGAAGGCGAGTAGCGGAGCGGCCGCGTTCTCCTTACCAGGCGCTGCCAAGATCTTGTCCGGTCCGACCATGCTTGCCGCGCCGTAGCCGAGAACCAGTGTGAACAGGTAGAAGGCACCGATGAGCGCGATCGCCCAGGTCACCGAGCGGCGAGCTTCCTTGGCAGTGGGCACCGTGTAGAAACGCATCAGCACGTGCGGCAGGCCCGCGGTGCCGAGCACCAAAGCGATTCCGAGAGAGATGAAGTCGAGCTTCGTCATTCCGGAAAGACCGTACTTGGCACCGGGGCCGAGGATGTCGCGTCCCTGCACACCCTTGGTGGTGGAACTGTTGACCATGTCCTGCGCATTGGCGAGCAACTGAGAGAAGTTGCCGCGCACTGCCCACAGAACGAGTACGAACATGATTCCGGCTCCGGCAACCAGCAGAACTGCCTTGACCATCTGTACGTAGGTGGTGCCCTTCATGCCGCCGACCAAGACGTACACGATCATCAGCACACCCACGATCGCGACGACGATCGACTGTCCCACCTTGCCGTCGATGTTGAGCAGCAGCGCGACAAGTCCACCGGCGCCGGCCATCTGGGCAAGAAGATAGAAGAGGGAAACGGCCAGAGTGGACAGGGCTGCCGCCATGCGCACCGGACGCTGCTTGAGCCTGAAGCTCAGGACGTCGGCCATCGTGAATCTGCCCGTGTTCCTGAGCAATTCGGCGACCAGGAGCAGTGCAACCAACCAGGCGACAAGGAAGCCGATGGAGTACAGGAAGCCGTCGTAGCCGTACACGGCGATCGCACCTGCGATACCGAGGAACGATGCCGCCGAGAGGTAGTCACCGGCGATGGCGAACCCGTTCTGCGGGCCGGTGAACTGCCCACCACCGGTGTAGAAGTCGGACGCCTTCTTGGTGGTCCGGCTGGCGCGGATCACCAGCGTCATGGTCACGACGACGAACGCGAGGAAGATCGCGATGTTGAAGGCTGGGTTTCCTACGTCCGTTCCGGACGCGGCGAGTGTGGTGATCACTGTGCGGGACCTTCCAGTTCTTCACGGATGGCGGCGGAGCGGGGATCGAGCTCACGACCGGCGAACTTCACGTACCACGCGGTGATGGCGAAGGTCGTGACGAATTGCCCGAGGCCGAGGATGATGCCGAGATTGATGTTGCCGAGGACCTTGGTGGCCATGAAGTCGTGGGCATAGGTAGCCAGGACGACGTACACCGCATACCAGAGCAGGAAGAATGCAGTGATGGGGAAAACGAACTTGCGCAGACGCGTTCGGAGTTCCTGGAATTCGGGACTCGATTGCATGTCTATGAATGCCTGGGCATCCGGGGTGCGTCGCTCTTGCGGCGACCCCTCACTGATTTCTGCTGTGGACACTGCCGGCTCCTCGCCTCGCGTGTGAAGTGAACTACGCACAGACGTTAGTGAGATCGGAGTCACATGAAGACGCTGTGGCGCCAGTCACACGGTGAGCAGTCGCGCGCTGCGCCGAACGGTCAGGCAGGCGCGACCAACGGCAGAGGGTTCGGGCGGTGAAAGTCAGGGTTGGCGGAGATCGTCTTCGCGATCGGAGCCCATTCCGAGACGTTCCGGGGCGTGCATCCGCGTGAAGATTCGCGCAATATCTGCCGGTATCTGCTTCGACGACACCTTGCTCACGACGATCATCGTGAGGAACGCCAGCGGCACGCTCACCGCGGCCGGGAACGCGAAAATGGCTGCCGGCCAGCCACCGAGGACGTCCTCCGACAAACCACCCAGGACGGCGACAGTAGCGGCAGTGCCCGCAACACATCCACCGACAACCATCCCCGCCCCCGCGCCGACGGCGGTCAGACCGCGCCACCAGATACCCAATACGAGCAGTGGGCAGAGCGTCGACGCAGCGACTGCGAACACCAAACCGACGGTTCTCGAGAGGTCGACCGACACCACCGCCAGCGACAGCACGAGAGGAACGACCCCGGCCAGTAGCGCTGCAATACGGAAGTCTCGAACTCGACCACGGAGGACATCGGTACTGACGACGCCGGCGATGCTGACGAGCAATCCGGACGACGTCGACAGGAAAGCGGCGATGGCACCGGACGCCACGAGGGCTGCCAGCAGTTGTCCGCCCCACCCCGAGAACACCGAGCCCGGCAACAGCAGCACCGCCGCGTCAGAGGTGCCGGTGATCAGAAGTTGCGGGACGTACAGACGAGCGAAGACGCCGAGGAGTGTCGGAAACAGGTAGAACACGCTGACCAGACCGACAACGGCGAGCGACGTCAGACGGGCTGCCCGGCCGTCGGGGTTGGTGTAGAACCGGACGAGAACATGAGGAAGGCCGAGCGTTCCGAGGAAGGTCGCGAGCATCAGCGAGTACACCTGGTACATCGGGTGCGGCCCACCGAAACCCCAACCCGGGGTGATCCAGTCAGAGTTCTGCGCGGGCGCTCCGGCGACGACAGGGACAGCGGCTCCCGCGTCGAGGACCATGGACATGCCTTCACCGAGAGTGTGCTCCCCCGGCCCCAGGGTCATCGTGCCTTCGACCGCTCGCCCGTCGACTGTGCCGCCGCTGACCGTCACCGGCTCGGACACCTGGACGACGACGTCGGTGGTGATGTCGACGGTCGTCGCAGTGGTGACCGTCGGCGGCATCGACGCGCCGACGTCGTGGTGATCGCCGAAGAAGTAGAAGGTCAGTGCCACAGCGGGAATCGCGACGGCAGTCAGTTTCAGCCAGTACTGGAAGGCCTGAACGAAGGTGATCGAGCGCATCCCGCCGCCGACGACGTTGGCGATGACGATGACCCCGACCGCTACGCCGCCGATCCAACTGGGAACCCCGAGCAAGATATTGAGCGTCAGTCCCGCGCCTTGGAACTGTGGAATCAAATACAGGATGCACACCATCGCGACCACGAGCATCGCGAGCTTGCGCAATCGCGGTGAGCCGAGACGGAACTCGGCGAAATCAGGGACGGTATACGCACCGGAACGCCGAAGCGGCGCTGCGACGAACAGCAGCAGGGCGAGGTATCCGGCGGTGAAGCCGATGGGATACCAGAGTGCGTCGGCGCCGTACTTGGCGACCAGCCCCGCAACACCGAGAAACGAAGCAGCAGAGAGGTACTCGCCGGAGATGGCCGTCGCATTCCACCGCGCACTGACGGTTCTGGACGCGACGAGAAAGTCCGAGGTGGTACGAGCGAGCCGAACGCCGTAGATTCCGATAGCCACCGTCGCGACAGCTGCTGCCACGATGCCGAGCACCGTCAACACCGGGATAGGTTGTCCTCCCACAGTGCCGCGCTCAGTCGTCCACGATGTCGTTGAAGTCCTGCTCGTTTCGCTCCGCACGACGCACGAACACCCAACCGGTCGTCAACAGCAAGGGATACACGGCGCCGCCCATTACGAGCCACGGCAACCGGATGCCAAGGACCGCGACCTCCGACAGCGTCGGGAAGAGATGCGTCAGCAGCGGCACCGCACACAGGAGCCCGGCTGCGACGACGGCAAGGCGAATCGCCAGTCCCAACTGCGCGCGAACGAGACCGCGGATCATGGCGTCACCGACTTCGGTCTGTTCCTGCACCTCCACCCGTGTTCGCACGATCCGTGCGCCACTACGTTGCGCCAACACAACGCGCTCACGCTGCGGAGGATCGGACTGCGACGTCACCGCGACAACCAACTCTGCTTGGGCGCACGAACCAGTCGATCCTTGAGTTCACGGGTGTGTCTGCGACTGACCGGAAGCTCGACGGGAGGCTTGTCGCCGTGCGGGCGCAGACAGACCACCAATCCACTGCCTACTGTTCGGATGCCGGTGACCAGCGCCAGCGACACCAGGTAGGAGCGGTGCACACGCAAGAAGCCCGCGTCGGCCCAGCGTGATTCGAGCGTCGAGATCGGGATGCGCACCAGGTGCGACTTTCCAGCGGTGTGCAAACGCGCGTAGTCCCCGTCGGCTTCCACCCACTCCACCGAGGAACGCTGAACGAGCGTCGTGACACCGCCCAGTTCCACCGGGATCACCTCGTCCGTGGGCGCAGCTTCGGGTTTGCTCTCACTCTTGGTGCGCCCGGCCAGCCCCACGATCCGCTGAACGGCCTGAGCGAGACGCTCCTCCCGGAGCGGTTTGAGTAGGTAGTCGACGGCGCCGAGATCGAATGCGTCAACCGCTCGATCGTCGTGCGCTGTCACGAACACCACGGGCGGTGGCGTCGCGAAATTGGAGAGGATGCCGGCCAGTTCGAGACCGTCGAGTCCGGGCATGTTGATGTCGAGAAACACCGCGTCGATGCTTCCACCGCGCAGTATCCGCAACGCTGTCGTCGCATCCGATGCCGTGTGAACGTGCGCCACCGAGTCCTCGGCGCGCAGCAAGAAGGCCAGCTCGTCGAGGGCTGGTTTCTCGTCGTCGACGGCAAGGACGGTCAGCTGGGCATCAGTGTCAGTCTCGTTCACAACAGGTCCATGTTCCCACGACGGTTTCAGCCTGATCATCGAAGGCGAGAATCAGACGTGAATACCCTGCTTGAACTTGGGAACACGCATGCTGACCTTCGTACCGGCACCCGGCGCTGTCTCCACCACGAGTCCGTAGTCGTTGCCGAACGCGGCACGAAGTCTGTCGTCGACGTTGGCCAAACCGACGTGAGCAGCTTCTCGTGCGCTGGGTCGCCCCGATCCCGACTCGATGGCGTCGAGCGAACCGGAGCGCAGTAGTTCGGGGTCCATCCCCACACCGTCGTCCTCGACGCTGATGATGCAGTCCGGTCCCTCGTCCGCAGCCACGATGCTCACGGTCCCGCCCTCCGGCTTACTCGAAATGCCGTGACGAACCGCGTTCTCGACCAGCGGCTGGAGGGCAAGGAAAGGAAGAACCACGTTGAGCACTTCGGGTGCTATCTGAAGGCGGACGTTCAGAGCCTCCCCGAATCGCGCGCGTTCGAGGGTCAGGTAACGATCGATGTTGCGCAGCTCGTCGGCGAGCAGGGTGAACTCACCCGCAGATCGGAACGAGTACCGCGTGAAGTCCGCGAACTCGAGGATCAGTTCTCTGGCCCGCGCCGGATCGGTTCGAACAAACGATGCGACCGTGTTGAGCGCGTTGTAGATGAAATGAGGACTGATCTGTGCGCGCAGGGCACGCACTTCGGCTCGATCCAACAGGGCTCTGGACGCGTCGAGGTCGGCGAGTTCGATCTGACTGCAGGCATATCGTGCCACCTCGGTGACCGCTCCGAGCATTCCCGGCCACGGGTCCTCGCTGGTGACGATTCCCAGTACGCCGACCACGCCGATGTCCTCGATCAGCAGGGGCTGAGCGATCAGCGCTCGCACATGGTGATCGCTCGGTCCGCGCACCAGGTCCGAGTGCGTGACGAGTACCCGGCGTTCGCCTTCGATCGCACGAATGGCGGCGTCATGGAATTGTTCGGACAACGCTTCGTGACGGCCGTCCCACGCCAACAGGTTTCCCGACGCGTCTGCCAGGCCCAGACCGGAGCCGCCGGTCAGCTCGCGTAGGTGAGGCGCCGCCTCGGCGGCCGAATTCTCGTCGAGTCCACGCCGAAGTGGCCGCGCGGCAAGCGAAGCCGTGTGGAGAGCGGCATGGACTGCACGTTCGGTGGGGGTGGTCACCTCACGTCTGGTGCGCATCCACACAGCCGTCAGCGCCCCGGCCACTGCGAGAATCAGCACGCTGAGAAGCGCGACCACGGCCGGACTCAAGGCGAGTCCTCGTCCAGTTTCCGTATCAGTGTTTTCGGAGCCACCGTGCGGTACGCATCTTCGACGACGTCGGCTACGTCGTTCCAGAATTTCTCGTCCTCGGTCTCGTCGGCACTCGGAACGTCGAGGTACACGCCGATCCATCCCCGGCCACCCACGTACGGAGGGACGAAGAACCTCGACGGGTCACGACTGACCCAATCTGCCTGCGCCCCAGGTGGGGCCGCGGCCCAGATCGCGACGCGATCGTCGTGGTGGTGATCTGCCATGGTGACGAACTGCGGCGCCTTGCGCACGAACCACGACGCTTCACCGTGGCTGACCCGCTCGGTCGCCTCCGGCAATGCCAGTGCAAGAGCGCGGATTCGCTCCAACGGCGTCATCGATTCACGACCCGCAGGTATTCGGTGCCGGAACACCTGCAAATCGATCCTTCACCCACGCGACAGCTCCCGGCACAGCGGCGCCGTCCGCATGACCTTCACCCGGTCGCGCCTGGAATTCGATGACGTCACCGTCGGCGCAGGCGCGTTCGACTGCCGCCTCGGTCCATTCCGGACGGATCAGGTTGTCATTGGTACCGACGACTACGTACATCGGACCGCTCGCGCGTTGACGGGGAAGAGCAACGTCGCTGAGCCACGCGTGAATTCGGTCCGCATCCTCGGCGGTAGCCGGCCGCGTGTCGGCGGGCGTCACCTTTCCGACCAGACCCAACTTCTCCGTCGCCCGAGAGGTCAGGCACGAGGTGAGCAGGTCGTAGTTCTGCTCGAATGCGCCGCGCACGTAGTCGGTTCGTTCGAGGTCCGGATGGGTGAGGGACAGCCCTTCGAGTACATAGGGCAGCAGCAGTTGCTGAGGCAGTGACAGATTCACCTCGGAATCACTCGAGATGATCGGCGAGATGTCCGCTGCCGGGGACAGGTTTGCTGCACCGACGAATTCGAGTCCGTCGCCGTAGGTGTCGGCTTCCTCGGCTGCCGCCCAGGATGCCTGCCCGCCTTGGGACAGCCCCAGAGTTGCCCAACGAGTCGAGGTGTCCGGAACGACGTTGCGCGCCGCTCGAACCGCGTCGATGACGTTGAACGCCGCGGTGTCCGGTTGCAGGTAAGGATGCGGGTCCGGAGTGCCGAGGCCCTCGAAGTCGGATACAGCGACCACGTATCCCGAGTCGAGGAACGGCGCGACCAGGCCGATCGTGCCGAAGAGGGTCGGCGAGGCCGACGGCGCACAGTCGTCCGAAATACCCGTCGTGCCATGGCCGATGGAGACGATCGGCCAACCGCCCTCCGGCGGCGTTCCAGGCGGTGTGAACACGGTTCCCGATACCTGGGTCTCCCGGCCGTCGATACCGGAGGTGGAGCCGTACAGGATTTTCACCGCGCTCGCTCCGGACGCCGCCACTTCGGCTGTGCTGGTGAAGGGTTCACTGTCGAACACGACGCCGCGTTGCGCGCTGCTCTCGACCGGCGGGGTCGTCGTGGTTGCGTTGTCGGTGACAGAGACATCTGGCGAGGCATCCGATCCGCAGCCGACGCTCACGAGAAGTGCGCTCGCCACCACGACTCCCCAGACTGCGCGAACCCTCGAACTCCGAACAGTCATACGCAGTGTTCCCCTCTATTTGCCTGCACCGCTACCTGCTCGGCGACGCCTGACACGTTCCTCTGCTGCGGCCTCTTCGATGTCGAGTCCTTCCAATACGGTACGCAATACCTCGTCGTCGAGATCTCCGTCGTCACGTGCGGCGATCAGCGCAACTCGTTGCGAGCGCAGTGACTGATGCCGGAACTTGTCGAACAGAGCTCCCGCATTCCACAAGGCGGCCTCGCGATCGGCGTCCTCGTCGACCTCCTGGAGTTGAAGCCTCGCCTGCATCGAGCGTCGTACGCGTTCGACGATCGCCTGCAGTTCCTTCCCGTCGATCCCCGGCGGAGGGTGCGCGGCCGCGTCTGCCAACGCCTTCTCTCCCGCCTTGCGAGAAATGTTGCGGGCCAACTCCATCTGTTCCTGCGTGCGCAACTGCTCGTAAGGATCTGCGACGTCGAGGCGACGGATCATGAACGGCAAGGTAGATCCCTGGATGAGCAATGTCCCGACCGCGACGATGAACGCGATCGCCTGGATGACGCCGCGTCCGGGGAACGGCTCGCCGGACGAGAGTGCAAACGGGATACCGCCGGCCGCAGCAAGAGTGACGACGCCGCGCATTCCCGCCCACGAGACCACCAGATTCTGTTTCCACGTCAGTTGATTCTCGCGATCACGGCGCAGGGTTACACCGAATCGCACACGCGAGTAGCTCAGGAACAGCCACACCGGCCGAATCACGATGACAACGGCCAGGACTGCGAGACCGTACGCGAACACGTGAAGCACCGGAAGTCCGTCGGCGACAACATCGTCGATCACGAAGCTCAGCTGGAGCCCCATGTACGCGAAGACGAACATCTCGAGAAGAGTGTCCAGGCTCGACCACACCGAGCGCTCCTGCAATCGCGTCATGATCGACGCGTCCGTCGAATAGTGCCCGATCACCAGACCAGCGACCACAACGGCCAGAACACCGGACGCGTGTAGTTCTTCGGCGGCCAGGTAGGCAGCGAACGGAAGCACCAACCCCAAGCCGGTTTCCAGTGGAGAGTCGTACATGCGGGCACGAACGAACTTGACGACAAACGCGAGCACCAAGCCGACGACAACGCCGCCGATCACTTCGTACGCGAAGAACAACAGGGGCGAATCGGTGGCAATTCGCGTTCCGGTCACTGCTGCGACGGCGACGGTGAAGAGCGTGAGCGCGGTGGCGTCGTTGACGAGCCCCTCGCCCGTCAGGATGGCGATCACCCGTTTCGGGAGCCCGAGCTTCTGACCGACCGCCACCGCGCTGACGGCGTCGGTCGGCGCGATCACGGCCCCGAGCACCAGGGCGGCGCCGATCGTGAACTCGGGCACCATCCATTCGGCGAAGAAGGCAACCACGAACGCCGTCACCAACACCATTCCGACGCCAAGGCGCAAGATCGGGGCCAAGTTGCGTTTGAAGGTCGCCACCGAGAATTTCAGAGCGGCCGAGTAGAGAAGCGGCGGCAGGACCACACCGAGAATGACGTGGGGATCGAGTTCCGGCCGCGGCATACCGGGTATGAAGGATGCGACCGAACCTACCGTCACCAAAACCAGCGGAGCCTGCAGGTTTCGTCGATTGGACAGCCCGGTGACTGCGATGGCGGCAATGACGACCAGCAGAATCCAGGTGAAGTTCACGCGTTCATTCTGCCCGCCGACCCTAGGAGTTCACCCAGCGGACGCACAGAAGCCCGCAACCTTTTCGGTGACGGGCCCCTGAGCAACGGTGCTACCGAAAAACGGTATGCCGAATCCGGTATTACTGCTTTTCGGGAACAGCCTTCTTGGCGGCCTCAGCTGCCTTGTCGATCTGATCGCCGTACTTGTTGCCGGTCTTGTCGTCGGCGATGTCGGCGACCTTGTCGATAGCGTCGTGAACCTTGTCGGAGTTCTCCGCTGCGAGCTCCTGGCCCTTTTCGACCAATCCCTTGACGTTGTCCAAGAAACCCATGTCCGTGTCCTCTCCCGGTGCTGACGCACATCCTTCGGCGGAATCGTTCCTCCGCGCCCTTCGATTCTCACAGGTCGACGGCCTCTGCGCCAGAAAGCAGGTCCGTGCGTTCGAGCCGTGCGCAACTCGAGGTAGCGTTAACCCGCCAATAGCTGATTGACCACCCATCGACATCGACAGGTGCCCGGTTTGAATGCAGGACTGCGCGGGACGGGGAGCGACCCCTACCCCACGCGTGAACTGCTGTCCCGGTGGTGGTCGGATCGCACCGATTACACCTGGCTCCCCCGATTCCTCGACACTCGCGGGCTGACCGTTCCCGGACGCAAATTAGTCGCGGTGTGGTGTTTTCTCTTCGCCCTGATCGCGGCGACCATGCAGTTGAGCCGCTTCGGTTCCGACACCGCCCTGGCGCGGTCGATCTTCGCCCTCGGAACTATCAGTGGCGCCTATGCGGGCTACCGCTGGGCGCGTAATGAATCGTGGCCAACTTGGCGACAATCCGTGGCCTTTGTCGTCTGGGCCGACCTGTGGCTCGCCGTCACTCTCTTCTTCGCCGTACGCACCGCTTTCGTCGGAACCATCGGCTGCATCTTGTTCATCATGATCGGCTTCTATGCGGCGATAGTTCACAGCCCTCGCGTTGCCATCAGCCACATCGGTTGGGCTCTTGCTGTCTGCACGACGCTCGCTGCCATGGCGATGTCCGAGCCGGTCAACGACGACTGGGTGGTCGTGAATCTCTATCTGATGGTTGCCGGTGTGGTTTTCTCCACCGCATGGATTCTGCAGATCGTCTGGCTGCGCCTGACCGACGACGCACGCAACGCCCACCGGGACTACCTCACCGCGACACTCAATCGCCGCGGACTCCAGGACGAGGCACAGCATCTGCTGCGCAGTGATCGAACGCAGGCTCTGATCGCACTACTCATCGACGTCGACTCGTTCAAAAACCTCAACGACACGCACGGGCACGTCGCGGGCGACGACGCGTTGACCGCTGTCGCCGACCGCCTCATCGCTGCCGCCGGACCCGATGCGGTGGTGGCTCGAATCGGTGGAGACGAGTTCGTCGTCCTGCGCGGAGTCGATCGAGGAGATATCGAGCAGGTCGCCACCGAGATACATTCGGCGGTCTCGTCCGACTCCGATCCCTATCCTGTGTCCGCCAGTACCGGCGTCAGCGTCTATCTGAGTCCCGAGACGGACTTACCGGATCGAGCTGTAAACGAACTGATCGAGCACGCAGACAATGCGATGTACCGAGCCAAGAAGCGCGGCGGCGATCGCATTGCCTGGGTGCAGATGTTCAGGCGCTGAAACTACTCACTCACTGTGGGCATGGTGATGCTCGCCGGGCAGGTCGTCGGGTGTCGCGAACATCTTTCGTTTCTCCCCGTGCAGGCGTGCGCTGATCCACCACGAGAGTTCCACGAGTACAACGCCGATCGCGCCGAGGGTGATCGCGAGCGTCGTCGCAGCGACGTTGCTCGGATCCAGTTTGAAGAACTCGCGGGTGAACGGCAGCGCGAACAGGATGAGGTATCCGGCCACCGACCCGCCGATCAGAACGAGCTTCCACCAGACGTACGGCCGAGCCACGACGGCCAGAACCCACACGGCGATCATGATCAACGTGATGAGCGCACTGGTTCCGGCCTGGATCTTCTGGGTTTCCGTCTGGTCCGGGCCTTGGTAAGCCAATACGTAGGAGATGAACGTGGTGATGCCGATGATCAGGCCCGACGGCAACGCCAGACGCATCACGCGCGAGACGAAACCGGTTCGCGCGCGCTCGTTGTTGGGTGCCAGAGACAAGATGAAGGCCGGGATACCGATCGTGAACCACGCTGCGATCGTGACGTGGCGGGGCAGGAACGGGTACGGCAGCGGTTCGAAGTCGAAGACCTGGGACAGGACGCCGGTGATGCCGATCAGGAACGCAAGCACCACCGAGTAGACGGTCTTGGTCAGGAACAGATTCGACACACGCTCGATGTTGCCGATCACTCGGCGGCCTTCCGCGACGACGTACGGGAGCGTCGCGAACTTGTTGTCCAGCAGCACGATCTGGGCCACGGCTCGGGTAGCCGGGCTGCCCGACCCCATCGAGACTCCGATGTCGGCGTCCTTGAGTGCGAGCACGTCGTTGACGCCGTCACCGGTCATCGCGACGGTATGTCCGCGAGACTGCAAGGCCGCGACCATTTCCCGCTTCTGATCCGGTCGCACTCGACCGAACGTCGTTGCTCCGTCGAGAGTGTCCGCCAGCTTTTCCTGATCGCTGGGCAGCTCTCGCGCGTCGATGGGGCGGTCGCCGCCTTCGAGTCCGAGGGATCCGGCAACGGCGCCGACGGAAACCGCGTTGTCGCCGGAAATGACCTTGACCGCGACCTTCTGGCTGGCGAAGTACTCCAACGTCTCCTGGGCGTCCGGGCGCACTTTCTGCTCGAGCACGACCAGAGCTTCGGGGGTGACGGTGCCAGGGGCGTCGGCGTCGTCGACGGGGAGGTCGCTGCTGCCGAGCATGAGGACACGAAGTCCGCTCGATCCCACTTCCTCGGCCTTGCGGGCCATTTCCGAGTCGGGATCGAGCAGCACGTCCGGGGCACCGAGTACCCAGTTGCCGTGACTGCCGTACGACTGGCCGCTCCACTTCTTCGCCGAGGAGAACGGCGCCACCGCTGTCGCTTCGCCCCACCCGGAGTCGTCGGAGAGAGACTCGCGAATCGCCAGGACACTCGCGTTGGGGCGAGGGTCGGACGCGGCCATCGCGCTCAACGCGGACTTGACCGCAGTCTCCCCCGATCCACCCGGTGCGACGTCGACCTCGGACAGCCGCATACCGTTCTCGGTCAGCGTTCCGGTCTTGTCCGCGCACACCACGTCGACACGAGCCAGACCCTCGATCGCCGGCAACTCCTGAACGAGGCACTGGCGCTTGCCCAACCGGATCACACCGACCGCAAATGCAATGGACGTCATGAGCACAAGGCCTTCGGGAACCATCGGAACCAGAGCTGCCACCATGCCGTTGAGTGCCGGTCGGATCGGCAGGCCGATCGTGAAGAGCTGATTGAAGATGATCAGCGCACCCGCCGGAATCATCAGGTAGGTGATGAACTTCAGGATCTTGTCGATGCCGCTGCGCAGTTCGGAATGCACGAGGGTGAACTTGCTCGCCTCTTCGGCCAGCTTGGCCGCGTATGCATCGCCGCCGACCTTGGTGGCGCGGTATGCACCGCTGCCCGCGGCAACAAAACTGCCCGACAACACTTGCTGGCCACTCGCCTTGTGAACCGGATCGGCCTCACCGGTGAGCAGCGATTCGTCGACCTCGAGTGCAGCCGAACTGACCACCTCACCGTCGACGACTATCTGGTCACCGGATCCGAGTTCGATAATATCGTCGAGCACAACATCTTTGGGCGCCTTCGCCACGGCGACGCCGTCACGCCTGACCATGGGCTTGGCCTGACTCACGATGGCCAGAGCGTCGAGCGTGCGCTTGGCGCGGATCTCCTGGATGATGCCGATACCGCTGTTCGCGATGATCAGCAGTCCGAACATGCCGTCGATGATCGAACCCGTCGCGAGCACGATCACCAACAACACGGTCAGGATCGCGTTGATGCGAGTGAAGACGTTGCCGCGAATGATGTCCTTGACCGAGCGGGACGCCCGGTCCGGTACATCGTTGGTTTGTCCCGACGCGATCCTTGCTGCAACCTGATCGGCGGTCAGACCGCGGGCGACGTCGACGTCGTCCGGCAATCGCTCAGGCGCTACCGCCACTGCTGTCTCTTCTGAACTGGTGTGCTCGTGAGCCATGGTCAAAGATTACGCACCCGGAGCAACTAATCAGGGTCGGACTCGTGTGGCAATGACGGCTACACGAAGATCACACCCGTGCGCCGCGGTTCTGCGATGCTGGTCGGAACGAGCAGAGAAGGCCATCGAGGAACGGTATGAAATACGTCTACAACGGTCTAGACGAGGCGCTTCGGTGCGAACGGCCCGTCGACCTGCCGATTTCTCTCGACCTCAACCGGACCGACAACGTGGTTGTCTGGTTGTCGGCGATTCGGGTTTACTCGTTCGGGATGATGTTCGCGATTGATGCCCGCTACGAGGATCCGGCACTCTCGCTGAGTCTCGGCACTTACGACGGGCGTCCCACGTTCACACATTTCAGCGCGCCGCTACTCCTCGGCCTCGGTTTCGCGGACGGATCATCGGTGACAACCGCGCAAAGAACGCGAGGCTCGCTGCTGGAGTTACGCACGGCTGAAAGCCGCTCGGGCTCAGTGCGCGGTGAGTATTTGCTGGCTCCGATACCGCCTGCCGGGCCGATCGATGTCGCAACTGCATGGCCTCAGCTGGGAATGGACGAGAAGGTTGTCACCCTCGACGGAGAAGGCATCGCATCCGCATCCGAAAGTGTCACACAACTATGGGAACCGAAACGACAACCCGATCCCGACCTCACCAGTGAACAAGTGACACATCAACTGCAGTACCAACGTGGGGGTTGGTTCGGAATCCGACTGGATTGAGGAAGATCCCGGGTGACTTTCGAGCACGGGCCGCAGTCAGCCCAGCGGTATCCACCACTTCGACGGCGGTGTCGGTGACAACGCGTCGATCCTGCCGCCCGGCATCGGGACCGACACTGTTGTGCCCGCATCTGCAGCCGACTCGTCGAGGCGAATGATCGGCTCCGACCACGAGTGAAACGCGAGGTTGAACGTCGCCCAGTGAATCGGGACGAAGACACCGCGCGACCCGTCGCCCTTGTTGAGGTCGATGTGCGTCTGCACTGCCTCTTCCGGATTCATGTGGATGTCCGGCCAGCGCACGTCGTACGCACCGACGGGGAGAAGCGTCAGATCGAAAGGCCCATAGGTTTCACCCAGCTGTTCGAAACGCGATGTGTATCCGCTGTCACCACCGAAGAAGACCCGGTGCTTCGGCCCGGCGAATACCCACGACGCCCACTGCGTCGTGTTCCGGACGAGGCCACGACCGGAGAAGTGACGAGCCTCCGTGCACGTGAGGACCAGGTCGTCGATTTTTGTCGACTCGTCCCAGTCCAATTCCACGATCCGGTTCTCGGGCACCTTCCAGTGCCGCAGGTGAGCCCCGATACCGATCGGCACGACGAACGGAGCGGTCTGTGTACGAGTCAGGGTCTTGACCGTAGCCATGTCGAGATGGTCGTAGTGATCGTGAGAGATGACTATCGCATCCACTGCAGGCAGTTCGGTCAAAGCCACCGGAGTGGGGTGCATGCGCGCGGGACCTACTGTGGCCGAGGGTGATACGCGTTCACTCCACACCGGATCGGCGAGAACGCGGTAGCCGTCGACCTCGACGAGAACGCTCGAATGGCCGTACCACGTCACCGCCGCGTCGCCGGCTGCCGCCGGTGCCAGCGGAGTGGCCAACGGAATCGGCCGACGCGGCCGACCCGTCGACCCTCGCGTGGCCATCGACTTGAACATTCCGACATCGGTGCCCGGAACCAGTGTGCTGCTGGGCTCCGAGTTGTGGAACTGGCGGTCCCGGTATCGCGGGGACATCGCCGCATACGGTTGCACCGTGTTTCGCGAGGCCCCGATCTGCGTCGGGATGCCCCATGCGGCTCGCGCCACCCACCCCGTCGCCGCGGCAACAGCAGCAACTCCGAGAACCGTCGTCTTCTTCATTCAGACGAGCGTAGCCACTATCTGCCCTGCGTGCCCGGCGCCTGTTTTCCCTGCAACCAGCTTTACTTACCCTTGAATACGGGAGGGCGGTTCTCGATGCGGGCAGCGCGGGCTTCCTGGACGTCCTCGCTGAGCCAGGCGGCGTGAAGCGCGTCGAGCTGCTCGGGAGACTGCTCCTCCATGGTGCCGTCGTCGTTGAGAACCATCTTCATGTGCCGCAACGACAGCGGTGCGAGATTCGCGATGCGGTGTGCCCATTCCTGAGCGTCGTCGAGGGTTCCGATTTTGTTGGCGAGGCCGCGAGTGAAGGCTTCTTCGGCGCCGATCTGTTCGATGCCGAGCAAAATGGTGCGCGCGGGACCGCCGCCGACCAGCGACGCGAGCCGACGCATCGTCCACTTGTCCACCGAGACACCGAGGGTGGCGGCCGGGATTCCGAAGCGAGCGCTCGGCGCTACGACGCGAAGATCCGACGCGATGGCCAGTTGCGTGCCCGCGCCGATGGCCGGACCGTTGACGGCAGCGATGACGGGGATGGGCGCCGTGTCGATAGAGCGAAGCATCTCGAACAGGCGATCGGTGAAGCCCTCCATGTAGACGTCGCCGGAAAGGTCCGCGCCTGCACAGAACGCCGATCCCTCACCGGTGATGACGACGACATGCGCGTGCTCGGCTACCGCCGCGTTCATCGCGTCCCGTATTGCGATGCAGAGTTCCGCGCTGAGCGCATTACGACGCTCGTGACGCTGCAACTCGATGGTCACGACGTTGCCGTCACGGGAGAACCCGATCATGTCCGCTCACTTTCGTTTCTGGAAGGCTCGACACAGGGATGTTCCGAGGCGCCGATACCGTCCGCATACTTCTCTGCAGCTAAGTTCTGTACATCAGGAGGTTAGATTACCGATGAGTACAGACGACCTTGCCGCACAGCAACCACACCCGGTTGACGTGGTGGTGATCGGCGCCGGACAGGCCGGACTCTCCGCCGCGTACTACCTGCGCAAGTTCGGAATCGAGCCCGAATCGGGGTTCGTGGTGCTCGATCATGCGTCGGGGCCGGGCGGGGCGTGGCAGTTCCGTTGGCCGAGCCTGACACTGAGCACCGTCAACGGCGTCCATGACCTCCCGGGAATGTCCTTCGCGGAAACCACCGGTACAGACGCCGAACAGGTGCCTGCATCGGTGGCGGTCCCCCACTACTTCGAACTGTACGAAAAGCAATTCGAACTTCCCGTCCACCGCCCGGTACACACGCGAGTGGTGTGTCCGAGGGAAGAGCGCCTGCGGATCGAGACCGACCGGGGAGTATTCGCGGCGCGAGGCTTGATCAACGCGACGGGGACCTGGGAGCGGCCCTTCATCCCCCACTATCGCGGGGCCGAGTCGTTCCGTGGCCGACAACTGCACACGAAGGACTATCGAACCGCTGCCGAGTTCGAAGGCAAACATGTCGTCGTGGTCGGCGGCGGGATCTCGGCTGTCCAACTGCTCGACGAGATCTCACGCGTCACGACCACTACCTGGGTGACGCGGCGCGAACCCGAGTTCCGCGACGAGCCGTTCACGCCGGACATCGGCCGCGCTGCGGTTGCCATGGTCGAAGATCGTGTACGACGCGGCCTGCCACCGGGATCCGTTGTCTCGGTGACCGGCCTCCCGGTAACGCCTGCCATCCGGGCAGCACGTGAGCGTGGTGTGATGAATCGACTGCCGATGTTCTCCGAAATTCTTCCGAACGGCGTGAAGTGGGCCGACGGTACCGTCGCCGACGCCGATGTCATCTTGTGGTGCACCGGTTTTCGTAGCTCACTCGATCACCTGGCGCCGTTGCACCTGCGCGGACCGGGTGGCGGAATCCCGATGACCGGGCGCCTCGCCACGCAGGTCGAAGCCGACCCTCGCGTGCACCTGGTGGGATACGGACCGTCGTCGTCGACGATCGGAGCCAACCGCGCCGGCCAAGCGGCAGCGCGCGAACTGACCGCGTACCTGGGAATCGGCGAATGAACAGAATCCTTGTTCCGGGCGAAACCTGCTGGCGCATCGAACCGGCGGACAATCTTGCCTGCATCGTCGACGCCGCTGACTACTTTCATCATGCGAAGTCCGCAATGCTGCAAGCTGAAAAGCGAATCATGTTGATCGGCTGGGACTTCGACACGCGCATCAAACTCGAACCAGGCGAGCAGACTCTCGACGGCCCCAACCGGTTGGGAATGTTCCTCCGCTGGCTCGTCCGCGAGAAACCCGACCTCGAAATCCTCGTACTCAAATGGAACATCGGCGCGTTCACCGCAATCGGCCGCGGCATGACTCCCGTCTTCGTGTCCAACTGGCTGACCGACGAGCGCCTACGGTTCGAGATCGACGGCGCCCACCCGGTTGGTGCGGCGCACCATCAGAAAATCATCGTCATCGACGACGCTCTGGCGTTCTGCGGCGGCATCGACATGACTGTGGACCGCTGGGACACCTCGGATCACGTCGACCGAAACGATTATCGAATCACGCCGAGCGGAAGGCGTTACGGCCCTTGGCATGACGCAACCACGGCGGTCGACGGCAATGCGGCTGCGGCCATCGGCGAATTGGCGCGGGCACGCTGGAAATCCGCAACCGGCGAGGATCTGACACCGGTCGAGAGCACTACTACTCCATGGCCCGTCAATTTGGCTCCCACCTTGCGGGTGGTCGACGTAGCCGTCGCCAGAACATTGCCGGAACTCGGCGAGCGCGCGGAGGTTCGTGAGATCGAGGCGCTGTATCTCGCGGCCATCGCCGGCGCCGAACACACGCTGTACATCGAAAGCCAGTACCTCGCCTCACGCACTCTGGCCGAGGCGATTGCCGCGCGCCTGCGTGAGGACGACGGACCGGAGATCGTTCTGGTCATTCCGCGCAACGCCGACGGTTGGCTGGAACAAAAGGCGATGGACGGGGCGCGCCACGACCTGTTGCATCTGCTGTGGTCCGCCGATATCCACGACCGGTTCGGGGCGTTTTATCCCGTGACCTCTTCTGGCGCACCTATTTACGTCCACGCCAAGGTTCTCGTGATGGACGATCGCCTCCTGCGAATCGGGTCGTCGAATCTCAACAACCGTTCGATGGGCTTCGACACCGAGTGCGACATCGCCGTCGAATCCGACGACGACGCAGATGTCGAGTTGCGCGCCTCGATCATCGGATTGAGGCGCCGCCTACTCAGCGAGCACCTCGACGTCACCGAGGAAGAAGTCGACGACGCGTTGGGCGAGCAGTCACTGTTGTCGACGGTTCGCGCTCTCGCGACCTCCGACGCTCGCAGTCTGCGCGAATTCGACCGGAACACAGTCGACGGCGAAGACCACGTGCTCGCTGAAAATGCACTGATGGATCCCGAGCGCACGCCACCCAGACTGAGCGATCGAATCGAAGGATTGCGCCGCCTGCTCGGCAAACGCTGAGACTCTAGAACACGCGCACGCAGTGCCCGGTTGCCAGCGCGAGTTCGACGAGCGTTGCACCGTGAACACTCGGGACGAGCGCGAGGAGAAACGTATCGCTGTCGCTGTCGAGCCAGGCAAGTGAAACGCCCGTATCGGTGATGTTGTCGACGATACGGGCGAGAAGCGATTCGAGTCCGGCAGCTCGATCGAAGCCCATGGCAAGACTGTCCGCCCACTCCCACGATCCCGCCGGCGCCGACGTGAGCACTCGCAGCTGACCCAGAACCTCGGCAGCATCCTCGTTCCAGTCCACCCAGACCAGGCGTTCTTGTTCGTGCAACGCGTCGACGAGAGCAAACCACGCCATTTCCGGGTGTGGCTTCTCGAGCGTCTGTGAGTACAACTCGTTCTGTACTTCGACATACCGTTCCGGCTGGTCGATCGCGAGAGTCACACGATCGATGACAACAGCGCTGTCAGGGGCGAGCAGTTCGGCGATCGCGCGCAACGCGTCGCGAGCAGTTCCACTCACTATGGCTCCAAGTTCAATTCGGTCATCGGTGCGGTTTCCACATTCTGACATGCGTGTGCGCCTCGTTCGGACGTGTCCTCGATGTCGGGACACGAGCCAGATGCTTGCCGCGAGTTCCACGAATTCCCGGGCAGCACTGCTCACCGAGCTACCAAATTGGACTATCCGGCTATCCCATTCGCCGCACTTGTCCGTTTACCCTTTCACCTGGCCTTACAATCCGGATATAGTCATCGGCGATCCAAGAGGCCAACTGGGATGTAGCGAGCCAGCGAACAGTCTGTTACCGTTCAGCTAACTACCCCTTCTGGTCAAACCGGATCGAAGGGGTTCGGGCAATGACCCACGGGGGGGTTGACGTGAAGGGGCCATGTTCCGCATGAAACACGATTCACACACGACAACCTCTTGGTGGTCGATCGGCGAATGGCGCCTGGGATGGAAGGTCATCGCCGTTCTCGCATTGCCGATGATCGTCGCCGTCGTCCTCGGAGCCCTTCGCGTTCAGACGGAACTCGAAGAAGCCGCACAGCTGAGTTCCTCGTCCGAGCGCGCCCTCGCTGTGCCCGCCGCGATCAATCTCGAATCCGCGCTGTACGAGCTCGCCGAAGCCGCATCGGCACGCACTGACACCGGCCCCGCCACACAAGCGGTTTCGGACGCAATGGATCAACTGGTCGACGCCGCGCGCGCGTTCCAGTCCGACGACGACCTCAACGACCAAGTGACTTCGGCGCTCGCAGAGAGCCGTTCCATCATGGAAGAGGTCGCCGCCGGCGCGGTGGCTCCCGCACGCTTGGTTTCGCGGGTCGGCGAAGTCTCTCGCGCACTCTCGAGCACCTTCACCAGCGTCGTCGAGCATTCTCAGCGTCCGGCGCTGCGCGAAGAGGGTGGCCGACTCTCAGCACTCTGGGATGCGCGACGAGCACTGGCCGAACAACGAATCCTCTTCGGCTCAGGTGATCCGGACCAGCAGGCTCGTACCTCGATGGTCAGTGCCGCCGGTGCCGAACTGGTCGCTCTGAACAACATTCTCGCCATCGACGGGAGCAACGACACCGTCCGGACCCTCAGCAACTCCGCTCAGAACCGGATCAACGCACTCGGATCAACCCCGTCGACCTCTCCTCTGGGGAGCCGCGTCGGTACCGATCTGAAATCCGGAAACGACCAGTACAACAGCCTGACCGACACCACCGTCACCGAGTTCGGCGATACCGTCACCGCTGAATCCAATGCAGCACGAACCGCAGCACTTCGTGACACTGCAATCGTGCTCGGCGCGGTCCTGCTGGCACTGGCCATCGCCCTCGTCATCAGCCGATCGCTCATCGATCCGATCCGTCGGCTGCGATTTGCCGCATTGCAAGCAGCACGACGCGGACTCCCCGACGCGATCGAACGAATTCGCGCAGGTGCCAGTATCGACGACGTCGACTTCGCCCGTGTACCGATCCGCACCCACGAGGAAATCGGCGAGCTTGCACGCGCGGTGGACGACATGCACGGTCAGGCCATCACGCTGGCCGGCGAGCAGGCCACCCTGCGGCGCCAGGTCAACGACATGTTCGAAACGCTGTCGAGGCGTAACAAGTCCCTCGTCGACCAGCAACTCGGTTTGATCGAACAGTTGGAGCAGGACGAAGACGACCCTCGTCGCCTCGAGAATCTGTTCCGGCTCGACCACATCGCCGCGAGAATGCGTAGAAACGGCGACAACTTGTTGGTTCTCGCCGGAACCGATGTACGCCGCGCCAGAACCGCCCCCGTCGCTCTCGGCGATATCCTTCGTGCGGCGGTATCAGGCGTCGAGGAATATCGACGCGTCGAACTCGGGCAGATACCGCCCGGAGTCGTCACCGGTCATGCTGCCCCGGACGTCGTTCACCTCATCGCTGAACTGCTCGACAATTCTCTGCGGTACTCCCCGCCGGAGACCACCGTCTCCATCAACGCTGCCCGCACCATCGACGGCTCCATGATCGTCGAGATCGCAGATCTCGGTATCGGCATGTCGCCTGCCGATATCCTCGATGCCAACGAGCGCCTCGCCGCCGGCGGCGAGATGAGCGCGGATACAGCGCGTCGCATGGGTTTGTTCGTCGTGAGCCGAATCAGTCGTCGCTACAACATCTCTGTGCGCCTGCGCCCGACGGCAACGTCGTCGACGCACAGCGGCATCACCGCAACGGTGCTCCTACCGACGTCGATACTCGATTCTTCTCGGGGACCCGAGATCCGCACGCCGCGAACCGGACCCGTGCCCACGCTCGATCGGACTCCGCCGCCCGCACCGTCTGAACCGTCCTGGTCACAGCCCGTCCCGACCGAATTGGCACCCCCGCAGCCTGCGACCAGAAGTTTCGCAGATCTCCCGCGTCGAACGCCCAGCAACAGCACCGACCGGACTGAGACGTTCGCCCCGATCACACCGCAATCCATTCCCACGACAACAGCGCCTTCGGGGTTGCCACGTCGCACTCCGGGCACAAGTGGAGTACCGGCGGTCAGTACCTCGACTCCGACCACTGCTGCACCCGCCACCTCCGTGTCGTCCTTCGCTCCTCTGCCCGATCCCGAAGGCACAAGCGCATCGACGTCCCTTCCCGTGCGTACTCCTTCGCCGGAATTCACCTCGCCGGCACAGGGTCCCGAGATCCCGGTGGGTCCACACCCGTCGACAACCCCGCCGCCACGGCACCGGCTCTCAGCCCCGACGCCGACAAATACTGCGGCGTTCTTCTCCTCGCGCACCCGTGACGGGCTCTCTGCTCGCGCATCGGCGCGCGCTGACGGCGCGGGAGAGGGCAACTCGAACGGCGTACTCGCTGCCCCGACCACGATGCCGATTTTCGCCCGGATGGTGTCCGAGTGGCTCGTGGACCCGACGGCGGAGACTTCAGCTGCTTCCACCGGCAGTGCGTGGACCACCGACGCGGATCAAGGCTGGCTGGCCGCTCGGACCTCGTTCGAGATGCCGGTCACCAAGATCGCCGATTCCGGACTTCCCATTCGAGACCGCGGAGCCCGCCTGGTTCCCGGCGCAGTCGGGAGAGGCGGAACGACACAGCGCCATGCATCCAATCCGGCGGACGTCCAACGTGGTTGGAGCAGTTACCAATCCGGAGTACAACGAGGGCGTCGGCGCGCCGCCGACCATCAGCCCGATGGCGGACAGTCTTTCGAATCGTCCACGATGTTGCACAACGATGAAGGAGAACAGTGAACACTGTCGGAGCCCAAGAGACTCCCCGCGCACTCGACTGGCTGGTATCGGCTTTTGCCCGAGACGTGCCGGGTGTGAGTCACGCGATCATCGTCTCAGCCGACGGGTTGTTGACGGCCTCGAGCACACATCTTCCGCTCGATCGGGCCGATCAATTAGCCGCTGTCACTTCCGGACTCGCCAGCCTGTCCGCGGGGGCGTCACGCCTCTTCGACGGTGGAGCCGTCATGCAGTCCGTCGTCGAGATGGAGAACGGCTACCTGCTTCTCATGGGCGTCGGTAGTGGCGCTTACCTTGCTGCTCTCGCTGTCGCCGGATGCGACATCGGCCAGATCGGTTACGAAATGGCGACTCTCGTCGATCGCGTCGGCACCACCATGGACATTACCCCGAGAACATCGCAGGGTATTTGAGTTCGATGCCTCACCATCAATCCGAGTACGACGACGCCGAACCGAGCTTGGTCCGGCCGTACGCGCTCACCGAAGGTCGGACCCTGCCGTCCATCGACCTCCCACTCGAAGCGATCATCGCGACGATCGAAGACGCGGTCTCGAACAATCTTGCACCGCAGGATATTCGTGCATCGATCGTCGCACTCTGCGAGCAGCGGATCTCGGTTGCCGAGATCGCTGCCCACCTGGGTGTTCCGATCGGAGTCGTGCGGGTACTGGTCGCCGACCTCGTAGTAGCCGGATCACTGGAAATACATGCCACTCTGCGAAGCGACGCATCTCGAGTCGAGCGACGCGAACTGATCGAAAGGACCCTCAGTGGACTTCGGGCACTCTGACTCATCGTCTCGCGTGAAATCGACAAAAATCGTGATCGCCGGGGGTTTCGGTGTTGGCAAGACAACACTTGTGGGGACCGTCTCCGAAATCGTCCCCCTTCGCACGGAGGCCATGGTCACCGACGCCAGCGACGGTATCGACAATCTCGGATCCACTCCCGACAAGAGCACCACGACGGTCGCGATGGACTTCGGGCGCATCACTCTCGCCGACGACCTGGTCCTCTATCTGTTCGGAACCCCGGGACAGCGCCGCTTCTGGTTCATGTGGGACGACCTGATCACCGGTGCGATCGGTGCGGTCATTCTGGTCGACACGCGTCGCCTGGAAGACAGCTTCGCCGCAGTCGACTTCTTCGAGGCGCGAGGCCTCCCGTTCATCGTGGCGGTCAACCGTTTCGACGGCGCGCCAATCCATTCGGCGAGCGATCTCCGCCAGGCGTTGGCTCTACCCAACCGGGTTCCCATGATCGAGATCGACGCCCGAAACCGCGAATCGGCCAAACGCGCGCTGATCGCCGTCACCGAATACTCCCTCGAACGACTTGCAGCTGAAGCAGTCGTCTAGATGAATCACCAGATGCGAATCGTCGCCGAAAGGAACTGGCATGTCGGATGAAATGCACCATTTCTCGATGGGAATCTGGCTGCTCGGACTCGCCTACGTCGTGTCCGTGGTCGGGTCGGTAGTCGGCCTGGCGTGCACCAGGCATTCAGCGTCGGCGACGACAACCGCCACACGCATGCGATGGCTCGCCATGGCTGCCTTGTCGATCGGTGGCGTCGCCATCTGGCTCATGCATTTCATCGCCATGCTCGGATTCGCAGTCCCCGGCAGTCCCATTCGATACAACCTCGGATGGACCGTGATCTCCGCGATCATCTCAGTAGGGGCCGTGTTTGTCGGCCTGCTGATCATCGGGACCGAATTTCGCTGGACGCGGCTTCTGATCGGGGGCGTGGTAACCGGTCTCGCCGTGAACATCATGCATTACACGGGTATGCGCGCCTTGCGCTTTCAGGGCGAGATCCACTACGACCTGCTCTTCGTTGCACTGTCGGTTCTCATCGCAGTCGTCGCCGGAACCGCTGCACTGTGGTTCACCATGGTGCTCGAGTCCACGATTCTGCGTTTTGTCGCCGGAATCATCATGGGCATCGCCGTCGTCGGTATGCACTACACCGGAATGGCCGCTGTCGAGGTTGTTCACGACGCGGCAGCCCCGGCGCCACAGGGACTCGAAGTGTTCTCGTTCCTCTTCCCTGTCTTCGTTCTCGGCCTGCTGGCGTTGGCAGTTCCGATTGTCGCAGTGCTGACAGCACCCAACCGTGCGACGGCACGAATGGAATCCGCCGCCGACGATCTGGCGTTCGAAGCACGAGAGTTCGCGATCTCGAACTGAGCAGAGTACGGGGCGAGTTCACGTAAATCGACAACGCCCCGTACATTTCGGGGATGGTGGATGCCGGACACAACCCCCAGCCATCGACTCGCGCAACGCTGGTCGTGATCGGTGGTTTGCCGGCCACCGGCAAGTCGACGATCGCGCGGGCGCTTGCGCAGCGTCACCAAATCCCCTTCGTGCGGATCGATACCATCGAACAGGCGCTGATCCGCAGCGGTATAGCTGACGCGTCCGGGACCGCTGGATACATCACCGGGTACGCGCTCGCCGCCGAACAATTGCGACTGGGACTTTCGGTCGTGGTCGAATGCGTCAACCCCGTCGAGGCGACACGAAACGCCTGGTCCGCTACCGCACAACATAATTCGGCGCGCCTGCTCGGTGTCGAGGTCATCTGTTCGGATCCCGACGAGCATCGCAGACGCGCTGAACGGCGAGTCGTCGACATCCCGGATCTCGTACTACCGACGTGGCAGGAAATTCTGGATCGAGACTACGAGCCGTGGACTACGGAACGGCTGGTGCTCGACACCGCAATCATGGACTCCGACAGTGCAGTACGACGCATCACAGCCAAGATGCTGTAGCGTGCGAGCTGCTCACAAGGTGAGAACGAAGAATGCGCTGTTCGGGTCTTCGCGGTAGTTCCCGAACGGTGGACAAGGCACGAACCCGAATTTCGCGTACAACCGGCGAGCTGGATCGAAGAACTCTTGCGTACCGGTCTCCAATTCGAGTTGCCGGTAACCTCGTTGTCTCGACTCGTCCACGACGTGTTGAAGAAGTCGCGTTCCCACGCCACGCCCCCTTGCTGCCGATGACGTTCGCATCGACTTGATCTCGCCGCCCGCCGACGACCGTTCCTTGAGTGCGACGCAACCGAGTAACTCGTCACCTTCGCTCCACAGCGTCCACATGGTCACAGAGCTATCCATCAGCCCCGTGACGTCCAGCGCGTGAACGCTGTCCGCGGGCGAGGTCGCGTGCATGTCGGCGAGATGTTCGGTGAGTAGAGCACGGACCGCATCCCGACTCAGGTCGTCAATTTCGATTCGCACAGATCCTCACTGTCCTCTTCGCTTCCGGCAGTACCGAATGAAAGTATGACTGTCCTTCACTTCGCCGAAGGCCTGGCCCGAACGTGGATGCGTTCTCCTTGGGGGCCGAACAGACTCAGTACCTCGACCGGGCCGCGCCCGTCACTGCCGAACCAATGCGGGTTTCGGGTGTCGAATTCAGCAGCTTCACCCGTACCCATCACGATGTCGTGATCGGCCAACACCAACCGCAACCTCCCCGACAACACGTACAGCCATTCGTAGCCGTCGTGCACTTGGGGATCCGGTTCCGTCTGGCTTGCCGGGATGGTCATCTTGAATGCCTGCAACCCACCCGGTTGCCGAGTCAGCGGCAATACCGTTCGCCCACTGACGCTTCGAGGCGCACTCTGGATGCGTGGATCGGCGACCTGCGGTGCCGCCACCAGTTGGTCCAACGGCACTTGGTGGGCAAGCGCGATCGGAAGCAGCAACTCCAAGCTCGGGCGACGCTCCCCCGCTTCGAGCCTCGACAGGGTGCTCTTCGAAATACCGGTGGACTCGGACAGCGCTGTGAGTGTGACGTTCCTCTGTGTACGAATGCGTTTGAGGCGCGCGCCGATCTGCGAGATGGCGGCATCGATGTGCGGACCGTTGACATTCATGGTGCCGAGTCTGACGGCGATTCCCATAAATGGCAACATTAGTTGCTGAAGAACCCCCTCCGCGAGCAATCTGTGCTCATGCGAACACACACTGAAACTGAGATCCTCGACGCCGTGATCGTCGGCGGTGGCGCCGCCGGACTCAGCGCAGCCCTGGTGTTGGGTCGTGCTCGGCGCTCGGTCGCCGTCATCGATTCCGGCAAACCGCGCAACGCACCGGCAGCACACATGCACGGCTTCCTCTCGCGCGACGGCATGGCGCCACGTGAGTTGCTCGCCGTCGGACGCAGCGAATTGCAGACGTACGGAGTGGAATTGACACAAGATGACGTAGTCGACATCTCCTGGCGCGGTATCGAACCCGGCTTTGTCGTCGAACTTTCAGGAGGCACGACGCTCGAAACTCGTACTGTGCTGGTTGCCACCGGTCTACGGGATTCACTCCCGGAAATACCAGGCATCCAGGAGCTTTGGGGACAAAGCGTGCTCCATTGCCCGTACTGCCATGCGTACGAGATCAGCGACCAACCGATCGGCATTCTCGGCGCAGACGCTCGGGAGATGTCACTTCACCAGGCGCTTCTACTCCGACAGTGGTCGTCGGATGTGACGTTCTTCCCCCACAAGATCTCGCTCACCCCCGACGAACGCGCGCGACTGGCTGCGCGTGGGGTGACGGTTGCCGACGGATCGGTATCTGGATTGATCGGTGAGAGAGGCGAACTGAGGGCCGTCGAACTCGACAACGGCCAGTTGGTCCCTCGCTCAGCATTGTTCGTTGCGCCACGTTTCGTTCCGAACGACGCACATCTGACGCGACTCGGCTGCAAAACCAGCCCCACGGGATTCGTGGCTGTCGATCGTTCCGGCGCCACCAGCGTTCCGGGCGTCTGGGGCGCCGGCAACGTCGTCGACCCTCGCGCTCAGGTAATCAATGCTGCGGCTGCAGGTTCGACCGCGGCAATCGCGATCAACGGATATCTGGTCGAGCAAGATGTCGAATCGGCTCTTCGTTCGACCGAGCCGGAAGGGGGCTTCTCGGCGACCGTGGAGCAACGCGTCTGTGAGATGAACGGCGGCAGCACCCTCCACGGCATGTGACCGAGGTGTCTACGTCGCGGGGCCGCCGTGCAACTTCTCGTAGGCGGCCTTCTCGGCGTCGTGGCGCGAGATCTTCTTCGGGTTCTCGAGGTCGGAAGGCAAACCGTGACGCTCGAGGCGGCGCGACCTGTTCTGAGCCATGTAGGAGACCGAATAGAACAGTGCCAGAAGCACTCCGAGCAGCACCATCGATGCCCGCAGGGCCCACGGTCCGGGGAAGAGCATGAAGGCCGCGAACACTGGAATGAACGGCACCATGCTTCGGATCAGGTGACGCGGCACGGCCCAGTCACCGATCAGGTCGTTTCGTACCCAGTCCTGCATCGAATCGGGCAGTTTGCGCCCCACTGAATAACCCAACCACTGAAGAGGATTCGGGCTCGTACGTTGCTTTTTGGAAGTCACGGAAGTCACCTGTTCGGTACGCATCGACGGTACTGACGCAGTCATCACGTTTCTTTCGGATGCAGTCATCACATTTCTCTCATTGGTCCAAGGCTCCGGCGCGGAGCGCGGCCTCGTTGACCCGCGTCAGAACATTGTGGAGTTCTTCGAGTTCGGCGAGGCTGACGCCGAGCTTCGCGACAACCGCCGGCGGGATCTTCTCCGCCTCCGCGCGCAGTGCCACACCGGCTTCGGTGAGGTCCACGTCCAGTTGCCGTTCGTCGGCGCGGCTACGGGTTCGCGTGATCAGCCCGGACGCCTCGAGTCGCTTGAGGAGCGGCGACAGCGTCGGCGAATCGAGTTGCAGTGCCTGCCCGATTTCCTTGACCGCCATCGGCGACTTTCCCCACAGTGCCAGCATCACCAGGTACTGGGGATGCGTGAGGCCCATCGGCTCGAGCAGTGGCCGGTAGACGGACAGCACCGCCCGGTTCGCGACCGCAAGTGCAAAGCACACCTGCCGGTCGAGAGCCAGCGGATCATCCATCTGCGTCTGCGGAGCCTTCGTCGTCATGAATCCGATGTTATCAGATTAATTAGTGCAGCAACTATTATTGCACTAATCAATCTGGCGACGATCGTCACTCTTCTCCAACGTCGACGTGGGTTGCCCGGTGAGACCCACGTGCGCTTCCGCCCTCATTCGCTCCACCATGTGCGGGTAGTGCAGCTCGAACGCCGGGCGCTCACTGCGGATGCGCGGCAACTCGGTGAAGTTGTGACGCGGCGGCGGGCAGGTGGTTGCCCACTCCAGCGAGTTTCCGTAACCCCACGGATCGTCGACGGTGACAACTTCGCCGTAGCGGTAGCTCTTGAAAACGTTCCAGATGAACGGAAGCGTCGAGGCACCGAGCACGAAGGCAAAGATCGTGGACACCGAGTTCAGCACCGTGAACCCGTCCGAGGGCAGGTAGTCGGCATAGCGACGCGGCATCCCCTCGCCGCCGAGCCAGTGCTGAACGAGGAACGTGCCGTGGAAACCGACGAACGTGGTCCAGAAGTGCCACTTGCCGAGACGCTCGTCCATCATGCGACCGGTCATCTTCGGGAACCAGAAGTAGATACCGGCGTACGTGGCGAACACGACCGTACCGAAGACCACGTAATGGAAGTGGGCGACGACAAAATACGTGTCGGTGACATGGAAGTCGATCGGCGGGCTCGCGAGAATGACACCCGACAGACCACCGAAGAGGAAGGTGATCAGGAAGCCGACCGAGAACAGCATCGGCGACTCGAAGGTCAACTGCCCCTTCCACATCGTGCCGATCCAGTTGAAGATCTTCACACCTGTCGGCACGGCGATCAGGAACGTCATGAACGAGAAGTACGGCAGGAGAACAGCACCCGTCGCGTACATGTGGTGAGCCCACACCGCGATCGACAGAGCTGAAATCGCCAGTGTCGCATAGACCAATCCGGTGTACCCGAAGATCGGCTTACGGCTGAAGACCGGGAAGATCTCCGAGACGATGCCGAAGAACGGCAGCGCGATGATGTACACCTCGGGGTGACCGAAGAACCAGAACAGGTGCTGCCACAACAGAACTCCACCCGACGCCGGGTCGAAGATGTGTCCACCGAGGTGACGGTCGACGAACAGACCCATGAACGCAGCGGTCAGCAGCGGGAACGCCATCAAGATCAGAATGCTGGTGATGAAGATGTTCCACGTGAAGATGGACATCCGAAACATCGTCATACCTGGTGCGCGCAGGCAGATCACGGTGGTGATCATGTTGACCGCACCGAGAATGGTGCCGAGGCCACCGACCGTCAGACCGAAGACCCACAGGTCGGCGCCGACGCCGGGACTGTGCACCGCACCCGACAACGGGGTGTACGCGGTCCAACCGAAGTCGGCAGCGCCGCCCGGCGTGAGGAATCCGCCGAGAACGATGAGACCACCAAAAGTGAAGAGCCAGAACCCGAATGCGTTCAGACGCGGGAACGCCACGTCCGGGGCACCGATCTGCAGCGGAAGTATGTAGTTCGCGAAGCCGAAAACGACGGGCGTCGCATACAGCAGCAACATGATCGTGCCGTGCATGGTGAACAACTGGTTGAACTGCTCGTTCGAGAGGAACTGCATCCCGGGGACAGCCAGTTCCGCACGCATGAACAGGGCCATCAGGCCGCCGATCAGGAAGAACACGAAAGCCGTGATCATGTACATGATCCCGATCTTCTTGTGATCGGTGGTCTTGATCATGTCGAACATCCACGACCCCTTGGGATCACGGCGCTTCGGGTACGGCCGCTCCGGAATCGGCTCCAACTCTCCGGTCCGCTCGTCCGGCACCGTTGTCGTCATGCTCGCGCGTCCTCTTTCGTGCTCGATACCGCCTCAAGAACTTTCCGCACGACCATATCGCATGTTAATAGTTAATGCACAAACTAAGTGTGGCCGACGTGAGCATCTATCGAAAACCGAACGTACGCAACCTTTTGCAGATTTCGGTGAGATAAAGTCAGGCGGCGGAATAGGTCGAGGGTCCGCCGCGTTGAACAAACCCGTGACTCTTCCCGACACATCGACAGCACCCGAGGCCTCCGCGTTGCGCGGCCTCTTCGAGCCTTTCGAGGTCAAATCACTCTCGTTGCGTAACCGTTTCGCCATGGCCCCGATGACGCGCGCCTTCTCGCCGGACGGAATCCCCGGCGCCGACGTAGCCGAGTACTACCGTCGTCGCGCAGCAGGTGGTGTCGGCTTGATCATCACCGAAGGCACGTACATCCCGGACCCGGCAGCCGGCCCGCACACCCGCGTACCGCGCATCTACGGCGATTCGAGCCTGGGTGGCTGGAAGTCGGTTGTCGACGCCGTCCACGCCGAAGGCGGATCGATCATTCCTCAGCTGTGGCACCTCGGAGTCGAACGCGGCGAGAACTCGCGCCTGAACCCCGAGGTCGAAACCGTCAGCCCCTCCGGCCTGGCACTGGACGGCACCCGCCTGGGACGAGAATTCACCACCTCTGACCTCGACAACTTGAAGCAGTCGTGGGTCGACGCCGCACTCAACGCGAAGAACACCGGGTTCGACGGTCTCGAGTTGCACGGAGCACATGGCTACCTGCTCGACGAATTTCTCTGGGCGGGAACCAATGTCCGAACCGACGGCTACGGCGGATCACTCGAGGCCCGCACCCGTTTCCCGGCCGAGGTCGTCGCCGCAATCCGAGAGGCCGTCGGGGACGAGTTCGCGATCGTCTACCGATTCTCGCAGTGGAAGTCCGGCCATTACGACGCTCGTATCGCCCAGAGCCCGGCAGAACTCGGCCGCATCCTCACTCCCCTGGTCGACGCCGGCGTCGACGTTCTGCATCCGTCCACGAGGCGTCATTGGGAACCGGCATTCGCTGAACTCGACGGTGAAGACGGCACACTCGGCCTCGCCGGTTGGACGAAGAAGCTGACCGGGTTGCCGACCATCACCGTCGGTTCGGTCGGACTCGATTCCGTGTTCACGACGGCATTCACCGGCGAAGCTGCATCTGCTGTCACCGGACTGGAGCGTCTCGAAGCTCAGTACGAGAGGGGTGAATTCGACATGGTTGCCATCGGGCGCGCGCTGCTCGCCGATCCCGAGTGGGTCGAGAAGCTCCGCACCGGACGCGCGGACGAGCACATCGCATTCACCGCAGAACATCGCACACACCTGAACTGACCTCGCACGACAAAACGGCACTCCCGCAATTGTGGGAGTGCCGTTTGTGGGTCTGCCGGAAGTACTAGCTGCCGAGCGTGACCGGGTCGGGGCCGATGCGGCCGGCCGGGTCGTCGAGAGCACCGATCGCGTTGATCTGTTCCGGTGTCAGTTCGAATCCGAAGACATCGAAGTTGGCGGCGATACGTTCGGGGGTCACCGACTTCGGAATCACCACGTTTCCGATCTGCAGGTGCCAGCGAATGATCACCTGAGCCGCGGTGACGCCATGAGCGTCGGCGATAGCGGTGATCACGGGGTCGCCGAGAACGGTTCCCTGTCCGAGCGGGCTCCACGCTTCCGTCGCGATTCCCTTGCCGGTGTGGAAGGCGCGCAGTTCGGCTTGGTTGAATTTGGGATGGAGCTCGATCTGATTGAGAACCGGCACCTCACCGGTTTCGCCGATGACACGCTCGAGGTTCTCGATGGTGAAATTGGAGACGCCGATGGATCGAACCCGTCCGTCGGCCTTGAGCTTCTGGAATGCCTTGAACGTCTCGACGTACAGGTCCTTGGACGGAACCGGCCAGTGGATCAGGTACAGGTCGAGGTACTCGAGACCCAACTTGTCGAGGCTCGCGTCGAATGCCGCAAGCGTCGAGTCGTAGCCTTGGTCGTCGTTCCACAGTTTTGTCGTGATGTAGAGGTCTTCGCGGGCGATGCCGGATTCGGCGATCGCGCGGCCGACGCCCACCTCGTTGCCGTAGATCTTGGCGGTGTCGATACTGCGGTAGCCGGTCTTCAGGGCTGTGGAGACGGCTTCCTGCGTCTCGTCGTCCGGAACCTGGAACACACCGAATCCGAGTGCGGGGATCGTCTTACCGTCGTTCAGAACAATGGTCGGTACAGAGGTCACATCGTTGGTCTCGGTCATATATGGATCCAACGCGCGAGGGCCGGGAGGCATTCCCCGCCGAACCTCCGGGCAGTGCCCTTGTACCGCCCGAAATGCCGGTCTACCTTGGAAGACAAGTATTGGAATCGCCTCGAGAAAAGAGAGAGCGATGAATCTTTCATATCGTCTCGCCTACAAGGTCGGTGTCACTCCGTGGGAGCACACCGGGCACGGGTTCGACGCTCAACTGTCCGGCCTTCTGGATGCGATTCCCGTCCCGGAAGGTGGCCGTGCACTCGATATCGGTTGCGGCACCGGACGCCATTCCATCGAGCTGGCGCAACGCGGGTGGCACGTCACCGGCGTCGACGCCGAACAGGAACCGCTGGACAAAGCGCGCATACACGCGCGTGAAGCACACGTCGACGTCCGGTTCCTCCACGAGGACGCGGCAGACCTGCACATTGCTGTCGACGGCGGGCACCTGCTGGTGCTCGACATCGGCTGTTTTCACGGGCTCACCGATCATCAACGGCGGGACTACGGGAGATCCGTAAATGCGATCACCGCACCGGGAGCGTCCATGGTGATGTTCGCATTCGGACCGGGGCACCGTTGGCCGATGCCACACGGCGTCTCGGAGGAGGACGTCATGCGTGCATTCGACGGTTGGTCGATGGCCTCGAGCATGGCCGCCGACGTGAGTGAATCGCCACTTCCGGTCCGTGCGGCACATCCGTGCTGGTATCACCTGGTCCGTGGCTGACTGCTGTGCGCCTTTATTAAACCCCCGCGGTTAATAAAGGCGCACAGCACCGGGGATACTTCTCAGGTGACTGCAACACTGCGCATCAGCGGCCTCTCTGCTTCCCGGGGAGAACGCACCCTGTTCTCCGACCTCGACCTCACCGTTGCCCCCGGCGACGTCATCGGCCTCGTCGGCGCGAACGGCGCCGGCAAGTCGACGCTTCTCACCGCACTGGCCGGAATCGGAACCGCCGACGTCGAAGGTTCGATCATCCTCAGCCCGCCGGATGCTGCGGTCGGTTACCTCGCGCAGGAACCCGATCGCATCGAGGGTGAGACCGTCCTCGAGTTCCTCGGCCGCCGCACCGGCGTCGCCCACGCCGAGGAAGTCATGAACGCCGCAGCCGAAACCCTGGCCGAAGCCGAAGAGGATCTGTACTCCCCGGCACTGGAACGCTGGCTCGCTCTCGGCGGCGCCGACCTGCTCGAGCGCGCCGAGAAGGTGGTCGAAGAACTCGGTCTCGGAGTTCCACTCGATGCACATATGACGGCATTGTCCGGCGGTCAGGCCGCGCGCGCCGGCCTCGCGTCACTGTTGCTTTCGCGCTACGACATTCTCTTGTTGGACGAGCCCACCAACGATCTCGACCTACGCGGTCTCGAGCAGTTGGAGCGATTTGTCGCCGAGACGCGCGCAGCACTGGTTGTCGTGAGCCACGATCGCGAGTTCCTCTCGCGCACCGTCACCGGAATCGTGGAACTCGATCTGGCACAACAGGACATCGCCGTGTACGACGGCGGCTACGAGTCGTACCTCGCCGAACGCGAGATCGCCCGCCAGCACGCACGCGAGGCGTTCGAGGAATACGCAGGCACCCGCTCCGATCTCGAAGATCGCGCACAGATGCAGCGCAACTGGATGGAACACGGCGTCCGCAACGCGCGTCGTAAAGCCAAGGACAACGACAAGATCGGACGCGGATTGCGGACCGAGTCGACGGAGAAGCAAGCCGCGAAGGCCCGCCAGACTCAACGCCGCATCGAGCGACTCGAAGTCGTCGAGGAACCGCGCAAGGAGTGGGAACTTCGCATGGAGATCGCGGCGGCGCCGCGGTCCGGTTCCGTTGTCGCAACCACGAACGGCGCCAAGGTAACTCGCGGTCAGTTCACGTTCGGTCCGGTCACGACGCAGATCGACTGGGGCGATCGGATTCTCGTCACGGGCGCGAACGGGGCAGGCAAGACCACCCTCCTGAACGTCCTGCTCGGCAAACTCGTCCCGGACGAGGGCATCGCGTCGCTGGGTTCCGGTGTCGCGATCGGTGAGATCGATCAGGCGCGTGGATTGTTCGAAGGTGATCAACCAGTCGTGGAGGCCTTCGGTGCGCAGGTTCCGGACTGGCCCGATGCCGATGTCCGCACTCTCCTCGCCAAGTTCGGCCTGCGCGGACACCACGTACTCAGATCTGCCGCTTCCCTGTCCCCCGGCGAGAGAACAAGGGCTGCACTTGCTTTGCTCCAGGCTCGCGGCGTGAACCTACTGGTACTGGACGAGCCGACGAACCATCTCGACCTTCCGGCGATCGAACAGCTCGAGCAGGCAATGGAGTCGTTCGAGGGAACCCTCCTTCTGGTCACTCACGATCGACGCATGCTGCAGTCCACCCGAAGCACGCGCCGGTGGAGAATGGAGAACGGACAGCTCTTCGAGGAGTAGCCGATCGACTCTGCTTGCGCAGACAACCCGCGTGTGCAACTATTTATCAGGCGCACGCAATAGTTGCATGCGCGGCATAGGTGGCCCGCGGATGACATGATCCCCCGTCGAGCTGCCACATCCCAGTCCCGAAAGGCACTCTTCAATGTTGTCGATCCCCGACCGCACACTGACTCACGGAACCACCGGCGAGCCGATCACCATCCCGCAACTCGGGTACGGCGTTTTCCAGGTACCGGACGCACAGACCGAAGAGGTCACTGCCGCAGCTCTCGAGATCGGCTACCGCCACATCGACACGGCCGCGATCTACGGAAATGAAGCCGGGGTCGGCCGCGCCATCGCAGGTTCGGATATCCCTAGGTCAGAGCTGTTCGTCACCACCAAGCTGTGGAATGACGATCAGGGCCACGACCGAACACTCGCCGCTTTCGACACCAGCCTCGACAAGCTCGGACTCGACTACGTCGACCTCTATCTGATTCACTGGCCCGCGCCGGCAAAGGGCCTGTTCGTCGAGACCTGGGCGGCATTCGAGCAAATTCTCGCCTCCGGCCGCACCCGTGCGATCGGCGTGTCCAACTTCCTGCCCGAGCACCTCGAACTGCTGGCCCAGCACAGCGCGACCACCCCGGCCGTCAACCAGATCGAATTGCACCCCAGACTGCAACAGCACACTTCTCGGGAGTACGCCCAGAGTCGCAGCATCGAAATCGAGGCTTGGAGCCCATTGGGACAAGGAACCATCCTCGACGACCCGGCCATCGGGAAAATTGCTGCAGCACACGGCAAGAGCCCGGCACAGATAATTCTGCGCTGGCATCTCGAACAGGGTCACACCGTTCTGTCGAAGTCGGTCACGCCTGCACGCATGCGCGACAACGCCGCAATCTTCGACTTCGCACTCGATGCCGACGAGTCAGCGGCCATCGCAGCGCTGAACACCGACAGCCGTGTCGGGCCTGATCCAGTCGAATTGAACTGAATCGAAACGGCTTCAAGAATTTTCGTGGGGAGTCAACGTCAGCAGCACAGAATCGACGGACTGCTCGGCCAGGAGCGCGTCCAGCGGTAAGTGACGGAACAACGCTCGGTAATAGATCGGCGACGCCAGCGCGTCCAGGACGAAGTCCAGGTCGAAGTCGCTCCGTATGTCGCCGCGTAGGCGCGCCGATTCCAGCACTGCCGCAGTGGAATCGCGTCGAGGCTGAAAGAATGCCGACTGGAAATCCCGCGCCAATTCCGGGTCCGCCGCCAGATCCGCGACCAACGCGGGCAGGATCCGCCCGACTACCGTTTCGCTCAGCCCCACAACCAATGTCGTGATGCCGGCGACCAGGTCTGCCCTGAGATCGCCGGTGTCCGGCGTTGGATCAGTGCCGATGTGCGCCACGACGACGTCCACCACCAGATGCCGCTTCGACGGCCATCTCCGGTAGATGGCGGGTCGATGCACGCCCGCTCTCGTCGCCACCGAACCGATCGACAGCTCCGCATATCCGTTCTTCCCCAACAACTCCAGGGTTGCCGCCAGAACGGCGTCGTCGATCCGCTCGTCGCGGGCGCGCACCATCTACAGCACCGGCCGCGGCATGAGCACCAGACGCCAGCCGTCGGGATCTTCGAAAGTCATCCCCGCATTCTCCTCCCAGTACGGATTCTCGGCGCCAACGGGTTCGTGCCCTGCTTCCCCCAACCTCTGAACTACCTCGTACATCGCCGACTCGCCGGCGAAGTAGAGCACCAACAGGTTGTCCTGCGTCGGCGCCGGGCACGGGCTTCCGTCTTCGTGGGTCGTGAATTCGAGGTGATAGTTCGAATCCGGCAGACCCAGCATGATTCCGTCGTACCCGGCATGACCGGAGAACCGGTAGAGCTCTGGCAATCCCAGACAGTCGCGATAGAACGCAATCACGTCGTCGAGCCTGTCGGTGGGTCGCGCTACGCGCACTTGCACTACTGCGAGGTCGTTCGGCCAAGTTGTCATTCCAAAACAGTACAGTACGTACCGTAATGTTTCGAGAAAATGGCTGCCAGCCTCCCGACGGCAGCTCGCTTCAACTACAAGCGATCATTCTCCGGAAACGCCGCCTTGGGCATGAACTTCGGCCTGGCGAACAGCACAGACAGTTTAGTGGGCTGCGACTCCACCGGGCGATCGGACCGGTACAGCAACGCCTGCTGCGGGGTACTCACCCATTCACTGGCGAAGATCTCACCGAGGCGCGAAACCGGCACGTGCGACCCGTCCTCGAGTCGAACGGTGACGTCCGCCCCGATGTCCGACTGGCCGTACACGACCCACCACGATTCGCCTTCCACATCCCCCGGAGTGTGCTGCCCGATACCGATGACTGCACCCTTCTCCATCGGATCGCGCCAGACCGCTTCGCGCCCTTGCGGTCCCACGCAGTAGCTACCATCCTCGCGCACCTGCACGACCAGGCCGGACTCTTCGAGCACCAACTGTTCGACCACTATGCCAAGCCCCTTCCGTTGCCCGAACCTTATCCGCCGGCACGCCCCAGAAGCGGAACAATCGCGGTTCGTGTTGACAAACTGTTGGGTTTTTACAACACTTTGATGCATGAGCCCAGTCCGGCGGGGAGACGCGCTCCCCATCTTCAATCGCATCGGAGTGCTTCGCGCCGAGCGGAAGATGAGCCGGGCACAGCTTGCGCAACTCGTCGACGTGAATCCGCAGACGGTGGGGGCACTCGAACGCGGTGACCACTACCCCAGCCTGGATCTTGCATTCCGAATCTGCTGGGTGTTCGACCTCCCGGTGGAGGCGGTGTTCTCCCGGACGGAGTTCGGGCCGCTGTCGACGGAGGTCTACCGGAATGCACCGTCGACGGAGGTCTACCGATCTGACCGCACTACCGAGGGGAGTGAAAAGCCAAGTGCCTGAATCAAATCTGATCGACCGCTACCAGGCCCACCGCACTCGGCGGTTCCTGCAGAACGAGGAGACGTTCCGACATTGGCTCCCGAATTGGCGAACCCGTCGACGTCGGCGCGTACTCGTCGTCGCCCTGGCGGTCCTGTTCACCACGATGGTTGCCGTCAGCACAGCATGTCTGTTCAATCCGCTCTTCGCCGTGGCATGGCCGGTCCTCACCCTGCTGTTCCTGCCGACGTGGTCCTCACTTCAAATCGTGTCGGGCCGGCAAGGGGATGCTCCGCGGCAGGCGTTGGACGAATGGGAGATCCAGCAACGCAACGACGCTCGCTCCGTCGGGCTCAGCGTGACCCAAACGTTGGTCTTCATTGTCGCCATTTTCCTCATTTTCACCTCGTCGGTGCAGTGGAATGTAGAGAGGCTGCCTTACACGGGAGGTTTATTGGCACTGACTGCAATGCTGATCGGCGCGTGCACGCCCGCGATGATTCTCTCGTGGACCAATCCAGACCCGGATCCGATTGATTCGGAAGAGTTCGATCTCTGACCCGTATTACCGAAGCGCACCACTCGACCGATGGGAAGGACCCATGTCAGCCACCCTCACGATCGACGGCATCTCGAAACGCTACGGCGACGTCGTCGCACTCGACAACCTGAGTTTCGAAGTGCGCCCAGGCGAGATCTTCGGATTCGTCGGCAGCAACGGCGCCGGCAAGACGACCACGATGCGCATTGCGCTGGGTGTGCTCGGAGCAGATTCGGGAGAAGTTCGCCTCGGCGGCAAACCTGTCGACCTCGACGTGCGTCGCACTATCGGATACATGCCGGAGGAACGCGGCCTCTACCCCAAGATGAAGGTGGGCGCGCAACTTTCCTATCTGGCCGAGCTACATGGACTCTCGAAAGCCGATGCGCATGCGGCGACAGAGCGCTGGACCGAACGTCTGGGTATCGCCGAACGCGTCAAGGACACCGTCGACTCCCTGTCCCTCGGTAATCAGCAACGCGTGCAGCTCGCGGCCGCGCTGGTTCACGATCCAGCGGTACTCGTTCTGGACGAACCGTTTTCGGGCCTTGACCCCGTAGCGGTCGATGTCATGAGTGACGTGTTGGTCGAGAAGGCTCGCACCGGTGTTCCCGTAATCTTCTCCAGCCATCAGTTGGATCTGGTGGAGCGCCTGTGCGATCGCGTGGGCATCATCAGCCGCGGCAGCATGCGAGAGATCGGAACCGTCGACGAACTACGAGGCAAGGGCGACGGCCGAATCGAAGTCTTCGCCCCTGACGCGCCGGTCGGTTGGGCACACCATCTGATCGGTGTCACCACACTGAGCCACCTCGACGGTCGAACGCTCCTGAGCGTCGACGGAACCGCCGACGATCAGCAGATCCTGCATGCAGCGTTGAAAACCGGACCGGTGCACGAGTTCACGCTACGACGTCCGTCACTGACCGATCTGTTCCGAGAGGTAGTAGCCGCATGAGCAACCAGTTGAGCGGAGGTCGAGCCATCGGGTTGGTCGCCCGACGCGAATTCATGACGCAGATCTCGAAGAAGAGTTTTGTGATCAGCAACGTCATCATTCTGGTCGCGATCATCGGCGGCATCATCGCCTTCTCGCTCTTCTCCGGCGGCGACGAGGACAAGTCGAAGATCGGCTTGGTCGGCAACCAGTCACTCAGTGCCACGATGGTGTCCATCGGCGACACCCTCGGCAATCCGGTGACGGTAACGGAGGTTTCCGACGACGGCACCGCGCGTGATCAAGTCAAGGACGGTGACCTCGACGTGGCCGTGATTGCCGGATCGGGCGGCGGCGTCACTGTCGTGACCAAGAAGGAAGTGCCCACGAATCTGCGCGCCGTCATCGAGAGTTCCGTTGCACAACAGGCACAATCGAATGCGCTGTCCGCTGCGGGGATCGACCCGGCTCAGCTCGCCGAAGCCACGTCCACCGCAGTGGTCACCGTCGATGCCATCGATCCCCCGGATCCCGAACAGGGCCAACGCATAGCGATGTCGATCGCTGCTGTGGTGCTCCTGTACATGCAGATCCTGTTGTTCGGAACGTACGTGGCGATGGGCGTCGTCGAGGAGAAGTCCAGTCGCGTGGTCGAGCTGCTGCTCTCCACTCTCCGTCCACTGCAGTTGTTGTGGGGCAAGGTTCTCGGAATCGGTGCTGTCGGCCTGATGCAGATGGCTGCCTATGCCGTCGCGGGCGTCGCCACCGGACTGGCGACGGGCGTCCTGACCGTGACGGGCACCGCAATCGGCGTTCTGTTCGGCACTCTCGGGTGGTTCATTCTCGGCTTCCTCTTCTTCGCCGTGCTGTACGCCGCCGCCGGGTCCATGGTCTCGCGGCAGGAGGACGTCAACGCCACCGCTATGCCTCTCGCGCTGCTCGTCATGGCAATGGTCAGCGTGGCTTTCGTTTCGGTGAGCAATCCAGAAGGAACCCTGAGCAACGTGTTGAGTTGGATTCCGCCGTTCTCGGCAATCCTCATGCCCCTGCGCATTTCCGCCGGTGTTGCTTCTCCGTTCCAGATCGTGGGAACGATTCTGCTGATGCTGGTGGTGACCGCTGCGCTGTCGATGATCGCGGCAAAGATCTACCAGCGCTCCATCCTTCGTATCGGCAAGGTCGTTTCGTGGAAAGAGGCGTTCGGACGCTGATTCTCCAGCGCACAACTGGCGCCACGCGATCCCGGCGGCACCCCGTCCAGGTAGGTTAATCCTGGACGGGGTGCTGCTTACTTGGAGGACGTTGTGCGAATCTCGGCCGAAGAACTACTCACTGCGGTACTCGATCCCGAGAGCTTCGTCTCCTGGGACTCCCCGCCCGTCGACGTCGGACCTGGCGCGAAATACGCAGAAGACCTGGCGAAGGCCCGCGAGAAGAGCGGAGTTGACGAGTCCGTCGTCACCGGTGTCGGTACGGTTCGGGGCCGTCGAGTCGCGGTAATTGCCTGTGAATTCAGCTTTCTCGCCGGTTCCATCGGAGTCGCCGCAGCCGAGCGGATAGTGACCGCCGTCGAACGTGCTACGGCAGAACAACTCCCGCTGCTGGCCTCGCCAACCTCCGGCGGAACGCGGATGCAGGAGGGCACCGTGGCGTTCGTTCAGATGGTGAAGATCGCTGCGGCAGTGGCTGTTCACAAAGCGGCACACCTGCCCTACCTGGTATACCTGCGCAATCCCACCACCGGCGGGGTCTTTGCCTCGTGGGGATCCCTCGGCCACATCACCGTCGCGGAGCCAGGCGCTCTGGTGGGTTTCCTCGGACCCCGTGTCTACGAATCCCTGTACGGCGAAAAGTTTCCCGACGGAATCCAAACGTCCGAGAATCTGTATCGCAACGGCGTGATCGACGGCGTCGTCCCCGTCGACCGGCTCCGCCTGCTGGTCAATCGAGCATTGTGCGTGCTCACCGATCCCCCGGCTCCGGCGGCCACGGAGCCGATTCCCTCACCCGAGATTCCCGATGTTCCGGCCTGGCAGTCGGTGATGCTCTCGCGCCGGGCCGATCGACCAGGCATTCGGCAGTTGCTCCGCCATGCAGCGACCGAACAGGTACCGCTCAGCGGCACCGGGCAGGGTGAAACCGACAAGACGATCTTGCTCTCGCTCGCCCGCTTCCGAGGCTTTCCGTGCATCCTGCTCGGCCAGGACCGCAGTGGCCAATCCGCGCTCACCACGATGGGACCGGCCGCGCTCAGGGAAGCACGACGGGGCATGAAACTTGCCGAAGAACTACAACTCCCGCTTGTCCTCGTGATCGACACTTTGGGCGCGTCGCTGTCCAAAGAAGCTGAAGAACGTGGACTGGCCCCTGAGATCGCCCGTTGCATCGCCGACCTCGTGACGCTGAAGACCCCGACAGTGTCGGTGTTGCTCGGTCAGGGAACAGGCGGTGGGGCGCTCGCACTGCTGCCCGCCGATCGGGTACTCGCGGCACAGAACGGGTGGCTCGCTCCCCTGCCGCCGGAAGGCGCAAGCGCGATCGTCCATCGCGACATCAGTCACGCACCGGAGATGGCGGCAGCGCAGGGCATTCGTTCGTTGGATCTGCTTCGAGACGGCGTGATCGACGCGATCATTCCCGAAACGCCTGACGCGGCCGACGAACCCGTGGAATTCTCCAAGAGGGTAGGGGCTGCGATAGCGCACGAACTCTTCGTGCTTGCCGAAGAGTCGGACACCGATCGCCAGGCCTCCCGTATCGCGCGCTATCGAAACCTGGGAGTTCCGCAATGACGACGAAGGACCGGAATGCGCTGACGCTGCCGCACAGTTACGACCGCGCGGCACTCGCTCGTTTCGAATTGTTCCTGTTCGCCGGCGTCGCCACCGTGCTGATCACCCGCGCTTATCTGGCGGCAACGGGCTATCCCCAGATCGGGGGCGGCGCCCTCCACATCGCACACGTTCTCTGGGGCGGGTTGCTGATGGCCGTCGCCATCGTGGCGACCGCCATCACCGAAGGCTCTCGCACGCGTGACCTGGCCACGCTCGTCGGCGGAATCGGGTTCGGTCTCTTCATCGACGAGGTCGGAAAATTCGTCACCGCCGACGTCGATTACTTCTACCAGCCTGCCATCGCGATCATGTACGTCGTCTTCGTTCTCTTCTATCTTGCCGCGCGCGAGGTGGTGATTCGGCGCGGAATGAATGATCGTCATCGGCTCGCCATCGGGGCGCGAGCGCTCTCGGACCTCGCTCTCGGTCAGCTAGACGAGATCCAGTACAACCACGCCCTCCGCGTACTCGACGGCGTCGAAGACCGCAGCCTCACCGACCTCGTCGATTCGATCAAGGCCGGCCTGCATTCACAGACTCCGCCGACCGGCGGTATCGAATCGAAGATCACTCGTGGCCGCAACGCGTTCTTCCACCGTGCCGAGGAACTGCTCCGGCACCGGGTCGTCCGCCGACTGGTACTGACCCTGTTCGTACTGCAGGCTCTTCTGGCGATTGTCCAGGTGATCTACGCGTTGGTTTCCGAGAACGTCGTCGAGGCCGACGACGTCTCCGACCTGGTGGTCCAGATCTCCACCGTCGCAACCGGAGTTCTTGTGGTTCTGGGAGTGTGGTTCCTCTTCCGCGGTCCGTACCTGCGAGCCCTGAGACTCCTGCGTGCATCCCTCATCGTGAGCCTTCTGGTGACGCAGGTTTATCTGTTCACACAGGACCAGTTCGGCGCGCTTTTCGGATTCGCGGTGTCACTGTTCATGCTCGCGACTCTCCGCATCGCGATTCGAAGCGAAGAGTCCGCCGCAGCTCTACCGCAGTAATCCTCTACCGCAGTGGGACTGCAGGCCGACTCGGTAGATCGCGGATTCCGCGGAGGGGCTGAAGAGCAAGACCAATCCGCACGGCGCGATCAGGCAGGCCATGATCCACATCGTCCCGCGCGGTCCCACCGCGTCGCCGAGGTAGCCTGCCGTCAGAGCACCGAGCGGAATGCTGCTGTGCAGCAGGAACATACTCGTTGCCACCACTCGTCCGAGGCGGTCCGGCGGACAGTAACTTTGACGGAAACTGCCGAGCACCACGTTGCACGACACGACGCCCGCAACCGTCACCATGCCGCCGATGCAGAACCAGAACAGGCCGGCACCGTACGTCGTCAGAGGTGCTAACAGGATGAACGGTCCCGTCACCAACTGACAGATGAGGACGCTTCGGGCAGTGCCGAATCTGCGGCCGAGCGGGCGCGCGATCATCGATCCGACAATTCCGCCCACCCCGGCAATCGCCAGGAGAAGCCCGAGTCCGAACTCCCCCACGCCAACCGTCTTTTCCAGGAACACGATCTGGATCGTGGAGTACCCGGTGAGACCGAAATTGAGCAGAGTGCCGTAGACGACGATCGACCGCAGATACGGATCACCGGCGACGAATCGCAGTCCGAGCGCAATCTGCCGTCGCAACGGTTCTCGCTGATTCTGTCCGCGATGGACGGTCTCCTGCACACGAATCAGCCAGATGCATACGAAGCAGAAGGCGAACGTGAACGCGTCGACAACCAGACCGGCCGCGAGCCCGACAGTTGCAACCACCAGCCCACCGACGCTTGGGCCGATCACCCGAGTTGCGGCCTCGGCGCCCTGAATCTTCGAGTTCCCTTCGACAAGATCCGCTTCGGCGAGCACCGTGGGGAGATACGAGTGATAGGCCGCCTGGAAGAAGACGGTGGCTGTACCGGTGAGCAGCGCGACCAGGAGCAGGTGGCCGTATGTCATCGCCTCCAGGAAGCCGGCGATCGCGAGGCTCGCGAAGAACAGCGCGCACGCAGCGTTCGCGATCATCATGATCGGGCGCCGAGGCAGCCGGTCGATCCAGGCACCGGCTGGTAGTCCGACGATCAACCACGGCAACCACACTGCTGATGCCAGCACACCGATCTGAAAGCTACTCGCGTCCAGTTCGCGAAGCGCGATCAGCGGCAGTACGACGGTCGTGACACCGTTTCCGATACCGCTGACTGCGTCGCCGGTCCACAGAAGTCGGAAGTCACGCAGAGCGAGGACTCCCCAGAAGCCTGCGCGTTGCGCTGCACCTGTCACATCGATCCCCCCTTTCAGTCCCTGGCCTATCCCACCCCTGCGCGCCACTGGCCGACGGGACAGGCCCGCCCGGCGCAAAGGGACGGTACCCGCACCGCTACTGAGGCGCACCGCACTGACGGTGACCTAAGGTGTTTCAGGTCACCGGTAAGCGAAGTTCACGAGAGGACACACGTCGATGAGCTCTTCCGAGCAGGCGTCCCACACCACGTATGCCGACGCATATCGCGAGAGCATGGATCAGCCGGAGAAGTTCTGGCTCGACGCTGCGCGGGCCGTCGACTGGGATGTCGCCCCCACCAAGGCTCTCGACGACTCTGCCGCGCCGATCTATCGCTGGTTCCCGGATGCTTCGCTCAACACCAGCTTCAATGCCCTCGATCGGCACGTCCGCGACGGCCGCGGCGATCAGACCGCGTTGATCTTCGACTCCGCGATGGTCCCCACCAAAGCCACTTACACCTACGCCGAATTGCTCGAGCAGGTCTCACTCTTCGCCGGCGTCTTGAAAGATCAGGGTGTGGTGGCGGGCGACCGCGTGATCATCTACATGCCGATGATCCCCGAGGCTGCGATCGCGATGCTCGCGTGTGCGCGAATCGGCGCGGTGCATTCGGTGGTGTTCGGCGGCTTTGCGGCCAAGGAGCTCGCAACGCGAATCGACGACGCCGGTCCAGTGGTGCTCGTGACGGCGTCCGGCGGCCTCGAACCCGGACGAACAATCGAGTACCTGCCGATGGTCGAGAAGGCTCTGCAACTGTCCGCCACTCCCGCGCACACCGTGATCGTGAAGAATCGCGAGCAGATTCCCGGTGCAGCTTCCGACTACAAGTCAAGTGCCGCAGCCTGGTTCGACTGGGACGAGCTGATCGCCGACGCCACCCCGGCCGACCCGGTGTCGGTCGCCGCGACGGATCCGCTCTACATCCTCTACACCTCGGGAACGACCGGTAAGCCCAAGGGCGTCGTCCGGGACAACGGTGGCCATGCCGTTGCGCTGACGTGGACCATGAAGAATCTGTACGACATCAGCCCAGGACAGGTGTGGTGGACCGCCTCCGACGTCGGCTGGGTGGTCGGCCACTCCTACATCGTCTACGGACCGTTGCTCGCCGGAGCCACGACGGTCATGTACGAAGGCAAGCCCGTCGGCACCCCCGACGCCGGTGCGTTCTGGCGCATCATTTCCGAATACAACGTGTCGGCACTCTTCACCGCTCCGACAGCGATCCGCGCGGTCCGCAAGGCCGACCCGGACGCAAAAGAGCTTGCCAAGTACGATATCTCGTCGCTCGACACACTGTTCGCGGCTGGCGAGCGCTTGGATCCCGACACCTACGAGTGGGCTACTCGGATTCTCGATCGCCCGGTGGTCGATCACTGGTGGCAGACCGAAACCGGTTGGGCCATCTGCGCGAACCTGCGCGGCCTCGAACCGATGGAGATCAAAGCGGGCTCACCCACCGTCGCCTGCCCCGGATACCGCGTCGAAATCGTCGACGGCAAGGGCGAACTCGTGGGTCCGGGCACCGAGGGCAACATCGTGATCGGCCTGCCGCTTCCTCCCGGAACACTCGCCGGACTGTGGCGTGACGAGGACCGGTACGTGAAGTCCTACCTGTCGACTTTCGAAGGGTATTACCTCACCGGCGACTCCGGGTACATCGACGAGGACAACTACGTCTTCGTGCTCGGACGAAGTGACGACGTGATCAACGTTGCCGGACATCGCCTTTCGACCGGAAGCATGGAGGCCGTCGTCGCCGGCCACCCGGCTGTCGCCGAATGCGCGGTCATCGGCATTCACGACGAACTCAAGGGGCAACGGCCGAGCGGTTACGTCGTGCTCAAGTCCGGCGTCGACATCGATCCCGAAACACTCCGACAGGAACTGGTCGCGCGGGTGCGAGACCAGATCGGTGCCGTCGCCACGTTCCGGGACGTCACCGTCGTCGCCGCACTACCGAAGACTCGTTCCGGCAAGATCCTCCGCAAGACCATGCGGCAGATCGCCGACAACGAGGAGTACACGGTCCCGTCGACCATCGAGGACGCGAGCGTATTGGACGAGTTGTCCAAACTCCTTCGCGGATAAGGATTCAGCGAATTCCCCTGTCTGTCTGCCTCCGGACGTAGCAGTATGAACACGTTCCAGTTTCGGCGATTCACACGGGCAGGGGAAGTTCGATGGGCAATTTGGACGGTCAGGTCGCATTCATCACCGGAGCGGCGCGTGGTCAAGGGCGCGCGCATGCCGTCAAGCTCGCGTCCGAGGGCGCGGACATCATCGCGGTGGATCTCTGCGCGCCGGTCGCAACGGCGGGGTACGACATGGCCACCGAAGCCGACCTCGCCCAGACCGTCGCCCTGGTCGAAGCTCAGGGCTGGCGCATCGTCGCGTCCGTCGCGGACACTCGCGACCTTGATGCCCTGAAATCAGCGGTCGACGCCGGAGTCGAGAAACTCGGCCGACTGGACATCGTGATCGCCAACGCGGGAATCGCGGCGTCGGCGAAATTGTCCTGGGACCTGAGCGCCGAAGAGTTCCGCGAGCTGATGGACATCAACGTCACCGGCGTCTGGTTGACGACCAAGGTGTCGATTCCGCACATCATGAACGGCAATCGAGGTGGATCCATTGTGTTGATCAGCTCGATGGCCGGGCTTCGAGGCGTGCCGGGGATTGCCCATTACTCCGCGTCCAAGCACGCCGTTCGGGGGTTGGCGAAGTCTCTGGCCAACGAACTCGGCTGGGCAGACATCCGAGTCAACTCCGTACACCCGGGCAATGTGCGTACGACGATGATCGACAACGAACCGATGGTTCGTGCGTTCCGTCCAGACTTGGAGAATCCTGTCCTCGCCGATACCGCTCCGATCATGTCGAAGCTGAATCTGCTGCCCCACCCGTGGGTCGACCCCGAAGTGATTGCGGATGCGGTGTTCTATCTGGTGGGGCCGGCCGGGCGCGGGATCACCGGCATCGCGTTGCCGATCGATCTCGGCACCTCGGAAAAATTCGCCGGCGGCTGAAGGCCCGAACTGATGCAGAATTGCCTCTGCCGGATGGGTCTCGAGCACCATCCGGCAGAGGCAATTCCGGCTTGATCAAGCCTTCGTAGCAACAGAACAAGTAGTCGACAACCTCATAGGCGCTCCTCGTCTGGCGTGGGAAAAACCGTTGTGGGATGCGCAACAAACCCAAGACCCAGCGTAGAAGCATTTGGCCGCAAACGCGCGTCATTCGGCACTATTTTTTTGGATTCGGGCATACTGGACAACGCTCCCACCACGTATTATGGACCCGAGTTCACACTTACAGGGGGTAGGCACAGTGACGGTCAAATACGCCGTAATGGACCCGATTCACGGAAAAGTCGAGATCTCGTTCGATGTCGACACGGGGGTCGTCGACGTCCGAAACGGCAACTCACACGCTCTGTTGACGCGTCGAGTCGATGCCCCGCGCCGTGAAGGCACACCCATCGGAACGCGCGCCACCGCCGACTTGTTCTTCACTGTCGGTGGCGACGAAGTCGAACTCACTGTCGGCAAAGGGTTTCTGTCCCGTCGCTCGTACTCTGTCTCGGCACTCGTCGACGGCGTGAGTTTGAACTTCGCCCCAGTCGACGACGCGAACAGTGCATTCACCCGCGACGGATTGCGGATCGGGCACTTCTCCAAGAACGAGGAATCCGATCCCAGACAGACCGACGCAGTCTGGTCGAGCACGCCGAGCACCGACGAACTTGTCATCGGTTACGCCCTGGCCGAAGCCTTCGATTGCGGAGCACTCAACGGGGCTTTTGCGTTGATCGAATCACTGGTGCTCGGCGGCGGATAGAGACCACTCAAAGCAGGTGGATTACCAGCAGAACAACGGCAATAGCTGGGAAAACCATCTGTACGACGGCTGCGCGGGCTTTGTCGGGAGACGAGAGAATCAGCACCAATCCCGCGGCAACCATCGATCCTGTGCCTGCCAGGACGAGGGCAATTCCGACCGACGCGGAGCCGGTCGCCGCAATCACGATGCCGACCGCCGATACGATCGCCAAGAAAAGGTTGTAAAAGCCCTGGTTGAAGGCCAGCGGCTGCGTGGTGATCGCCTCTTCCTCGGACTTCACGCCGAACGCGGCGCGGGTCTTCGGGGCCGTCCAGAGAATCGATTCGAGGACAAAAATGTATACGTGCACTGCTGCGGCCAGTCCCGCGAAGATGTAGCCGGCGACGTTCATCGGTGAGCTCCTGTTGCTTCGAGTGAATTCTGTATCGTTCGGTCCAATATATACTGGACCGAACGATACAGAAAGAGCGAGGCTTTGATGGGCAGATCACAAGAATTCGACACAACAGCCGTGGTCGCTGCCGCTTTGGACGTTTTCTGGGCACGCGGATACGAAGGTGCCTCACTCGGCGACCTCGAATCCGCGACGGGGCTGAGTCGGTCAAGTCTCTACAACTCGTTCACCAACAAGCGCGGATTGTTCGACGCCGCCGTGCAGATGTACCTCGACCATGTCATCCGGCCACGTCTGCGCAGCCTCACGACAAATCCCGGGGCAGACGCAGTCGACGACTACCTTTCCTCGCTTGCGCAAGCGATCGGCACCATGACCGCCGACTCGCCTCGGCGCGGTTGCCTACTTCTCAATACGGCTGCCGGACTCGGCGCGCACGACGATGCGGCGGCCGCAGTGATCCGCGCGTACCGCCGAGAACTCGCCGACGCGATCAACAGTGGATTACACGCCGCGTTTCCAACCGAGACAGACGCCACGCTCTCAGATCGCACTCGAATCCTTCTCTCCTGCACGGTAAGTGCATTGGTACTCGCACGAGTTGACACCGAAGAGGCCATCGCAACTCTCGAATCTGCGCGCCGACTGAACGCAGAGTGGCAGGGATAATGACCGGAGAGCTCACGCCATTGCCCGCCATCAGGCGGGTAGGCGATGACGCTTCACGTGCCCAAGTTGACCACGCCCGCTATCGCCGCTGGATATCTCCGGGGAATGGACCAACCCTCGATCCACGTCGGGACTTTCGCGATTCTCCGACCCTGGACCCGCGACGACGCACCGGCCGTCATGGAAGCCTTTCGCGATCCGTCGATTCAGCGTTGGCACATCCGCCGCGCCGACTCGATCGACGAAGCACTGGGTTGGCTCACCCAGTGGAGAGACGGGTGGGCAAGCGAATCCGAATGCCATTGGGCGATCGCCGCTCCCGAGACAAATGAACTCCTCGGCCGAATCGCAGCAAAGGGGGTGAATTTGTGGGACGGCACTGCCGAGCTCGCGTATTGGGTGACCCCAGCGGCGCGCGGCCGCGGACTGTGCACCCAGTCTGTAACCGCACTGTCCGAGTGGGCATTCCGCGAAGCGGGGTTTCATCGACTGGAACTCGAGCACTCGATCCACAACCCACGATCGTGCCGAGTCGCCACCAAAGCAGGGTTCAGCGAAGAAGGTGTTCGACGAAGCTCCGCCAGGCACGCCGACGGCTGGCACGACGTGCACGTCCACGCCCGACTACGTAGCGATCAGCCTTCGGCAACGACTCGCGCCGCGAGGGCAAGCGTCTGATCCACCAATTCCGCAACTCGCTGCGGCACGACCGGTTCGAGGTCGAACAGAATTCGGTAGATGATCGGCGCCACTACATGGTCGACCACCGAATCACCATCCACGCCGGCAGCTTCCGGCCAACGCGCGAGGATCACGTCGATCTGCGTCCGACAGAAGAAGGCACACTTGAACTTCTTCGTACCGTCCGGTGCATGCGTCTGATCGTCGCTCATCAACACGTCACGCAACGAAGCACGACCGACAGGCGCAGACATCTCCTCGAGGTACTCCTGCGCCCAAACCGTCAGATCCCCTCGGAGCGAGCCCGTTTCACGCGGGTCGGCGTCCGGGCGCAATCTCTCGATCGAGACGTCGGCAAAGACTTCGTTGATGTCACCCCACCGCCGATAGATGGTCGACGGGGTCACTCCCGCATCGGTCGCGATCATCGGCACCGTGATCTCGGCTCGATCACGCTGTTCCAACAACTTGCGCGCCGACGCATGCACGGCCTGTTGGATGCGCGCACTACGGCCACCGGGGCGCGGACCTGCGGACGGACTCATAAATCCAATACTAACGCAAAGATGTTGCATTAGGCTACGGCCAGGCGTAGCGTCCCAAACGCAAAGTATTTGCGTTTGAAGTCTTCACCACCCGCACGGGAAGCGCTACGACAATGACAACGACCGTTTCACCTCAGACCGAGAGCACTTCACGCCCACGCCTTGGGCGAGGCGTCGCTTTCACACTCATCGCCGTCATCATCGCCACGTTCCTGGGCGCATCCGCGACCCCGACACCGTTGTACGAGCACTATCAACAGTTGTGGGGATTCTCCTCGCTGGCGTCGACGCTCGTGTTCGGCATCTACGCTCTCGCATTGCTCGCCACGCTCCTGACCGCCGGATCCCTGTCCGATCACATCGGCAGGCGCCCGGTCCTGCTCGGAGCACTCGCGCTCGAGGCAGTCTCGCTCGCGCTGTTCGCCTCGGCCGACGGTTTGACCATCCTGCTCATCGCCCGGGTCGTACAGGGTGTTGCCACCGGCGCTGCAATCAGTGCTCTGGGTTCGGCATTGATCGACCTCGAACGCACTCCGGGCCGAGGATCGATCATCAACAGCGTCGCTCCGACGATGGGGCTTGCAGTCGGAGCAGTGGGTTCGAGCCTCATCAGCGAGCACCTGCCCCGGCCCACCAGCACTGTCTACCTGGTCCTTCTCGTGCTTGTCATTCTCGAGATCTTCGGAGTATGGGCCGCTCCCGAGACTTCGGGCGGACGCCCCGGAGCCTGGCAGTCCCTGCGCCCCACACTGGCCGTTCCTCGTCAGGCGCGCACGATGATTGCCCTGACCGCACCGTGCCTGATCGCGGTCTGGGCGCTGGGAGGTTTCTACCTCTCACTCGGACCTGCATTGGCGCGCAACGCACTTGACGTTCACAGCTCCCTCATCGGTGCCATCATGGTTGCAACACTGACAGGATTCGGAGCGGCAGCAGTACTCACCTTCCGCAAACTCGGCGGCCGGACCGTGATGCTGATCGGAACCACCGCCTTGGTGCTCGGGGTGGCCGTCACACTCATCGGTGCTGAAACATCCTCTGCCGTATTGATTCTGGTCGGTACGGCTGTTGCAGGTATCGGCTTCGGAGCAGGATTCCAAGGAACTATCCTCACCGTCATGCCGCTGGCCGAGAACCACGAACGCGCGGGTTTGTTGTCCACCGTCTACGTCATCGCATATCTGGCCAACAGTCTTCCCGCCTTGCTGGCCGGCTACCTGGTCGGCAAGGTCGGATTGGTGGATACGACGCGTGGCTACGGAGCACTCGTCATGGTGCTCGCGGCGGCCGCACTGATCGGACTGCTGGTCACCGGCGAGCGAAAGGTCGAAGCCGTCTCGGTGTCGGAGTAGGTGTCCCCCGATCGGTGGACACACCGTTCCGCCTGCACAGGGTCCGGGGAGTGGACATACGACATCGATCTGCTCCGACATAGTTGTCTTCGAGAGAGCCAACCGAACGCTCACCCGGACAAAGGACACCGACGATGACGAACCCACGCTACGTAGTTGCCGCAATCACAGCTCTGGCCGCCGGCGCCCTCACGTTGGGATTGAGCGGAATCGCCAGTGCCGGAACCCTTCCCACAACCGGCAACAGCATCACGATGACGATCAGCAACGACACCGAACAGACAATTCATCTCGAAGGCGCCGACAACCCCTACGGACAGTGGATGCAGAGCCCACGCCAGTCGCTCGCGCCTCACGAGACCGAGATCGTCACGGCATACAACCAGGACCCGCGCGGCCTGACGGTCGACGTCGTCTATTCCACTCCCGACGGCGGACAAGCAGTCTTCATGGCCAACGACTATCCGCAGTTCGACACCGACGGAACTCGCACCACCGACCCTGATCACTACTTCATCTCGAGCTACATCGACGGCTACTACCCGAACCTGAGCGTCGGGTACCACCTCAGTGCGGTGTGACTGCAGCAGTCGTCATAAGTAATCCATCTGCCTCTCAGACGCACTTGTTCTTGGACATTCGTCCGGCGCGCGGGGATTGTTGAACGCAGCCCCGCACGACCAGGCACACGCCCCGCTGCCGGTGGCCCGAACATCAACGGGAGAGGGAAAACCACAGTGCGACTACCCAACCAGTTTCTGATCTACGTCAGCGATGCCGCCTCCGCAGCAGCGTTCTACGGCGAATTGTTCGACGCGAAGCCTGAGGTCCTCAGCCCTCGGTACATGACCTTCGACCTCGGCGGCGGTGTGGTCCTTGCACTGTGGAGCGGCAAGTCCCGCGACCTCGATCCCGCGACACCGCGCAATTTCGAAGTCGGCATCTTGGTCGACGGCGGGAGCAACGAAATTCGGGCGATCCACGACGAGTGGGTGGCCAAGGGAGTCGAGGTCGTCGAAGAACCCAACGAAGATGTCTTCGGTCTGACGTTTGTCATTTCAGATCTGGACGGAAACCGCGTCCGCGTAGCGCCCGCAGATCACTGAGCACTCAGCCTTTGATCTCGCCGTACCGGCGCAAGGCCTCCTCACGCTCGTGCGCGTGATCGACTATCGGGTCCGGGTAGTCGACTGGGCGCATCGCCTCCAACGAGTGGACGGCCTTCCCGGGAACATCGCGAAGTTCGGGGACCCACCGACGGACGTATGTGCCGTCGGGATCGAACTTCTCCCCTTGCGTGATCGGGTTGAAGACGCGGAAGAAAGGCGAAGCATCCGTACCCGACCCGGCAGTCCACTGCCACCCGTGCTGATTGGAGGCCAAGTCACCGTCCACCAGTTGCGACATGAAGTACCGTGCGCCGCGCCACCACGGAATGTGCAGGTCCTTCACCAGGAATGACGCGACGATCATTCGGACCCGATTGTGCATCCAGTTCTCGGCGGCGAGTTGCCGCATGCCGGCATCCACGATCGGGAAGCCGGTCTTGCCTTCACACCAGGCCGTGAAGGCGGCGTCTGCGTCGACTCCCCCGTCGTGACGTAAACGGTCGAACTTGTCGTCGTAGTTCTTCCGCGCGCTGTCGGGGCGCTGAAACAGGATGTCTGCGTAGAAGTCTCGCCAAGCAAGCTGGCGACGGTACGCCTGAGCGCCGTCTCCGAGTCGCTTGGAGAGATCTGCCAACATGGTTCTCGGATGAATCGTGCCGTACTTGAGCGGGATCGACATCCGACTCGTGGTGTCGAGGTCGGGTCGATTTCGTTCGTCGTCGTACCGGTCAAGATCGTTCTCGCAGTATTCTTTCCACTGTTCGAGCGCACCGGCCTCACCGACGACATCGCTGACGGTGCCGGACGGCGCGGGGATACTCACCCGGCGCGGGCCACCGTCCTTCTCGCTCGGATCGAACCAACGGACCGTCCCCGCATCGGTCGACGCGGGGCCCCGCCAACCATGTTCCATCCACTGACGGAAGTACGGCGTGAACACCTTGTACGGATCACCGTCCGCCTTGGTGACGCGTCCGGGCGCCACGGCATATGGTGACCCGGTGGCGATCAACTCCACCTTCTCGGCCACGGCCGCGTCGCGCCGTCGGCCGTAGGGCCCGTAGTCGCCACTGATGTGAACTTCTTCGGCGCCAACGGATTCCGCCACGCGGGGCACCACGTCTGCCGGATCACCTCGAACAACCATCAATCGTCCGTCGAGCTGGTTGTCGAGTGCCGACAAGTTGGCGAACAGTTGATTCTGGCGGGGTGAGCCTGCCGGTCCGAGCAACTTCTCGTCGAGGACGAACAAACCCAACGTCTGTCCGCCGGCATCCGCCGCTGCAGTCAGAGTCGGAAGATCACCGACCCTCAGATCGCGTCGAAACCAGATCACAGAGTTACTCACCCAGTCGAGCCTACCGATCAGATCTCAGAACGCATCCCACCGCGCGGGCCGCCAGTTGCGCCGCTCTTTCGGCTGTCGGTTCGGAGGTGAGCCCGAGCAGTCGCCGCCGGTGCTCCTCCCCGAGCAGCAAGGTGTACAACTGATCCGCGCACAGCGCAGCCTTCTGGCCGTGCTGATCGATCAAAATCTTCTCCAGAAAGGCAATCGACTTGGCCGGGCCGGATTCGTAGAACGCTGCGGCCAATTCAGGGAACTGCACGGCCTCGCCGATCATCATGCGGTGCAGCGCAATCGAGTTGTCGCTGTGCAGGGCGATGACGATGTCCACTGCAGCGGCGAGCAGGTCGGACTGTCCCTCGCCGGCATTGTCGACGTACGCGTGCTGACGCGCAACCGCAGCTGCAAAGACCGCAGACTTGTCGCCGAAGTAGCTGTACACGGTGCGCTTGGCGACGCCGGCCACCGTGGCAATGCCCTCGATGGTAGTTCGGGCGAACCCGACATCTCGAAACGAGTCGACAGCGACGTCGAGAATCTCGTTGCGTCGTTCGGCGCGCTCGGCGTCACTGGTTCTCCCACGTCTGCGCGGTTGCTCCATCAAGTCCCCTGTTAGCGTGCCGGTAAATTAATGCTACGTTGACGTTTCATTAATTCGAATACTACAGGAGCACTGCATGACCGGACAACGACTCGTCCACGTCGCTATCGCCGACGACTGGGAAGCATGCAAGCGTTTCGGTGAGTACGAGGTCTCGACGCGCGGAATCAGTTACGACGAGGCAGGATTCATTCGCGCAACGACCCCGGACGCACTCGCTTCGGTGCTCGATCTGGTGTTCGGCGACCTCACATTGCCGCTGGTCGTCGCCGTCATCGATCAGGACGCCCTGACCTCCGCGGGCATCGACGTCGAATGGGAGGCGGAAAAGCCCCGAATCCTCCGACCTCTACCGATGGACGAGGACACCGTGGTCGCCGAACTGGCCGTGGAACGCGTTGACGGGGTCTGGCCGATTCCCGACCTGACCCGTACGCAAGCTACGCCGGCTAGACCAGCGCAGCCTCCGGTTCGATAACCGGCGCCGACGCCTTCTTCCGGCCGGCAGCCACGCACAGCGCGATCCCGACGGCAATCCAGCACACCAGCACCAGAAGTGGCGTGGTGGCGCCATGGCCGTCGAAGAACGCCATCGAACGGACGGATGCTCCTGCGGCGCCGGGTGGGAGCAGCTGCCCCAATGCGCCCCAGCCTGCGGGCAACCACGCGGCAGTTGTCGCCATCCCCGAGAGTGGGTTTCCGATGAACATCATCGTGACGGCGCCCAACGCGAACCCCTTCATCCCGAGCAGGGATTCGAGCCCCAAAATGGGAAGCGAGATGGCCGAAATACCAACGGCGAGTGTGAGCGCGGTGAGCAGGTAGTTTCCGTCAAGGCTGCTGGTACCGAACTGCAGAATGGCAGTCAGGGCAAAACCCGCGACAACCGCGACGCCGGCAGCGCCCAACACTCGCTTGACAATGCTGCGCGGAAACAGCTGCACGAGAACAACAGCAGGCATGATTCCACCGAACACCAGAGGCAAAGCCAATGCCGTGAGCCCAGCACCGGTCGGGTCGTCCGCCGTCAACGGCACAACGTCTTCGACGGGAACCTTCACCCCCGAACTCTCCGCGAGCCCACTGGCCAGACCGGTCAAGGTTTGGGCGATCGGGGTTCCGCCTGCAGTCGCGATCAACACGTGAGGACCGTTGGCATCAACGGCGATTCCGCCGACCACGTCGCGATTCCGAATCGCGTCACGCAGGGCGTCGGCGTCGGCGAATTCTCGAGTATCGAAGGCGCCTTGCTTACTCGCCTCGAGCGAGGTGCTGATCTGTTCGGTTGCCGCAGCTGGACCGGTGATGCCCAACTTCAGTTCGTGCGGGCCACTGTTGACCGAGGGCAGCACGAAGGCAAGCAGCATCAGCCCGATCACGGCGGACAAGCCCAACACCACAGCCACCAACTTCTTGCGGTCCCGTGCTTCGACTTCGGCGTTCATAACTACCTTCCCTAAGTGGAAGTTTTTCCTCCACTATTTGTGGAAGATATTCCTCCGGTTATGATGAACTGTCAATACCGGAGGTGGATGTGCGAGCCGATGCACGTGAACGCAGAAACGCAATAGTCGACGCCGCACGAGCGGTGTTCACCGAACGCGGGCACGACGCGCCGCTCGATGCAGTCGCAGAACTCGCGAAAGTGGGCATCGCCACGCTGTATCGAAACTTTCCGACGCGCGAGGACCTCGTGACCGCCGTCGCCGTCGCAACACTGACCGATGTCCGCGAGGCTGCCGACATCGCACTCACGGCAATGTCCACCGATCCGATAAACGCGTGGCACACGCTGGTGGACCGCCTCGTGGAACTGCGCCTGGGTGCGCTCATTCCTGCACTGGTGGAACGCAGTTTCACCGAGCTGGCGCCCGAAGTTCTGGCGGTGCGTGAGGTGACGAAAACGAAGATGACCGCGACGATCGGCGCCGCTCAGAGCGCCGGACTGGTTCGCGCCGATCTGCAACCGCTCGAATTCGTCATGGCTCTGGCCAAACTGACGCGCCCGCAAATCGAGTTGTCCGACGAGGCCATGCCGAACCTGGTCCCGCGGTTGGTCGCGGTGTTCATGGCCGGTCTGCGTCCGGACGGTACCGACTTGCCGGTCTGATCGGCGAAACCCGACGTACCAGGCAAGGCACAATGGGGCTGTGACCGAGATACCGAAAATCCTCGTAGTCGACGACGACGCAGACGTCCTGACCTCACTCGAACGCGGATTGCGGCTCTCGGGATTCACCGTACTGACGGCGGTGGACGGCGCCGACGCGCTCCGAGTGATCTCCGACAAGCGACCGGACGCGGTAGTCCTCGACATCAACATGCCGGTGCTCGACGGCACCGGTGTGGTGACGGCGCTTCGTGCCGCCGGCAACGAAATCCCGATCTGCGTGCTCAGTGCGCGCAACTCGGTCGACGATCGCATCGCCGGGCTCGAATCCGGTGCAGACGACTACATGGTCAAACCGTTTGTTCTTGCCGAACTGGTTGCCCGGATCCGCGCAATGCTCCGTCGCAGCAACACTCCGGCCGGCGATCATTCCGAGGGTACGAATACCCTGCGGGTCGGAAACCTCGACATCGATCTCTCCGGTCGCCGGGTTCGTGTCGACGGCAAGGAAGTACCGCTCACCAAACGCGAATTCGAGCTACTCGAAGTGCTCGCACACAATTCCGGCATCGTGCTCACTCGCGAACGTCTCCTCGAACTGGTGTGGGGCTACGACTTCGTCGCCGACACGAACGTCGTGGACGTCTTCATCGGCTATCTGCGTCGAAAGTTCGAATCCGGCGGTTCACCTCGTCTGCTGCATACCGTTCGCGGCGTCGGGTTCGTGCTTCGGGAGAACCCGTGAAGCGTCGCCGCTTCTCACTACGAACTCGCGTTGCCGCGGCCGCGGCACTGGGGGCGACGTTCATCGTCATCGCACTCGGTGTGGTCGTTGCACTGGCTATCGCACGAAACAATTTGGCGCAGTTGGACCGTCGATTGGAGACGGCATCGACGGTCATCGTGGCCAATGCGGCTACAGCGGGACCTTTTCTCGGCGCGTTCGGAGACGGCGGCGCCTTTTCCGTGACCATCCGATCCGACACCGACGGAACCGTCAAATCCAGTACCCCGACGCGACTGCCCGAACTACCGGTCGGCTCGGCGACCGTCGACGTGGACGGTACGAAGTACCGGGCATATACCGCCGAGGCCGACGGGATCAATGCCCTTGTCTCGCTGGCGGTTCCCTATGCCGAAGCGCGAGACATCACAGTCGACCAACAGCGACAGGTTGCGTTCTTCGGCGTCGGGGCCGTAGCGGCCGCAGCTGCGTTGGGATGGTTGTTCGGTGGCCCGGCGGTGCGCCCCCTCGTGGAGTTGACCCGCCGGATCGCCAGGCGCGATCCCGATCTCGCCACCGAGGTTTCCGGAATCCGTGAAGCGGACGAGCTTGCCGCAGCAGCAGAATCGATGCTCAGCGACGTCGCTCGAGCGCAAGCCGCAACCAACTCCGCCCTTGCCGCCGCCCGAGATTTTGCGTCCGCCTCGGCTCACGAACTCCGAACTCCGTTGACAGCAATGCGAACCGACATCGAAGTGTTGTCCATTCACGACCTCGATCACGAACAAAGACGGGAGATCCTCACAGATCTGGCCCGCGCGCAGGGCCGCGTCGAGTCAACTCTGAGAGACCTCGAGCGCCTGGCGAAGGGTGAACTCTCGACGGCCGAGGATTTCAAGGACACCGATTTGACCGAGGTCTGCGACATCGCTGCCGACGACGCACGCCGACATCATCCTGGGCTCGACGTCGGCGTCGTCACGGTGGATTCCCCACTCCCCTATTGCATCCGGGCCCTTCCCGGCGGAATCCGGTTGATCCTCGACAACGCGATCACCAATGCAGTCCGCCACGGCGGCGCGAGCGCGGTGCGCATCACCCTCGCTCGCCCGGCAGATTCACCGGACACCGTCACGATCACGATCGACGACAACGGTTGCGGAATACCGGCCGAGGAACGCTCGAGCGTGTTCGAGCGCTTCACTCGCGGATCGACGGCAGGCAAGACAGGCTCCGGTTTGGGCCTGGCGCTGGTGGCGCAGCAGGCGGCCCTGCACGGCGGACGGACGACATTTCACGACAGTCCACTCGGCGGGGCTCGCCTGCTGGTCGAACTCAGGGATCAGCCCGGACCCGAATAGCCCCTTCAGGTCTCGATCAACTGGCCGATCCCTGACGCTGTCACTTCGATGACCCGAGCCGAGCCGATGTCGAAGAACAGTCCGGCGATACGCAGGCGACCATCCACACGGGCCTGACCGACGAGAGGATGGCGTTCGAGAGTCTGCAATTGGACTGCGACATTGACCATTCCGAGCTGATCGACCTCCGAGAAACCTGCCTCGGCCGCAGCACGCGCGACCGGATGGCCACTCGTATAGGCCTGCAAGCTCGTCTCCGCATGCCGCAGCCATTCCCCGACGACTCCCGATTCCGACGAACCGTTCGTCAGGAGTGCTTGCATCGCGCCGCAGCCCGAATGTCCGCACACGACCACCGAACTGACACCCAACTCGTCGATCCCGAAGGCCAGTGCCGCTTCCACCGACGTATCGCGGCCGCCGGCAGGAACCAGGTTTCCGACATTGCGCACGGTGAACAGGTCACCGGGGCCACTGCTCGTGATGATGTTCGGCACCACTCGCGAATCTGCGCAGGTAAGGAAAAGAGAGTCGGGATTCTGCCCGTCGCGCAACTGATCCATGTGCGGCCGTATCGCTTCGGCGCGATGGCGATGATAGTTGGACACCCCGTCGAGAATGGGCCGCAAGGCCGGCGGGCTGCTCAGATTCCTCCCCGAAGCCTGTGGTTGCCAACTGCCCCACGGCGCGAGCAAGCCGCGCAGGTCGGTGACTGCGGCGCCGCGCTTCGGCGGACCGGTGGTCGCGCTCTCCATACTCACCGAGCCGACTTCGTCGATGATCACCGAACCACCTGCCAACTCGTACTGCCTCGCCCACTCTTCGATGACGTCGAAGACGGCATGGTCGAGGAAGTCAACTGACAGCTCGACGGTGACGTCCGACCGCGGTGGGATTCCGGCGAGCACCGACGTCAGCTTGGGCAGCACCAGGAAGGTGCACGAGCCTTCGACCAGGACGCGCCACTTCCCGGAATCGTTGTCGCCCAACTCTTCTGCGGTGACAGTTGCGCGGATGACACGCCACACCAGGAGGGCGATGGCAAGCGCCAACCCGATCAGGACGCCCTCGAGCAGATTCAAGAACACGACGCCGACCACCGTGATGCCGTACACCCACAGATCACCGGTCCGTCGCGCCAACCGAATGTGCGCCAGCTTGACCAGTTGAATACCGATGACAATCAACAGTCCGGCCAGTGCAGACTTCGGAATCTGCTGGACCAACCCGGCGAGCGCAGCCGAGAACAGCAGAATCCACAGGCCGTGCATGATCGACGACGCGCGGGACTTCGCCCCGGCCTCGACATTGGTCGCACTGCGCACGATCACCCCGGTGACCGGAAGGCCGCCGATGGCCCCGGACACCATGTTCGCGGTGCCCTGGCCGAGCATCTCGCGATCGAAGTTCGACCGCGGGCCCGAGTGCATCTTGTCCACGGCCACGGCCGAGAGCAGACTCTCCACACTAGCGATCAGGGCGATGGTGAGGATGCCGGTTGCGACGCCGACCCACTGGCCGTCGGGCAGAGCGGGGAGTCCGATCGAGTCCAGCAAAGATCCGTCGAGAGCAATACGCTCGACGTCGATCGGCAGCGCCAGCGAAGCGAGAGTTGCCAATACGATGCCCACCAACGCCGCCGGAACCTTGCGGACACCGGCAGGGAGATAGCGCCACCCGAGAAGGGTGGCGATGACAACGAGTCCGATCATCAGGTCCTCGACATGCAAGGCACCGATCTGTGCGGGCAACTGCCGTAGATTGTCCAGCGCCGAGCTGGCCGAGCTTCCACCCAACAACACGTGAACCTGTTGTAGCGCAATGGTGATGCCGATACCGGCAAGCATCGCATGCACCACCACTGGAGCAATAGCCAGCGCCGCACGGGCAATTCGGCTGAGCCCGAACACGATCTGCAGAATTCCGGCGCCGACGGTGATCAGGCAGGTGACTTTCCACCCGAACTTGCCGATCAGTTCGGCGACCACCACGGTCAGGCCGGCTGCGGGACCACTGACTTGCAGCGGTGAACCTCCCACAGCTCCGGCCACCACTCCGCCGACGATTGCGGCGATCAGACCTGCCATGATCGGCGCCCCGGAGGCGATCGCAATTCCCAATGACAGGGGAAGCGCCACCAGGAATACGACCAGCGACGCCGGCACGTCGTATCTGATCAGTTGCTCGAGATATCGCCGGCTTCCACCACCCGGCGGAGACGAATCCCCCACGACGCTCTCGTCTGCGGATGATTGTGCGTGCACTACGGACTGCGTCGACATAGATCTCCTCGCCGGACCCCGGATCCGGCTGCTGGGCAACATGTTCGAAGCGAATCGGCGATCGGTATCGCCGATCGACTGTGACCATGGTAACCGCGATTCCTTACCGTTCCCTTAGATGCGAGCCCAGACGTGGTCGACGTCACCGCCGCCCGGCACTGTGACTCGAACCTGAACATCGGTCCAAAAGATCGATCGAATTGCTTTAAACCGCAAGCATTTTGACTGACACACCTCCAGCGGCCGGCACACCTGAGCGCCGTCGGCGATAATGGTCGGGAGTGAACGCTCAACCGCAAACACAACGATGTGAAGGCAGGCACCATGTCCGATCAGTACGTCGCCGCGCAGGACCGCTACGAAGCCATGCCGTACCGCCGAACCGGTCGGAGCGGTCTCAAACTCCCGGCCATCTCGCTGGGCCTCTGGCACAACTTCGGCGACGACGTACCGATCGAGAACCAGCGCGCAGTTCTGCGGCGGGCATTCGATCTCGGAATCACCCACTTCGATCTTGCGAACAACTACGGTCCCCCGTACGGAAGCGCCGAGACGAACTTCGGCAGGATCCTGCGTGAGGATTTCTCTTCGTACCGCGAGGAATTGGTCATCTCGTCCAAAGCCGGCTGGGACATGTGGCCCGGCCCCTACGGATTCGGTGGTTCCCGCAAGTATTTGCTGTCGTCCCTCGATCAGTCGCTCGGACGACTCGGCGTCGACTATGTCGACATCTTCTACAGCCATCGCCCTGACGCCGAAACTCCGATCGACGAGACCGCAGGCGCCCTGATCAGCGCTGTCCAGCAGGGCAAGGCCCTGTACGCGGGTATCAGTTCGTACTCGCCGGAGCGCACCCGTGAAATCGCCGCACTGCTCGCCGCTGCGGGGGTTCCGCTCTTGATCCACCAGCCGAGCTATTCGATGCTGAACCGCTGGATAGAGCAGGACCTGCTGTCGGCTGTCGACGATCTCGGCGTCGGCGTCATCGCGTTCTCACCACTCGCTCAAGGCATGCTCACCGATCGCTATCTGAACGGCGTCCCCGAGGATTCCCGTGCAGCTCAAGGTAAGTCACTGGATCCGTCGTGGTTGACCGACGACGCTCTCACCCACATCCGCGCGCTCAACGACATCGCGGCAGACCGCGGCCAGTCGCTGGCTCAGCTGGCACTGAGCTGGGCACTCCGCGATTCGCGGGTCACCTCGGTACTGATCGGTGCGTCCAGTGTCGCCCAACTCGAAGCCAACGTCGGCGCGCTCGACAATCTCGAATTCAGCGCAGCCGAACTGGCCTCCATAGATCAGCACGCCAAGGACAGCGGCATCAATCTGTGGGCAGAGGCCAGTTCGATCTGAGCGATCACCTGCGCTAGAGCTGAGGCAACTCCACGTTCACGTGCTCGCCCTCTTCGAATACGGCCGACGCCGGCCCGACGATCAAGGGATCCGGAGTACCGACAGCCCGGTGATCCTTGTTGGGATAGTCGAAGCTGGCGAGCACGTGACGCATCGCCTCGAGGCGAGCGCGCTTCTTGTCGTTGCTCTTGATCACCGTCCAGGGCGCATCCCCGGTATCGGTGTAGAAGAACATGGCTTCCTTGGCCTGGGTGTAGTCGTCCCACTTGTCGAGCGAAGCCAGATCGGTCGGTGAGAGCTTCCACTGACGCACCGGGTCCGTTCGGCGGGCCGCGAACCGCGCCAACTGCTCTTCGCGGCTGACCGAGAACCACAGCTTGTGCAGATGAATCCCGGAGTTGACGAGCATCCGCTCGAAGTCCGGGGTCTCTCTCATGAACTCGAGATACTGCGTCGGCGTGCAGTAACCCATCACTCGTTCGACGCCGGCGCGGTTGTACCAGGACCGGTCCATCATCACTATCTCGCCGCCGCTGGGTAGGTGTGCGACATAGCGTTGGAAATACCACTGCGTCCGCTCGATGTCGGTGGGCTTCTCGAGCGCGACCACGCGGGCTCCACGGGGATTGAGATGCTCGGTGAATCTCTTGATCGACCCGCCCTTACCGGCAGCATCGCGACCTTCGAAGATGATGAGCACCTTCTGACCGGTTTCCTTGACCCACAGCTGCAGCTTGAGCAACTCGATCTGCAGACGCCGCTTCTTCCGCTCGTACTCGCGGCGCGACATCTTCTTCTCGTACGGATAGCCCTGCTTCCAGGCATCCGCGAACTCCGAAGGCTCCAGCACGCCGAGCTTGTGCTTGAGACTCGACAGCTCGTCGATCTCGGCCGCGTAATCCTCGGTGACGGAAATTCTGGTCGACGGGGTCGGCAGGTCAGGAACCCGACCGTCCACACCGCTGGCGTCGGGGCTCATGAATACGCACTCCCTGTCGTCGAAATGAACGAACGTCCGGAAAGTGAATTTTACGCGCCGAAGCCCGCTCCCGCGGGTCCGAAGAGAATGTTGCTTGGCATCGAGGAGGTAACGACAGGTCCGGCTTCCCAGTCGCCGAACCCTCACGCGGTACCTTGATCGAGGTAACTGAGACGGTCGGTAACCCCGAGAGAAGAGAGTTCTGGCGAGATGCGAGTAGACGGACGGGAGATCCCGGTAACGGGAAGCCTCCTGCCACCACTGCACCGCCGTACGAGCGACATCATGCGGGTTGCGATCGCTGCTGTGCTGCTCGGCGGCGTGATCGCGGGATCTCTGATCACTCGAAGTCAGTGGGACGCCCTCGAAACGTCGGTGTCCAACATCGTCGGTGTTCTCTCGCCGAGCCTGTCCGACACTGTGTACCTGCTCTACGGCATCGCAATTCTGGCGCTACCGTTCGCCATCCTGATCGGCCTGATCGTCGGGCGCCGGTGGAAGTTGCTGGCCGGATACGCCGCCGCCGGACTGTGCGCCGGTGTCGCGCTGTCCTTCACCGGAACAGGCCTGGCGGCACCGAAATGGCACCTCGACGTGCCGGACCGACTCGACGCCACCTTCCTGTCTCAATTCCTCGACGATCCGCGATGGATCGCGATGCTCGCGGCGGTGCTCACCGTCTCGGGCCCGTGGCTTCCGAAGAAGTGGCGACGAGCCTGGTGGACGCTGCTTCTGCTCTTCGCTCCCATCCATCTGATCGTCAGCTCGATCGTTCCCGCACGATCGATGCTGGGTCTCGCCGTCGGTTACCTGATCGGCGCGGTGATCGTTCTCGCCGTCGGCACCCCTGCCCTCGAAGTGCCGTTGGACTCGGCAGTACGCGTACTCGCGCGGCGCGGTTACCGCGTCACCGCATTCCGCGTCGTGAGTCCCTCGGGAATCGGGCCTCTTGTCATGTCCGCAGCCATCGACCAAGCACCGGACGACGAACCTTTCGACGAACTCGTCGTCGAGTTGTACGGACAGAACCAGCGAAGCAGCGGAGCAATTCGACAGACGTTCCGTTGGATCTCTTTCCGTAACCGTGAAACTCCGCCGCCCTACGGATCGCTTCGTCGCGCCGTCGAACACCGAGCGCTCATGGGTATCGCTTTCGCCGACATCGGTCTGGCCAGTTCCAAGGCCGTCGCAATCTCGGTACTCGATCGCGGGTGGGAGATGTACGCGCGCCCGAGTCCTCGTGGCATCCCCCTTGCCGTCGCCGTCGAGAACCAGGCGGGCGAGGAAGAATCCACCAAACTGATCGACGCGCTGTGGCAAACACTGCATACCGCTCACGTGCACCAGATGGCGCACGGCGACCTGCGCGCTTCCGAGATTCGTGTCGAAGGCGGAACCATCCTCTTCGGCGGGTACGCGTACTCCGAATTCGGCGCCACCGAAGTTCAGATGCAGTCCGACAACGCACAACTTCTCTTCGCCACCGCATCATTGTTCGGGGTCGATGCAGCGGTGGACGCCGCGATTCGAGCGCAAGGCGCAGACACGATTCTCGCCGCCTCCGGCCGATTGACCACCGCTGCATTGCCCAACCGAATTCGGCGGACGGTCACGGATTCCGCGAAACTGATGACCGAGATCCGAGACGAGGTCGGTGCCAAGAACGGGATCGAAAAGGTCGCTCCCGCACAGGTCACCCGATTCAGTCGCAACCAGCTGATCCAGCTCGTTCTGCTCATCGGTCTGGTCTACGTCGCCTACCCCTTCATCAGCCAGGTCCCCGCGTTCATCACCGAACTGAAGACGGCCAACTGGTGGTGGGCACTGCTCGGCCTCGGCGTCTCCGCACTGACGTACGTCGGCGCGGCAGCGGCCCTGTGGGCCTGTGCGTCGTCGATGGTCAGTTACCGCAACCTCTTGATCATGCAGGTGGCCAACACCTTTGCGGCGACGACAACTCCGGCCGGAGTCGGCGGGCTCGCGCTGAGCGTGCGGTTCCTGCAGAAGGGCGGGCTCGGTACCGTCCGTGCAACGGCCGCAGTCGCGCTGCAGCAGACGGTCCAGGTGGTCACCCACGTCGGCTTGCTGATCTTCTTCTCGATCGTCGCCGGACGTGATACGAACCTCTCGCACTTCATCCCGGGATCCACTGTTCTGTATCTGGCAGGCGGCGTCGCGCTCGGAGTTCTCGGTGCATTCATGTTCATCCCGAAACTCCGTGGGTGGCTGCGCGACGATCTGCGTCCTCAGATCACCGAGGTGTTGGGTGAACTGAGCCAACTCGCGCGAAATCCCACGCGCTTCCTCATCATCGTGGGCGGCAGCGCCGCAACAACTCTGGGTGCCGCCCTGGCTTTGTGGGCGAGCGTCGAGGCATTCGGCGGCGGAACGACGTTCATCACCGTCACCATCGTGACGATGATCGGTGGGACGCTCGCCTCGGCGGCTCCGACACCGGGTGGCGTCGGAGCCGTCGAGGCCGCCCTCATCGGTGGTCTGTCCGCATTCGGACTGCCGGCAAGCATCGCGGTCCCGTCGGTCCTGCTCTACCGAGTGCTGACCTGCTGGCTCCCGGTGTTCTGCGGTTGGCCGACACTGCGGTGGCTGCAGAAGAACGACATGGTCTGAGCCGTTCCGCTACTTTTGGCGAACGACGTGAGCCTGCAGTGCTTCGCCGTCCTCGTCCACCCAGCCTTTGCTCTGGGCGTAGTCGACCATCGCGGCAACACCTTCGACGTCCGTGGTGCTCTCGCGAACGCGGGCTACCGAGATGAATGCACTACCACCGCTGACGTATCCGTAATCCTGAAGGCGCAAGAGTTCGTCCAGTTCGGCTTCGGAGATGTCGGCACTCACCTCGACGTGAAAGGCCTTCAGGTTGTCCACATCGTGGATGCTGACGCGGCCGTCGTCCACCAGTACATACATGGCTCTCCTTCCTAGAGCACTGACGTCGGTGCGTGCGTACCGAATACACGCCGGTGGTAGGTCAGTGGATTCGACTCGCGGTGCTCGACCTCGTCCACCGATCCTGTCACGATCTTGTGATCACCACCGTCCACGACGGCATCAACGGTGCACGCGATCCAGATGGATACGTCCGGCAGTCTCGGAACACCGAGATGCTCCGCCCACTCGACACCGTCGAACTTCGCACGGCCCTTCCTCGCAAAGGCAACCGCCAGTGAGCTTTGCGCGGTCCCGAGGACATTGATCGCGAACCTCCGCGTTCCTTCGATGAGGCCGAGAACTTCCGACTGTCGATCCAGAGCCACCGCGGTCATCGGCGGGTCCATCGACAACGACATGAATGCGCTGACCGTCGTGCCGTGCGGCCGGTCGCCGTCCATTGCCGTGACGACGGCGACCGGTGAGCACACGTGCGCCATGGCTTCTCGAAAACGCAACGCCCGGTTGCCCTGTGGGACATTCACGATGTCAGCCCTTGTCTGCCAACTCTTGTGCGTACTTCTTCGTCATGTGGTCGACGGCGTCGAGTTGCGCCTTTGCATGCCCTTCCCTGACAGCGCGCGCGTGAGCTGCCGCGTCGAGCGTCGCCTGCGCCTGCCCTTGGAAGTGCGGAAAGACCTCCTGCGCGAACAACTCTGCCGAACGTCGGGTGTCCTGCGGGTTCGCCCAATCGTGACCCATCTGCAGCATGCAGCCGAAACCACCGGACTGGTCCCACAGCCGTTGTACCTGACGTCTGGCCTGCTCCGGTGTGCCGATGACACCGATCCCGGCCTCGTTGATGAAGTCGATCATCTCGCTCAGACGCGCACCGGAGACCGCCATCTGAGGGAAGGCCGCGACGTGCTGGAAATAGTCGAACCACTCCTCGATGCCGTACTCGACCTGCTTGCGTGCTTCCGCCTCGGTTTCGGCGATGTGGAAAGGTCCGGCAAGAGACCACTGCCGACGATCCACCGTCGTCCCGTTGACCTCAGCGCGTTCCTCCATCACATTCCAGTGGTGCGCCAAGGCGTCGAAACCGTCGGCGGACAAGGTTGCTCCGATGGAGAGCAGACCGAGACCGTGCGTACCGGCCAGGCGAGGTCCTGTCGGGGAGGCCACTGCGGCCACGGTGATTTCGATGCCGTTCTCCGAGTACGGAGCGAGCTGCAGCTTGGCGTCGTACAGCTCGTGGGTTCGTGTCTTCGCGGAAACCGTCTCGCCACGAAGAAGGCGCACGACGATGTCGAGGTTCTCCTGCAACAACTCTCGGGTGTCCGTCGGGTTCAGACCGATCATCGCCGAGTCGGTGGGCAACGAACCGGGCCCGACTCCGAAGATGGTGCGCCCCTGAGTCAGGTGATCCAACTGCATGATTCGATCCGCTGCCCACAGCGGGTTGTGATACGACAACGACGTGACACCCGTGCCGAAACGAATCCGAGGTGCGCGCTGCGAGGCTGCAGCGATCATGATTTCCGGCGACGCGATGATCTCGCTTCCGGCAGAGTGATGCTCACCGAACCACGCCTCGTCGTAGCCCAACCGGTCGAGGTACTCGACCAGTTCGAGATCACGCTGCAGTGCGGCGGTGGGATTGCGTCCGGGGACGTGGAACGGTGCCATGAAATACCCGAAACGAAGCCTACTCATGAGTTCTCCTAGTGCTGTGGGCCAACTCCTGGCCGTGCACCGAAAACGCTATCCGTGCCGTGACCGCGGTCACAGTGCACGAAAGTGGACAATCTCAAGCGCGTTGATCGGCAAGTTTCTGCGCGTAGACCAACTTCACGAACTCGGCACGGTTGCGAACGCGCAGAAGAGCAAGGATGCGGCTTACATACTTCTTCACCGTGTCCGGACTCAGCGACAGGATCACCGCGATCTCGTCGTTGGTATGGCCGTCCGCCAACAACTCCGCGAGATCGATCTGCCGGGGCGTCAGCTTCTCTCGCCATCCCGGCTCGCGTTGCCCGGGCAGCGTCTGACACAACAGCGACAATTGCTTGCCCAGAATGCCCAAGCCCACGATGTCGCGCCCCGACAGATCCTTGCCTTCTGAATCGAAAATCCCCACCAGACCGTGACCGCCGTGGGCCAACTGGAGATGCATCACCGACGCGCTGTGAAGGCGTTTGCGATAGAGGAAATCTCGCAGGTACGTCGCCGACTGTGAAGGGACGTCGGCCAACTGAGTGTGCGTGATGGCGGGAGATGCCAACAGCGTTGCCCGCGATTGCGCCGTCGCAAAAACGTCGTCGAGGTACCAGTGCGCTTGGTACTCGTCGAGGATCGGCGTGATCCGCCCGGTCGTCACCGGATCCGGGTCGGCGAAAGCCGTCGTGAAGGTCGGGCCGGCAAGGAAGGTGGTGTTGGGACAGCGGTAGTGATCATGGAGCGCGACCATGAGGAGATCCTTGAGCTGATCGAGCGTTCTCGCGGCCGAGCAGTAGTCGAAGACAGCGAAGACACGGTCGTAGTCCGCAGCGGACAGAGCGACGTCACCGCTACCGTGCACGTCGACCACCTCACCCGAACTATGATCCAGATCACTCATCGGACAGCATATGCATTACTTCGAGAGAACGGACAACTTCGCCGCCTACCAGCACTGTTGATGCCGATAGCCGATACTGAGCTGTATGTCGGAACTCGGAAATGAACCAGACTCGAAGCAGAAGGCGGTGCTCGAGCGACACGCGTCATGGATCGAATTGTTCTTCGACCTCGTCGTGGTTGCCGGTATCGGTCAGCTGGCTCACCTGCTCCACGGTTCGCCGTCGTGGTCGGATGTCGCGCTCTACGCGTTGCTCTATCTCGCGTTCTGGACCGCGTGGGCGACGTTCACGATGTACGGCAACGTTGCCGGTGACCGTGTCCGGATCCCGAGCATGCTGATCGCCATGTTCGGACTGGCCGTCATGATGGCGGCCGTGGCCGGCATCCACGACAACCATGCGCTGGCCTTCGCTGTCGCCTACGTGGCCGTACGTCTGCTGGCGAGTCGGGTGTGGCACAACGGCCAGATAGTCGTGGACTGGCCGATCGCCCAGATGTCTCTCGGTGTGATCCCGTGGATCGTCTCGTTCTGGTTCGAGGGCGAAACTCGGTTCTGGCTCTGGACCGCCGGTGTGACCATCGACCTGCTGATCATGTTCGTCGTCTCCGGCAGCGCGATCATGGAAGACGCGCAGGAAAAGCTCGACCGCATCATCAAGGTTCGGGGGTTCAAGGACGACCGGATGCCCGAACTCGAAGCCCTGCACTCCGATCGGGCTCACCTTGCCGAGCGCTTGGGCCTGTACGTCATCATCGTGCTGGGCGAGGGTGTGATCCTCGTGATTTCTGCGGCCTCGAAGCTCACCTGGGACTCGACGGTGGTCAGCCTCGCAGTCGGATCGTTTGTCCTGCTCTCGGGCATGTGGGCTCTCTCGCTTCTCTACGGCCACGCCGGTGTTCCGCACCTGCAGGCCGAGAAGTTTCCCGCTCGCATCGACATGGCGCTGCACTGTTTCACCACCGGCGCTATCGCGGTTCTGGTCGCAGGGCTCGGAGCGGCAACCGAACACGGCGCGGAGCACACGCCCGCGAACCTGCGGTGGTTGTTGTGCGGAAGCATCGCAGTCTATTTCGGAATCAGCCTGGTGGCAGGGCTGTTCGCGCGATCGGACCGACGGTGGCTGCTCGGCTGGGCGCTCCCGTGCACCGCCATCCCCATCGTCATGGGCATCGTCGGCACGCACATGAGCGCCACGTGGATCATCTGGGTGCTGGTGGCCACCGTGTCCTGGCAGAACGGCTACGAGTACGCGCAGGTGCGGCGTTCGCGCCGCTCTGCTGTGCGCCGTTATTAACCCCCCGCGGGTAATAAAGGCGCACAGCAGGGGCGGTTTTTACCCTCACCGCCGGGTCGAAGCGATAGGGCTGAGCCAACAGGATTCCGGCCAATCGCTTACGCAACCTCGACATCTCGGCCCGGACGGTCACCGTCTTGCGTGGATCGCCGAACAACTGTGAGGCGAGCTGCGAGGCCGTGAGGCCCTCGGGCGCATGTGTCAGAGCCACGAGGATCTGCGAATGGCGCGGGCTGAGGTCGATGCTCCAGCTCCCCATTGCCGAGGAGTACCGCAATTCCATCGCATTCGGATCTTGCACATCCAATTCGACTTCGGCACAAACCGTTCCGGACGCCGGATCCATCTGAGGGCGGACGAGCCAACCACCCGGAAGCGGCTCGCACATACATAGTCCGAGCGACGGGAGCCAATGCTCGCCGCTGCTCATCACTTTCGGCAGTGCGATTCTGTAGATCGGCGCCATCGAGTCCACCGCCGCGACCCAGCCACTGCGGTCCACGACCACTGTCGGCTGACTCGCGCGAGCCAGCGTCGATACCGAGATCATCCGGAGCTGATCCAATCCGATTCGATGCTTCTCCCGCAGTGCGGATTCCGCCAGCCTGGCCACACTGTCCACCAGAGCGAGAGTCGACGGGTGGACCGTGTCTGCTGCGCCGGCGACGTTCACGACGGCGATGGCCCGGCGACTACGCGGATCTCGAACCGTCGCCCCGGAGCAGGTCCACGGATGCTGCGAGCGCGAGTAGTGCTCGGCCGAGAACACCTGCACTGCCGAACCTGATGCCAAGGAAGTGCCGATCCCGTTGGTACCGACAGCTTCCTCCGTCCACGACGCACCCTCGATCATCCCGAGCCGTTCGGCCCGATCCAGCATTCGACTGGACCCGTGTCGCCAGAGGATACGTCCGTAGCGGTCCGCCACCACGATCAGATTCGCGTCGTCCGGGCCGACGAGTGGTGCCAGACCGTGCACCGCCTCGTCGAAGATCTCCGCCATGCCGGCTGCGCGTCTGCCTTCTTCGATCTCGGATTCGCGGCCCGTCTCGGTGATCGAGCACCGGTCCGGATCGAGTCCGAGCGCACGCAAACGCGACCACGAATTCGCGATGACGGAGCGCGGACGCGCAGGCGGCTTGCGTCCCGACATCGTTGCTTCGTAGACGGATTCGAGAACACGTGCGTACTGCGCCGGGTCTTCACCACTGGCCAGGGCCGGTTCGAGTCGATTCGTTTCGCCGATCACACTCCAGTCCTATGTGACGGGGTCATCGAAAGCGAGCGTTGCACCCGGTTGCAGAGTTGTTCGCGTGCGTGAACGAAAGGACGGCGTTCACGCACGCGAACGGTGCTCACGCGTTGAGGGGTCTCCCCAGCGCCGAGAGCACAGACTCGTGCATTGCCTCCGAGAGCGTCGGATGAGCAAACACGACCTCGGCGAGATCCTCGCCGGTGGCTTCGAGGGATCGAGCGATACCGAAACCCTGAATCTGCTCGGTCACATCCGGACCGACCATGTGCGCGCCGAGAAGTTCCCCGGTATCGGCGTCGAAGATCGTCTTGACGAAGCCTTCGGCCTCGCCGATCGCCAGTGCCTTGCCGTTCGCCTGCAGGTCGAAGTGTCCGACCCGCAGCGCGCGACCAGTACCGGCGCACTGCTTCTCCGTCAGACCCAGGCTCGCCACCTGTGGGCGGGCATACGTGCATCCCGGAACGTAGTCGCGATCGAGCGGATGAACGTCGGGCACGCCTGCCAACTTTTCGACGCACAGGACAGCTTCGTGGCTTGCCTTGTGCGCCAGACATGGAGCGCCCGCGACGTCACCGATCGCATAGATCCCGAAAGCGCTGGTACGGCACCACTGGTCGGTGACGATCGCACCGCGCTCGATCTCGACGCCCAGAGCCTCCAACCCCAGATCCTCGACGTTGCCGGTGATTCCGGCCGCCACCAACACCCGGTCCACGGTCAACGACTCGACACCGTCGCTCGTCTGCACATTCACCTGGACGGCGTCGTCGCCGACGGTCACCGCCGACACCGAGGCTCCGGTGTGAATCGTGATGCCACGCTTCTCGAACTGCTTGCGAACGAAGGCCGAGATCTCTTCGTCCTCGACCGGCATGATGTGTGGTGCCATCTCGACGATGGTCACCTCGGTTCCGAGATCGCGGTACAGGCTGGCGAATTCAACTCCGATCGCGCCGGACCCGATCACGAGCAGCGACTTCGGCAGTTCCTTCGGGACGAGCGCGTCGAAGTAGGTCCACACCCGATCACCGTCGGGGGCAACGCCGGGAATCGAACGCGGCCGGGCACCGGTTGCAATGATCACGTGGTCGGCTCGATACGTCTGTCCTCCCACGGATACGACGCCTTTGTCCACCAACTTCGCGGCGCCTGAGATGACGTCGACGCCGTTCTTCTTCATCAGATAGGCAACACCGCCGGACAACCTCTCCGAAACCCCTCGGCTGAACGACACCAACTTCGAGATGTCGAACTGGACAGACGCCGAACTGAATCCGTATGTGTCGAATTCACTCAAGGTATGCGCGACGTCCGCGCCGTGCAGCATCGCCTTGGTGGGGATACAACCCCAGTTGAGGCAGATACCTCCGAGGCGATCACGTTCTACCAGCGCGACGTTCAACCCCAACTGGGCAGCCCGGATCGCCGCCACGTAACCACCGGGGCCGCCACCGATGACAAGAACGTCGTACTTATGCGACGTATTGTTTTCCACCACAGCCCCTTACACCAACATCAGCGCGGGAGAAGCGACAAAGCGCTGGAGCTCCCGAAGGAAGGTCGCACCCAGGGCTCCGTCGATAACCCGGTGATCGCACGAGAGGGTCACGGTCATCACGGTCCGGGCAGAAACACTGTCACCGACCACCACCGCGCGCTTCTCCCCCGCACCTACGGCAAGGATCGCTCCCTGGGGCGGATTGATGATCGCGTCGAATGCCTTGATCCCGAACATGCCGAGGTTGGACACCGTGAAGGTTCCGCCCTGGAATTCTTCGGGACGAAGTTTGCCGGTCTTCGCCTTGGTGGCCAACGAGAGCACCTCACCCGAGATGTCCGCCAACGACTTGGTATTCGCGCTACGCACGATGGGCGTGATCAGCCCGGTCGGAAGTGCAACTGCCACCGAGACATCCGCCGACGCGAATCGAAGAACCGATTCGTTCGCGGCATCGAACTGGACGTTCACGTCCGGCACCTTCATCAGTGCAGCGGCGCAAGCCTTCACGATGAAGTCGTTGACCGACAGCTTGACCGCCGGGACGGTCGAATTGATCTCCTTGCGCAGAGCGAGGAGCGCATCGAGCTCGAGGTCTGCGGTGAGCCGGAAATGGGGTGCCTGCTGCTTGGACGCCTGCAACCTACCGGCGATTGCCGATCGCATGGGGGTGAAAGGAATTGTGTCGTACTCGGGTTCGGCCGCAACAGATTCGGTCTCAGCCGCCGCCTCGGGCAGGAGCTGCGCGGAACGAGCGGCGTCGTGCACGTCGGCGACGCAGACGCGCCCCCGCGAACCCGTCGGACGACAGTCATGCAGGTTGACGCCCAGTGATCGGGCAGTTCTGCGTGCGACCGGGGTGGCAGGCACGGCACTGTCGTCGGCGGTCGATCGCAGCGGGAGGCCGGATCTCGCGGCCGGCACTACCGGCGCAACAGTGCCACCGGCGTCACGAATCGCGTCGTCGATGTCGCGGACACTGATCCGCCCGAGGGGACCGGTACCCACTACGGCGGCGAGATCGATTCCGAGCGATTCGGCACGTCGGAGTGCGCGAGGACTCGCAAACACGTCGCTCTGCGTCGTGCCCTGCAGAACACTCGGTACGACGGTGGAACCGGTTGGTGCAGGTTTCGCTGCAACAACCACCTTCGCAGCCGGTGTAGCCGCAGGTGTCACGGGAGCCGCCGGCGCAGCAGCTGGTGACGGTGCCGGCTCTTCCGCCGGCGCGGTTGCGCCGCGGGCGGCGAGGAACTGCTCGATCTCCGCATCCGTCGCGGACGCATCGGCGGATACACCGATCACGGCGCCGACGGGCAGAGTCTGCCCAGGCGTGCCGACGATCTTGCGGAGAACACCGTCGAACGGCGCCTCGAGCTCGTTGGTGATCTTGCTGGTCTCGATCTCACAGATCAACTGGCCCTTGGTGAACGAGTCACCTTCCCCGATGAGCCAGGCGTTGACCAACCCCTCCTCCATGGAGAGCCCCCATTTGGGGATGTCGATAGCTTTGATGTCAGCCATGATCAGGCTCTCACCAGCTTGCGAACCGACTCTTCGATGCGCGCCGCGTCAGGCAGCCAGGCAGTTTCGAGGGTCGGGGAGAACGGAACCGGCGTGTGCGGCGGAGTGATCAGTTCGATCGGCGCTTTCAGGTAGTTGAATCCCTTGGTGGCGATCAGCGCGGCTACGTCGTGCCCGAAACCGCAGCGGGCGGCGGATTCGTCGACGATCACGACGCGTCCGGTCGATGCGACGGATTCGAGGATGCCGTCCTCGTCCAATGGTGAGACGGTACGAGGATCGACAACCTCGACCGAAATACCCTCGGCGGCCAGCTTGTCTGCTACGTCGTTGGCGCGGTTCACCATTGCGGACAACGCGATGATCGTGACGTCGTCGCCCTGCCTGGTGTAGTTGGCGACGCCGAACGGAATCGCGTACGGCTCGTCCGGCACTTCGTCCTTGAGGTCGTAGAGAACCTTGTGCTCACAAAAGACGACGGGATCGTCGTCCCGGATGGCTTGGATGAGAAGGCCTTTGGCGTCGTAGGCATTGGACGGAGCGACTACCTTCAGACCAGGCACCGCCGCGAACACGTTGTACGGAGACTGAGAGTGCTGTGCAGCGGCGGAGAACCCTGCGCCGATCATGCCTCGCACCACCAGCGGGGTTCTGGCCTTGCCACCGAACATGTAGCGGAACTTGGCAGCCTGGTTGTAGAGCGCGTCGTAGGAGACTCCGAAGAAGTCCATGAACATCAGCTCTGCGACCGGCCTCAGTCCGGTCAGTGCGGCTCCGGCAGCCATTCCGATGATCGCGGATTCGGTGATCGGGGTATCGATTACACGCTCCGATCCGAACTCCGTCCACAATCCCTTGGTGACACCCAGGACACCGCCAAATGCCTCGATCTTCTTCGTCTCCAGATCGGGATTGGTACCGGCATGCCCACCCCGTACGTCCTCCCCGATGAGAACGACGCTCGGGTCGCGTTGCATTTCTTGGGCGATGGCCTCTTTGACGGCCTCGCGGTAGGTCTTCTTCGACACGTTCTCGGCTTCCACGCTTGTCATCTCGGGCTCCTCAGTACGACACGTAGACATCTGTCAGCAGATTCTCGACGGGTGGATACGCCGCGGCACGCGCCTTCGCTACCGCCTCGTCCACCAGCACTCGCGACTGCTCGTCCACCGCGTCCAGATCAGCGGTGCTGACCTTCTTCACATCCACGCTGCTACGGAAATTCTTGAGCGGATCCTTGGTTTCCCGTAGTTGCGCAACCTGTTCCGCCGTGCGGTACAGCTGCGCGTCACCCTCGAAGTGGCCGTGCCAACGGAATGCCGCCGCCTCGATCGTGGTGGGGCCACCGCCGGTCCTGGCGCGCTCCGATGCTTCCGCCATCGCGTCGTAGACCGCGAAGAAGTCGGTGCCGTCCACCTTGACGGCAGGCATTCCGAAGGATGCAGCGCGGGCGGCGATGTCGGGTGCGCCCACCGCGTAGTCGGTTCCTGTTGCTTCACCGAATCCGTTGTTCTCGATCACGAAGACGATCGGAAGATCCAGCACCACAGCCATGTTCATCGCCTCGAAGACGGTTCCCTGGTTGGATCCACCGTCTCCCGTGAACGACGCAGCGATGACACCGTTTCGAAGCGTCTTGCCACTCAGTGCAGCGCCGATCGCCAACGACGGGGCTCCGCCGACAATCGCGTTGGCGCCGAGCATTCCCACGGACAGGTCGGCGATGTGCATCGAGCCGCCCTTACCGCGACACAGGCCGTCGTCCTTGCCGAAGATCTCGGCCATCATGCCGTTCAGATCGCAGCCCTTGGCGATGCAGTGCCCGTGACCGCGGTGAGTGGATCCGATGTAGTCGGCGTCGCTCAGGTTCTCGCACACTCCCACCGCGATGGCTTCCTGGCCCGAGTAGAGGTGAATGAAGCCGGGGATGTCACCGGTTGCATTCTCTTCGTGCAGTCGATCCTCGAACGCACGGATGCGCGACATCTTCTCGTACGCCTTCAGCAATGCATCCCGGTCCAGCCCTGAATGAGGCTTGGCGCCGGTCCTTTTCGATCCTGGGGTTGTCGGCTTCTGCGCCGTCCGTTGAACCACAGTCACACTCCTCGTTCTCGATCACTCATCGCCATGCAGTGTCGTGTAGGTCACGGGCGAAGGGAAAGAGTTGCGTGAGGTTGCCGGGAGTTGCGAAGGGTTGCAGCTGTTGACTTTCGAGCGTTGATTCAGGCGCCGCTCAGGCTGCCGCGTCTGATCTTGGCCAGCGCGCGGTGTTGGGCGAGTTCGACGGCGCTCGTTGTCGTTCTCAGTGACAGCGCCGTCTCGCGCACGTCGAAGCCGACAACGATGCGAGCTACCAAGACGTTGCGTTCTGCGGCCGACAGATCACCGAAGGGCAGAGTGAGTCGACTGGAGGCGGGTAGCGAATCGATTTCGCGACTGATCGCGTCGTACAGATGCGCGAGGAACGCTTCTCCGGCACGTCTACGTCGCCGAATGTCGGACAGGACGGATCGGCAGATAACGACGGCAATACGATCAGCGTCGAGCGGTCGCAGTTCGGCACGACAGCGCCGCGTCACCAGAGGCACGATGCGTTGAAGGAGTTCTGCAATCGCGTCCCGATCCCCTCGGGACGCATCGTCGGCAACTCTGTCGATCGAACGTCCACCTGCCCTGCTTGTCATTCCGATCTCCCCCTGCTTCGGCTCTTGGTCGAATTCCCGACTACTGCTCAGGTTTTGAAGTCGCTAGGGGCGTATCGGCTCGGGGCAGATCCCGGTTTGTTCCCCGATGATGTTGATCTCGGCGTTGGAACGAGGGTCAGCGCCGTAGTTGATCTGGTCGGTGCACTTCTCGGAGGGCTCGACGGCATCGGGCGGGAGCGGCGCCGGGCACGAACCCATCTGCTCTCCGATGCTGTTGATCTCCGCATTCGAACGAGGGTCACCCACATAATTGATCTGATCGGTGCACTTGGTCGACTCGGTAGCCGGACCAGGGGCCGCAGGGGCAACCGCGCTGGTCGAGACCGGGGTCCAGGCCGGCGCTGCTCCGCCCGCCGGGACTCCGGGGGTGGATGCGTCCGTACCGCCGCCCACCGAGTTGGAGCTTTCGACTGTCTCCGAAGTGGTCGCTGCGGTCAGCGGCGGTGGGGTCGTAGACGCCGCAACCACCGATGTAGTCGTCGGTTCGTCTCCTGGAGCGCTGTTGTCATCACTCGAACACCCTGTCATCGCGCACACCACCCCGATCGTCAGTACGGCGAGCAGCACTCGCAGACGCCGAGTCTTGTTGGTCAGCAATAGTTCAGGCATTTGCTCTCACACTCCTCGATACGCGGATCAGCTCGTTCCGCCCAAGCGGTGAACACCGACGTGACTCACTCTAGGAGCCTGATTCCATCGGTTTCGTAACAGAATTCCGTCGGTCGCGTACCAACTCTCGACGGTCCTGACATTCATACGATTACGTAACGGTGGGTGGCAAAACTCCGATATCGAGATCACCTGTGATCGTATGAAAACGCACATGCCGATGAGAGGGTTCGCAGCGGCCGGGGAGGGGAACGTGTTGTATCGGAGTGACATCTGCGGCGGTCGATCAGACCGTACTCGCAGCCTGTTCGGTACAGCGCTCGCGGCAGCAACCCTCGGAGCGTCCGTGATCACCGGCTGCGCGTCCACCCAGGGCGTTGTGATCGAAGGCGATGTCGCTTCCACCGGGTTGCCCGTCACACAACCTGCAGACCTGGCCAGACGGGTTGCCGAAAACTCGAGGTTGGGCCGGGCGCTCCTCGACGATCCTGGGGTGTCCGAGGGAGTGAAGACAGAACTTCGGTCGTGCCCTGACTGGTATCCGATCTCGGTCGGGTCCATCCTTCTCGATCCAGGCGCACCGCGTATCGTGCCGGAGACCGAACTCGTCGTCATGAATGTGTATCCGTGCCAACCGGCCCACCAACCCGGGACCGGAGTGTCGATTTCGGTCAACCTTGCCGGCTACGTCTACCGCAGCGGCAAGGCCGGTTCGAGTGAAGACGATCCCGAACTGGGTGAGCGCCTGTTCTCCGTCGAAGAGCGCGGAAAGTTCATCGTCAGCGGTCAACGCGCCGCGAGTTTGTCTGTCCTGGAAACGGATCCGCGGCCACCGGAGTTCGAATGTTGCCCCCGTCCACCGCTTCGGACCGAGTTCCACTGGGATGGAATGGAGTTCATCCGTGATTGATCGCCGTCGCCGCGCGATGCTCGCCGGTGTTTGCCTGCCGGTCGCGTTTGCTCTCGCCTCCTGTTCCACCGAGCCTGAATCAGAACCCACTCCGAATATCGCAGCATCACTCGACTCCTCGGATCTCTCACAGGGCTTGAGCATCGATCCTGTTGCCCTCCTCAGAGCAGACCCGGAAGTGTCCGATGCGGTCAAGGACAGTCTCCGACTGTGCGGTGATGCGAACTTCCCCTACGAAATCCGGTACTCCCCCGTGACAGGCGCCGTTTGGCAAGATGCCGTCGTCAATGTCTTCACCTGCGAGTCTGTCGGCATCTGGGGACGACCGGCCCCACCGGTCAGCTTCATGGTCGCCGGATTCGTCTACCAGATCGACGAATCGGGCGCTCACAAAGTCTTCGGAGTGCAAGACCCAGGACGCTACGTCGTCGGCTCAACCGGAGGATTGTCGGTCATGGTCGACCTGTGCAAAGACCCCGGCATTCCGGAGTTCTGTCAATCGTCGACTGCATACAAGTGGACCGGTGAAGGGTTTGAGAGTGTTCCGTTCCCATGAAAGCGAAGGCCGATGACCGATCCGTTGATTTTGCTAGTCGAAGACGACGCTGTCATACGCGAAGCAACGCAATTGAATCTCGAACGCAACGGGTTTCGGGTAATCACCGCATCGGGTGGGTTGACCGGAATGGATATGGCGGTCGACGCCAAGCCGGATATCGCCGTCCTCGACGTGATGCTTCCCGACCTGAACGGAATCAGCCTGTGCCGACGCATTCGTGAGGAACTGTCGGTGCCGGTCATCATGCTGTCCGCGCGCGACGACCCGGTCGACATCGTTCTCGGATTGGAAGCCGGTGCCGACGACTACGTCACCAAGCCCTTCGACAGCGGTGTCCTGGTGGCCCGTATCCGAAGTGTGCTCCGGCGGGTCGAATCCCATTCCGGTACGGAGAAAGACATCGTGACTCTCGGCGATCTGGAGATCGATCGCGAGTTGGTGACCGTCACGCGTTCGGGCGCCGAAGTGGCTCTCACGCCCACCGAAATGAAGCTGCTCCTGGTCATGGTGAGTGTGCCGCGCAAAGTCTGGTCTCGCTCCGAACTGCTCTCGGACGTCTGGGATTACGACTGGGGCGGCGATACGCGCATCGTCGACGTTCACGTTCAGCGATTGCGCACGAAGATCGGCTCCGAACAGATCCGGACCGTCCGGGGGTTCGGCTACACGATGGACAACCATCGGTGAGATCGCGGGATCTCGCCGCCAAGCTCCCGTCCACCGGCAGGCGGTTGTCGTTTCAGTGGAAGATCGCGGCGGCCATCACGTTCGTGATTGCCGTCGCCTCGATCACGCTCAGTACCGTGATGCATCAAACCTTTTCACACAACCAAGAGGATGCAGCGCGGGCGGCAGCTGATCGCAATCTCCAACTGGTGCTGCAGGACGAAACGGGCAGCATGCGTGCGCTGTTCCGCGCCACCACAGATGGTCTCGACGTTCCGGAAGAGTTGCGCGAGGCCGTGGCGGGCGGCAAACGTGCCACCTACCTTGTCGACAGCGGGGACCAGCCATTCGTCTGGGCTGCTGCCGACGTCAACACTCAGGTGGTGGCGATTCGCGTCCCGTACACCGCGCAGCGGGAATCGATCGCCAGCGTCGATCGGACACTTCGCAACGCCACCGTCGCAGTGATCGCGGCGGGTGCTGTCCTGGGTGTGCTGCTTGGACTCGCGATGTCGTATCGATTGCGCTCGGCCGCCCGTGCGGCCCGCAAAGTGTCTACCGGAGCGAACATCCGCGTCCGCTCGGTCACCTGGTCGCTTTTCGACGACGAGATCACCGAGCTGGCGGATGCGGTCGACGCGATGTCCGATGCTCTACGGGGACAATTGGACGCCGAGAAGCGCGTGACAGCCAACATCGCGCATGATCTCAGAACACCCATCTCCGGACTGGTCGGCGCCGCAGAGCTCCTGCCACCCGGTAGGCCAACCGAATTGGTGCGCGACGGCGTCCACAAACTCAGGAGGCTCGCCGAGGACGTCATCGAAGTGGCACGCCTCGACACCACCTCCGAGCAGGCAGACATCCAATCGGTGGAACTGGCGCCGGTGGTGCGTCACGCGATTTCCACCACAGGAGTCGAGTGTGAAGTGAGTGTTCACGGCACCCCCGTGTCGTACACCGACGCGCGCAGACTGGAGCGGATCATCGCCAACCTGATCTTGAATGCTCGCAATCACGGAAAGTCGCCGATCAATGTCCACGTCGACCACTCCCGCATCACGGTCCGAGATCGGGGCGTCGGGTTCACTGAAGAGTGGCTTCGCCAGGGGCCGAAGAGATTTCAGACCAACTCCGTCGAACGCGGCCCGAACTCAGGCCTGGGCCTCGGCTTGACGATCGTAGTGGGACAAGCGGCGGTCATCGGCGCTCGTATCGACTTCGCGAACCATCCGAACGAGGGCGCGGTTGTGACGATCGACCTCCCTGAATGTTCGGCAGACGAGTTCGATTGACACCGAGGCAGTTCGGTCGATCGGCCGGGACACAGCGTCCCGGCCGATCATTGGTGGTGTCCCGGACTCAAACCTGTCCGACAGTGACTCCGGTTCGAACGTCCGGTGCACCGAGGCGCGCCGCATCAGCGGTCAGGTCATCGGGCTGCTCCTGAGATTCCCGCTCGGCTGCAACACGCAACCGGTAGTGTTCGATCTCCTCGGCAATGTGCTCGGGAGTCCAACCCAGCACCGGCGCAACCAGTTCCGCCACTTCGGTAGCTGCCGCATCGCCGCGATCGGTAACCTCGATGGAGATGCGGGTACGACGGGTGAGGATGTCGTCGAGATGCTGCGCACCCTCATGGCTCGCAGCGTAGTGGATCTCCGCCTTGAGGTACTCGGGGGCGGAGTCCAACGGCTGCCCCAGTTCCGGTCGCGCCTCGACGAGTTCGAACAACTCGTCAGCCAGAGTGCCGTACCGACCCAGTAGGTGCTCGATGGTCGAAACGTGCAGTCCCGTGCGCTCAGCGGTGAGATGCCGATTGTTGTGCGCGGCAAAGTAGCCGTCGGCACCCACAAGTTGGATACGCTCGGTGCAGGACTTCGGCACCTTCTGTTCCAATCCGTGCACCGCGGAATCGACAGCGTCCTTGGCCATCACGCGGTAAGTGGTGTACTTGCCACCGGCGACCACCGTCAAACCTCGGACCGGACTCGACACCGCATGCTCACGCGAGAGAGTGCTGGTCGAATCCGATTCGCCGAACAGCAACGGACGCAACCCCGCGTACACACCGACGACGTCCTCGTGCGTCAACTCGTCCTGAAGGAGCTTGTTGACATGTCCGAGGATGTAGTCGATATCGCTTCGGCTCGCTGCCGGATGGGCGAGGTCGAGGTTCCAGTCGGTGTCCGTCGTACCGATGATCCAGTGGCTTCCCCACGGAATCACGAACAGCAGACTCTTCTCGGTCCGCGTGATGATTCCGGTCGCAGAGTTGATGCGGTTTCGCGGGACGACCAAATGCACACCTTTCGAAGCGCGAACCTGGAATTGTCCTCGACCACCTACCATTTCCTGAATCTCGTCAGTCCACACACCGGCGGCGTTGATGACCTGACGAGCACGGATCTCGAACGCGCGACCTGTTTCCAGATCCACGGCCTTCACCCCGACTACGCGGTCCTCCTCACGGAGAAAGCCGATTACGCGGGTGCTGTTGACGCACAGCGCACCGTACTCGGCCGCCGTGCGCGCCAGCATCATCGTGTGGCGGGCGTCATCTACCTGACCCTCGTAGAACTTGACCGAACCCCGGATAGCAGAGCGCTTTCCGGACGGGAACGATTCGAGAGTCTTCTTCTTGCCCACATGCTTGTGGTGTGAGGGAACCCCGCGGCCTGCGCCCATCACGTCGTAGACGCCGATGCCCAGACCGACGTACGGCCGGTCGATCAACTTCTCGAGTGGGTAGATGAACGGCACCGGCTTCGCGAGATGCGGGCACAGCGAATTCAGAACCAGCGACCGCTCACGCAGTGCCTCGAACACGAGCGCAAAATTGAACTGCTCGAGGTAACGCAGTCCGCCGTGGAACAGCTTGCTCGACCTGCTCGAGGTTCCGGACGCGAAGTCGCGAGCCTCCACCAAGCCCACCTTCAGACCGCGAGTTGCGGCGTCGAGCGCGCTACCCGCTCCGACCACGCCACCGCCGATAACGAGGACGTCGAGTTCGGTTTCTTCCAACTTCTTCAGCGACTCCGCCCGCGAGGACGGACTCAATGCTTGTGCTGTGCTCATGAAAACTGTTCCTTCACTTGAAAATAGGTAGAAATGGGGGCGCCGCGATCAGTCTGCGTCGACCCAGTCGAGTGTCCGAGTGACGGCTTTCTGCCAGCCTGCATACAGGCGCTCACGCTCGGCCGAATCCATCGACGGCGTCCAGCTCTTGTCCTTCGCCCAGTTGCTGCGAATGTCGTCCTCGCTCTCCCAGTACCCGACCGCGAGACCAGCGGCGTACGCAGCGCCCAATGCCGTGGTCTCCGCAACGACAGGGCGGATCACCTCGACGTCGAGCAAATCGGCCTGGAATTGCATGAGGAGTTCGTTCGCGACCATTCCGCCGTCGACCTTGAGAACCTTCAAGTCGACACCCGAGTCGAGGTTCATCGCCTCGATCACCTCACGACTCTGGTACGCAGTCGCTTCGAGCACCGCCCGGGCAAGGTGCCCCTTGTTCACGAACCTTGTCAGACCGACGATCGCACCGCGTGCATCCGCGCGCCAATGCGGTGCAAACAGGCCCGAGAACGCGGGCACGAAGTACGCGCCACCGTTGTCGTCCACAGAGCGCGCGTTCACCTCGATGTCGGCCGCGTTGTCGATCATGCCGAGGTTGTCCCGAAGCCACTGGACCAGCGAACCGGTAACGGCGATCGATCCTTCCAGTGCGTAAACCGTTGGCTGCTCACCGATCTTGTAACAGACCGTCGTCAACAAGCCGTTCTTGCTCATCACCTTTTCGGTGCCGGTGTTGAGGAGCACGAAGTTGCCGGTTCCGTAGGTGTTCTTCGCTTCTCCGGGCGAGAGGCAGGCCTGACCGAAAGTCGCTGCTTGCTGATCGCCGAGGATTCCGGCGATCGGCACGCCGGACAACGTTCCGCGTTCGCGCACGAATCCGAAAGTTTCGGACGAGCTGCGAATCTCGGGGAGCATCGATTCGGGGATGCCCATGTCGGCGCAGATCGCCGAATCCCAAGCGAGAGTGTCGAGATCCATCAACAGAGTGCGCGACGCGTTGGTGGGGTCGGTAGCGTGCACTCCGCCGTCGACGCCGCCGGTCATGTTCCACAGCACCCAGGTGTCCATCGTGCCGAAGCACAACTCGCCTGCTTCGGCCTTCTCACGCGCGCCCTCGACGTTGTCGAGAATCCACTTGACCTTGGGGCCCGAAAAGTACGTGGCCAACGGCAATCCGGTGACTTCGGTGTACTTCCTGGGGCCGTCTTCGCCGGCGAGTGCAGTACAGATTCGATCGGTGCGTGTGTCCTGCCAGACGATGGCGTTGTAAACGGGCTTTCCGGTTGCTCGTTCCCAGACCACTGCCGTCTCACGCTGATTGGTGATGCCGACGGATGCGATGTCGGCCGCGGTCAGATCTGCGTTGGCCAAGGCGCCCGCGGTGACGTTGCGGACGTTGTCCCAAATTTCGATCGGATCGTGTTCGACCCAGCCTGCCTGCGGAAAGATCTGTGTGTGCTCGTGCTGTTCGACAGCGACTACGTGCCCACTGTGATCGAAGATCATGCATCGCGTGGAGGTGGTTCCCTGGTCTATCGCGGCTACGAACTGCGCCATCGTGCTACCCCTTTGGTGTCGAAGAAAGTGCGAAAGATTTACTGTCAGAGATGATGATTCGCCATCAGGCCGGTATCGTGGCCGGCTCCTCGGCTGCCTTCTCCACCGACTCGTCAGGCAGGAATCGACCAATCAGCTTGTCGTAGAGGAACACCCCGATCGGAGCGCCGATCAGCGGCCCCACGATGGGCACCCAGAAATACAGGCTCCCGTACTGATCTCGCCAGGCGCTGCCGTAACCGGTGAGATGCGACGCCAGCCGCGGACCGAAGTCACGGGCCGGATTGATGGCGTAACCCGCGTTGGTCGCCCATGCGAATCCGATTGCCACCACGATCAAACCGACGACGAAGGGCGCAAGATTCGCGAGCGGCGGAGTTCCCCGAGTATCGGTCACCGCAACGATGAGGAACAACAGGATCGCCGTGCCGATGATCTGATCTATCAGCGCTGATCCCAGACTGACCGGGAGCGTTCCGTTTCCGGGCATCGTCGAGAAGATCGTCTGAGTCGCCGTTGTGTGTCCGGGATCGATGGCATTGAGCATGTCGTTGTAATTCCACCGGACGATCAGGGCCGCGACAAAGGCTCCAGCGGTCTGCGCCAGCGTGTAGGGCAGGACCTTGCGCCAGGAGAATCCCCGGAAGATCGCAAAGGCGAAGGTCACTGCGGGGTTCAGATGAGCACCCGTCACCCGGCCTGCGACATAGATGCCGAACATGACGCCGAGTCCCCAGGCCCACGCGATACTGTCGTGTCCGCCGAGACCCCCACCGCTCCCGCCGGACACAACCTGCGCCACAACTCCGACGCCGAACAAGATCAAGATCATCGTTCCGGCGAACTCGGCTGCCAACTCGCCTGGAAGCCCTAATCGCTTGGCTTTCTCCATCCCCACCCTCACTTCGTTGTGATGCATGTCATAGTTTGGATTGCTGCACCCGTAGCGTAAGGCCGTTTGCACATTCACGCATAGCTCGTGCACATATGTGCAAATGCCCCATTTGCGCACCGTAACGCGGGTAACAGACACACTTCTGGGACTTTGCGTGATCGAGCGCCTCAGCCTGGGCCTACTCGGATAAGATTCGGTTCAATGCTCTTGCACGTACGTGCAGACAGGACGAACCCATGGAAACTCCCACTTCGGACTCCGCTACCTCCGATCCGGCGGACCCGCGCATCGCCGACGCAGTTCAGGCCGCACGCCTCTACTACTTCCAGGACCAGACCATGGCTGCCATCGGCCGCGACATGGGGGTGTCCCGATCCACCGTCTCCCGATTGATCACCTACGCGCGCACCTCGGGTCTCGTCGAGATCAAGATCAGCACCCCGCACGGCCAGGCTCCTCGCATCGAACGCGAGTTCTCGGAACGGTACGGAGTGCGCGCCCACGTGGTGACCGTGCCGGAACTGGTGGGAGATCTCGAGCGACTCGAAAAGGTCGCAACCTTTGCCGGACGCCTGCTGGCGTCGTTCTTCGACAGCGACATGGTGATGGGGATCGCCTGGGGAACCACACTCAGTGAAGTCAGCAAGCACCTTGCCCCCAAACGCACGTACAACTCGTACGTCGTGCAACTCAACGGCGCCGCGAATACTCGCACCACCGGAATCTCTTACGCCAGCGACATCATCAGAACCATCGCCGACGCCTACGGTGCTCTGCCACAAGGATTTCCGGTGCCTGCCTTCTTCGACTACCCGGAAACTCGGGAGCAACTGTGGCGCGAACGAAGCATCAAACGCGTCTTGGACATGCAGAAGCGAATGGACCTGGCAGTCTTCAGCATCGGCGTACCAGGCGGCAACGTACCGAGTCACGTCTACACCGCCGGATACCTCGAACCCGATGAAGCAGAAGCACTTCGACGCGACGGAGTGGTCGGCGACATCGCAACCGTCTTCTTCCGGTCGGACGGGAGCTACCGCGGAATCGAACTCAACGAGCGCGCGAGCGGCCCGCGACTGGACCTTTTCGAGAAGGTCGCCAGGCGCGTGTGCATCGTCGCCGGAACAGCAAAACTGCCGGCCCTGGAGGGAGCACTACGGGGCGGGCTGATCACCGATCTGATCATCGACGACGTCAGCGCCACCGCGCTGGTGTCCTGACCGCTGCACCAGCTTCTCGATTCCGTCGAGAAGTAAGCCAAGCGAGAAACTGAAATCGAAGGCATCGTCGCCGGCGGCCTCACCCTCCGGGCTGCCGTCCTCGAAGCCGCCTTCCTCGATTGCGGCACTCAGGTAGGGGAATCCCTCCCGATTGATGACACGAGCAATGAGAGCGCCGTATGCGACGTCGTCGTCTGCCGACTGCGCTGAACGAGACGCCAGGTCAGCCGAGAATCGAGCGCGGCCGATGACGAACAACGACACGTTGGTCACCACCTGGAACTTCGACGCGGCGCTCAGGGCGACCCCGTCGAGGGCGCTCAGACCCGCGTCGAGCCACGCCATGTTGTTGGGCCCGGTCGGTGGAGCCGTGATGGGCAGCTTGAGCCACCACGGTCGACTCAGCATCGTGGCGTACTCCTGATTCGCCCACGCCTCGAGCTTGACGCGCCAGGTCACGCCGTCGGGAATTACCGGCGGCGGCCCGATCACCCGATCCGAAATCAGTTCGATCAGTTCGTCTTTGCTTGCCACGTAGCGGTAGAGCGACATGGTCGTGAACCCGAGCGCTTTGGCCACGCGGCCCATCGACAGAGCGGTGACGCCTTCTGCGTCGGCCAATTCGATCGCGGTGTCGAGAATTTGCTCGAGACTGAGCCCCTTCTTCGGACCCCGCGTTCCCGGCTGGTCCAGTCCCCAGGCCAGTTCAACTGCTCTCGGTAGCGCTCCGCGATCCATAAGCTCCCACTCTTCACTCTTGCCATCATCCTAGAACTGTGTACGCTATAAACACGAGTTTATGACATACACAGTTCTTACTTGGAGGTCTCGATGTCAGGAACGATCCCCGCAATCTCGGTCCGCGGACTCCGTAAGCGCTACGGCGATCAACAGGTACTGGCTGGACTCGACCTGGCGGTCCCGGCCGGATCGGTGTACGCCCTCCTCGGCGCGAACGGCGCCGGAAAGACCACGGCCGTAAGAATTCTCACCACCCTCATCCCCTTCGACGGAGGCGAGGTCATGGTCGCGGGGCATTCACTGCCCGGAGATCCACAGAACGTTCGGCGACGCATCAGCGTGACCGGGCAGTACGCAGCCGTCGACACCTTGCTGACCGGATTCGAGAACCTCACCCTACTGGGCGAACTGAATCACCTGGGCCGGAAGAACTCCCGTCGCCGTGCCGAGGAATTGCTCGACCAGTTCGTTTTGACGGACTTCGGCGACAAACGCGCCGGCAACTACTCGGGCGGCATGCTCAGACGACTCGACATCGCAATGAGCCTCGTCGCCCGACCGGACGTCGTCTTTCTCGACGAACCCACCACCGGCCTGGACCCGCGAAGCCGCCACGACATGTGGTCGATCGTTCGAGGACTCACAGCGTCAGGCGTCACCATCTTCCTCACCACCCAATACCTCGACGAGGCAGACGAATTGGCCGATACGGTCGGCGTGCTGAGCGGCGGCCGCATCGTCGCCGAGGGAACACCGGACGAACTCAAACGCCTTGTTCCCGGCGGCCACGTCGCACTGCAATTCGAGAACCTGGCCCAACTCGAACTCGCCGCGGCATCACTGCCGCAGGCGCATTCGAATGCCGAGACCTTGACCCTGCACATCCCTTCCGACGGGGCAGTTCCGTCGATCAAAGCGATCCTCGACTCGATCGACGATCCGTCGATCACCGTCGAGAAGTTCTCCGTTCACACTCCGGATCTGGACGACGTGTTCTTCGCGCTCACCGGATCAGGCCAACCCGAGATTGCGAGCGTTCGATGACCTCCACCATTGCAATCGATTCCGCGGTGATGCTCCGCCGGAATCTCAAACACGTTCTGCGCAGTCCGGATTCGATGATCACCGCGATAGCCCTTCCGGTCATGCTCATGCTGCTGTTCGTCTACGTCTTCGGCGGCGCCATCAACACCGGTAGCGAGTACATCGACTACGTAGTGCCCGGAATCATCCTTCTGTGCGCCGGTTTCGGCGCCTCGACCACCGCGGTCAGCGTCTCGAGCGACATGAAGGACGGGATCATCGACCGTTTCCGGACCTTGGCGATATCTCCGCCGTCGGTCCTGACCGGTCATGTACTGGCCAGCGTCGTCCGCAACGTCCTGACTACGGCGATCGTGGTCGTCGTTGCGCTGATCATGGGATTTCGCCCGACCAGCGATCCGTTGCGCTGGCTCGGCGTCGCCGCTGTGATCGTCGCCTTCGTCTTTGCCATGTCGTACCTCTCGACAGCTTTGGGACTCTTGGCCAAGAACCCGGAGGCTGCAAGCGGATTCACCTTCGCCATCATGTTCCTGCCCTACGTCAGCACTGCTTTCGTACCGGCTGAGACCATGCCGTCCTGGCTGCAGGGGTTTGCCCGGCACCAACCGGTGACTCCGATCATCGAGACTGTGCGCGGACTCCTGATGGGCACGCCGATCGGGAACAGCGCGGCCATCGCCCTCGCGTGGTGCCTGGGCATCGCCGCCGTGGGATTCGTGTGGTCGAACTGGCTCTACCGACGAAAGACCGCGAGCTGACCACACAAGAAAGCCCCACACCTGACGGTGCGGGGCTGCTTGTGCTGTGCGCCTTTATTAACCGCGGGGGGTTAATAAAGGCGCACAGTGGATTACTTGGCGTCCAGCAGATCGATCACGAAGACCAAGGTCTTGCCGGAAAGCTGGTGCCCTGCACCGGCGGGGCCGTATGCCAGCTCCGGCGGAATGGTGAGCTGACGGCGTCCGCCGACCTTCATGCCCGGGATGCCGTCCTGCCAGCCCTTGATCAGGCCACGAAGCGGGAACTGAATGGACTCGCCACGGCTCCAGGAAGAGTCGAACTCTTCGCCGGACTCGAACTCGACACCGACGTAGTGAACGTCGACGGTGCCACCGGGAACGGCTTCGGCGCCTTCTCCGACAACCAGATCCTTGATGACCAGATCGGTCGGCGCGGGGCCTTCCTGGAACTCGATTACGGGCTTGCTACTCATGGGTCCTCCTCGTTGAGGCGAAATGTTGGGTACAGAAGACTAGCGGGTGGTGATATCGCTAGGTCACGCGTCAGCGGGACGTGATGTCTCTGTAGTCACGCTCGGTGTAGCCGGTGTAGATCTGGCGCGGGCGGCCGATCTTCGTAGCCGGATCCTCGTGCATTTCACGCCAGTGCGCAATCCAGCCGGGCAGACGGCCCATGGCGAACAGCACCGTGAACATGCGCGGCGGGAAGCCCATCGCGCGGTAGATGAGGCCGGTGTAGAAGTCGACGTTCGGGTAAAGCTTGCGCTCGATGAAGTAGTCGTCCGTGAGGGCGGCCTCTTCGAGTTGCATTGCGATGTTGAGCAGTTCGTCGTCGCCGCCGAGCTTGGCGAGGATGGTGTGCGCGGTTTCGCGGACCAGCGCAGCGCGCGGATCGTAGTTGCGGTAGACGCGGTGTCCGAAGCCCATGAGCTTCACGCCGTCTTCCTTGTTCTTGACCTTGCGGACGAACTCGGCTGCGGTGCTGCCGCTGGCCTTGATCTCGTCGAGCATCTCGAGCACTGCCTGGTTGGCGCCGCCGTGCAGCGGGCCCCACAGCGCGTTGATGCCGGCCGAGACGGAGGTGAACAGGTTGGCGTCCGACGAGCCGACCATACGCACGGTCGACGTGGAGCAGTTCTGCTCGTGGTCTGCGTGCAGGATCAGCAGCATGTCGAGTGCCTTGGCGACCTCGGGATCACCCTGGTACGGCTCGGCGGGGAAGCCGAACGTCATACGCATGAAGTTCTCGACCAGGTTCAACGAGTTGTCCGGGTACAGGAACGGCTGTCCGACGGACTTCTTGTACGCGTACGCAGCGATGGTCGGCAGCTTCGCGAGAAGACGGATGGTGGACAGTTCCACCTGCTCCGGATCCTCGGGATCGAGCGAATCCTGGTAGTACGCCGACAATGCGTTCACTGCGGACGAGAGAACCGGCATCGGGTGAGCGTTGCGCGGGAATCCGTCGAAGAACCGCTTGAGGTCCTCGTGAAGCAGGGTGTGTCGACGGATGCGGTCCGTGAAGGACTCGAGCTGGGCGTCGGTCGGCAGTTCGCCGTAGATCAGCAGGTAGCTGACCTCGATGAACGTCGACTTACCTGCCAACTGCTCGATGGGATATCCGCGGTAACGCAGGATTCCCTTCTCACCGTCGATGTAGGTGATTGCAGAACTGGTGGATGCAGTGTTCACAAAACCGGGGTCAAGGGTGGTGTACCCCGTTGTGGCCAGCAGCTTTCCCAGCTCGATGCCGTCATTGCCCTCTGTTGCCCTGGCAATGGACATCGTGTACTCACCACCGGGGTAAGTAAGCGTGGGCTTTGTGTCATTGTCAGCGGGCACGAAGGATCCCTCTCAAGCTCGAACCAACGAGTAACTACATGCGATCAACTAGAAACTAGTCGCACGGGAGAGATCGTGCCGAAGGAGGGTCGCTCCACGGCTATTTTTCGGGTACTCACGAACCCGACATACCCACCGAAACTGAAACATGTTCCAGTCTGGGCTTTCCCACTCGCGTGACCGGTACTCCAGTCTACGGAATCGCGCATTTACCCACACTGATCTGCAAATCTCGGCTGCAATTCGCAAATGGGAGCAACGTCGGACCTTCCGGACCACTGACACGGGGTACCGAAAACCGATCGTTATCGGCTGATGCCTACTTGGTGTTACACGATCCCACGGTATGAGAGCCGGATCACAGCGCCTTGATGCCCCAGCTACCCGTCCACGTCTGACCCGGATGAAGCACCAGGAGATCGATGCCCGAGTTGAAGGCGTCAGGCGGGCAGGTCATCGGCTCCAAAGCCAATGCGCGCCCACGGTCGGGATACCCCTTGTCGTTGGCGGGATCTGCGATGAAGGCCTGAATCCACGGGAACTCGCGGTTGGTCCACAGGGCAGTGCCCGTTCCATCCGGAGCCAGCAGCTCGTGTTGCGTGCGACCACTGCCGTCGACGACGTCCAATGCGCTGTACGGAGTGTCCAACTGCACCCCGGCAAGCAGTCTCGGTGTCCGGAAGTCGTAGTCCGTACCGGCGACTGCCTGCGAATACGCGTTCGGCAGCATCCTCGCCGGATCGATCGGCAACCGCGTGCCTGATGCCAGATGCAGAGCACATTCGTCGAGCGGAAAGTCGCCGGCGCGAATGAAGGTGTGCATTCCGAGCCCGAACGGCGACGAGGTCGCACCCTTGTTCGTGGCCGTGTGCGTGACGGTCAGTCCGTCGGCACCGACCTCGTAGGCGACCGTCAGCTGCAACGGATAGGGCCAACCCTTGTGAAGTCCCACGTCGACCGACAGTTCGACGCGCTCGTACGTGTGGTCCACGAGGCTCCAATTGCGACGCCGGACGAACCCGTGGCTCGCGTTCCCCAGCGCAGGTTCGGTGATCTCGAGTTGATGCTCGATCCCGTCGAACATGAAGTGCCCGTCGCGAATTCGGTTGGGCCACGGCGCGAGAACCAATCCGGCCGACAGCGGTGGCTTCGATCCGAGTGCCCAGGTCTCGGTCAGCGCGCGCTGACCGTTCGGTCCTTCGTGATCGAGTAGCCGCAACCCGGCACCGGCCGCGGCGATCTCGGCTCGATAGCCTCCACCACGGATCTCGAACCCTCCCCTACCCGTGCTGTGCGGCGCAGTCATACGTACCAGTTTCCACCACGAGCGACCGGTTAACCAGGACGTCAGACGGCGCGTCCCACCTTGTAGCGAACGAATGCCGGGAATGCGAGGGCAGAAAGGACAACACCGACAATCACCAGGAAGCCGCCGCCCGCTGCCGCGACACCGGTCCCGAACAGGAAGGCCGCACCGCCGTGCAGCACGTCACCGATACGCGGACCACCTGCCACGACCACGATGAACACGCCCTGCAGTCGTCCGCGCATGTCGTCGGTTGCCACTTGCTGGAGCATCGTGCTGCGGAAAGCCGCCGAGACCATGTCGACGGCTCCGCCGAATGCCAGGAACGCGACCGCCACCCAGAGCAGAATCACACTGGAACCGGGACTCGCGAAGTACACGGCAACGCCGAAGCCGACCATGGACAGCCCCCACAGCGCGATGCAGACCAGAACGGCTCGCCCCTGGTACTGAACCCGTGGCAACCAACCCGAGAAGACTCCGCCCAGAACGGCTCCCACCGACATCGCCGCGAACAGCAGTCCCAGCGCAAAACCGCCGCTGGCGGGATCACCGAAGGATTCGTGGGCAATCTCCGGGAACAGTGCTCGCGACATCCCGAACACCATCGCGATGATGTCCACCACGAACGACGCGAGCAGAACCTTCTGCGTCGCGAGATACGTGAAACCGCCGAGGACCTCGCTCAATCCGGCTCGCCGAGACGTTCCGGTCGGCGGAATCGCCGGGAGCTTCCATACCGCCCACAGTGTGGCGAGAAGAAAGATCGAGTCGAGCAGGTACAGCAGTTGCAGACCGGCCGACGGTATGAGGACACCCGCCAGTAGCGGGCCGGCTATCGCACCGAACTGCACGACAGTCATGTTCAGCGAGTTCGCGGCCGGTAACTGCCTGCCCGGAATCAACCGAGGGATGATCGCCGCTCGCGTCGGCTGGTTCACCGCGAAGAACGCCTGTTGAACCGAGAACAATCCGAGCACCAACCACACGTTGTTCACGTTCAGGGCAGCCTGGATCCAGAACAGCACCGACGTGACGCCGAGTCCGATCGAGGTGATCATCAACAGCCGTCGTCGATCCATGACGTCGGCCAGTGCGCCGCCCCACAGACCGAAAACGACCAGCGGGACCAGACCGAAGATTCCCGTCAGACCGACGTAGGCCGAGCTTCGGGTGATCTCGTACACCTGTTGCGGTACGGCGACCACGCTGAGCTGAGCGCCGATGACGGTGACGATGCCGGCCGTCCACAGCCGTCGATAGTCGCGATTCTCGAGCGGAGTCGTGTCCGCGAGTAGCCGGCTCACGGCTGGAGACGGACGGCGGACCACTGTCCGTCGACCAGGCTCGTGCGAACTCGATTGTGCATGCGGTTCGCGCGTCCTTGCCAGAACTCGACGGACTCGGGCCGAATCAGAATCCCGCCCCAGTTCGGTGGCACCGGAATCTCACCGTCCACGCCGAATCGAGCAGCGACCTCACGCAGTTGCCCGTCGAGATCGGCACGCGAGTCGATCGGACGAGACTGCGACGACGCCCACGCGCCGAGCTGTGAACCTCGAGGCCTGGTTCGCCAATACTCCTGCGTCAGTTGAGCACTCACCCGCTCGGTGGTGCCGCGGACGATCACCTGCCTGGCAAGGGTCAGCCACGTGAAGTTCGCCGACGCGTACGGGTGGGCGTCGAGGTGACGAGCCTTGTCGGATCCGTAGTTGGTGAAGAAGAGGACGCCGTCCTCGCTGAGCCCTTTGCAGAGCACGGTGCGCGACGCCGGACGGCCACCGTCGTCCACCGTCGACAGAGTCATGGCGTTGGGCTCCGGCGCGTCAGCTTCGACGGCGTCCACGAGCCATTGGCGCATGAGGGGCAGCCAACCGGTTTCGACAACCGAAGTATCCAATTCCGCACTCATGCGGTCCTCGACGGACTCCGATTCGCTGCCTGCTTGCGGATAGCCCACACGCATGGCCGCGAGTTCGTTGTCCACCGCCTGCGGGTCCTGACGTTCATTCGACACAGCCGAGAACGCTACTCCCGGGTACTCACTGGCCAACGGCTACGCGGCACGCGCTAAAGTTTGCCGTGGCTAGACCCGACCCGGACCGCGAGCCGCACCAGCGACAGCGCCGAATCGGGACGAGACGATTGCGCAGTACAAAACACGGTGCGTGCTCATCCCTGCGAGCACCGAGGCGCAGTCACTGAAGCTGAGGCAGTGCGACTGTAGACCTGGCGCACTCGAACGAGGAGAGTCCACGAGAATGGCAGCGAGCGCAGCAATACCGGACGATTTTGTGAGCGGACTCGAAGGCGTCGTCGCCTTCACCAGCGATATCGCAGAACCCGACAAGGACGGCGGCGCACTGCGCTACCGCGGAGTCGACATCGAAGACCTGGTCGGCCAGAGGGTCACCTTCGGCAACGTATGGGCCCTTCTCGTCGACGGCCGCTTCGGCCCCGGCCTCCCGCCGGCCGAGCCGTTCCCCCTCCCCATTCACACCGGCGACGTCCGTGTCGACGTTCAGGCCGGACTGGCGATGCTGGCTCCCATCTGGGGCTACCAGCCGCTCCTCGACATCGATGACGAGACCGCCCGCGACCAGCTCGCCCGCGCATCCGTCATGGCGCTGTCGTACGTCGCGCAGTCCGCTCGCGGCATCTACCAGCCGGCAGTCCCGCAGAGCCGCATCGACGAGGCCAAGACCGTCACCGAACGCTTCATGGTTCGCTGGAAGGGTGAGCCCGATCCGGCACACGTCGAGGCAATCGACGCGTACTGGGTCTCGGCAGCCGAGCACGGCATGAACGCCTCCACCTTCACGGCCCGCGTCATCGCCTCCACGGGCGCCGACGTCGCGGCTTCGCTTTCCGGCGCCATCGGCGCGATGTCCGGCCCGCTGCACGGCGGCGCACCGGCCCGCGTTCTTCCGATGATCGAAGAGACCGAGAAGACCGGCGACGCCCGCGCACTGGTCAAGGGAATCCTCGACCGCAAGGAAAAGCTCATGGGCTTCGGACACCGCGTCTACCGCGCCGAAGATCCCCGTGCACGCGTGCTCCGCGCCACGGCCAAGCGCCTCAACGCTCCCCGCTACGAGGCTGCCGCAGCTCTCGAGCAGGCTGCACTGGCAGAACTGCGTGAGCGTCGTCCCGATCGCGCGATCGAGACCAACGTCGAGTTCTGGGCCGCCGTCATCCTCGACTTCGCCGAGGTTCCCGCGCACATGATGCCTGCCATGTTCACCTGTGGCCGCACCGCCGGCTGGTGTGCACACATCCTCGAGCAGAAGCGTCTCGGTAAACTGGTACGCCCGGCCGCCATCTACACCGGCCCGGCGCCCCGTACTCCGGAGTCGGTCGAGGGCTGGGACCAGATCAGCCACGCGTAGTACCCCGCTCGAATTCGCCAATCACGGTAGTACAGAACACAAGTGAAGGAACAGAAAGAAGCGATGACCTCCACACCGATCATCCCCGCCGACCTCAAGCCCGCCGACGGACGCTTCGGCTGCGGTCCTTCCAAGGTTCGCCCCGAGCAGCTGCAGTCCCTGGTCGAGGTGGGCGCTTCGGTGTTCGGCACCAGCCATCGCCAGAAGCCGGTCAAGAACGTTGTGGCCAGCATTCGTTCCGGCCTCGCCGATCTGTTCTCACTGCCCGAGGGCTACGAGGTCGTCCTCGGCAACGGCGGAACCACTGCGTTCTGGGATGCGGCCGCATTCGGCCTCATCCGCGAGAAGTCGCTGCACCTGACCAACGGCGAATTCAGCTCCAAGTTCGCTTCGGTCGCCAAGGCCAACCCGTTCATCGGTGACCCGATCGTCGTTTCCGCCGATCCGGGCAGCGCACCGGTGCCGGTCTCCGACCCGTCCGTCGATCTCATCGGCTGGGCGCACAACGAGACTTCCACCGGTGTGTCGATCCCCGTCTCGCGTCCCGCGGGTTCGGAGAACGCACTGATCGCCATCGACGCCACCTCGGGCGCCGGCGGACTTCCGGTCAATGTCGCCGATTCCGACGTCTACTACTTCGCTCCGCAGAAGTGCTTCGCTGCAGACGGCGGACTGTGGATCGCGCTGATGAGCCCGGCCGCCCTCGAACGCGTCGCGGAGATCAAGGATTCGGGACGCTGGACGCCTGACTTCCTCTCGCTGCCCATCGCCGTGGACAACAGCTCCAAGGATCAGACGTACAACACCCCGGCCCTGGCCACCCTCTTGCTCTTCGCCAACCAGATCGAGTGGATGAACAGCAACGGCGGCCTCGACTGGACTACCGCTCGCACCGCGGATTCGTCCTCGCGCCTGTACAACTGGGCCGAGGCCAGTGAGTTCGCAACGCCGTTCGTCGCTGATCCGGCACACCGCTCGCAGGTTGTCGGCACCATCGACTTCAACGACGACGTCGACGCTGCCGAGGTGGCAAAGATCCTGCGCGCCAACGGAATCGTCGATACCGAGCCGTACCGCAAGCTCGGCCGCAACCAGCTGCGCGTCGGCATGTTCCCGGCCATCGACCCCGATGACGTCACCGCTCTCACCAAGAGCATCGACTGGGTCGTTTCTCAGCTCGGCTGATTTTCACATTTGCTTCACCGCTCGGCCCCCGGCATGACGTCGGGGGCCGAGCGTCGTTTGCGCCAGGCCTTGTGAGCTACCACACCGGTGGGCGGATCCGAGGTCATCTCGCCCTGCGTGTCCTGCCGAGTCCATGGTCACGAATGAATTACAGTTGAGCGCGGCGCAAAGTCGCGAGCCGGCGCGATAAGGAGGTCAATGTGCGAGAGCTTCGAGTGATCGGACTTGAACCCGATGGATCGCATGTGGTGTGCGCAGATGCTGAAACCGGCCAGAAATTCCGGCTTCCCGCCGATGACAAACTTCGTGCAGCTTCCCGCGGAGACGTGGCTCGACTCGGCCAGATTGAGATCGAAATGGAAAGCCAACTCCGTCCCCGCGAAATTCAGGCGCGCATTCGTTCCGGTGCTTCCGTAGAGCAGGTCGCCGAAGAAGCGAAGATCCCCATCAGCAAGGTCGAGCGCTTTGCGTACCCCGTTCTGCTCGAGCGCTCCCGCGCCGCGGAAATGGCGCAGGGCGGACACCCGGTGCGCGACAACGGTCCGACAGTTCCCACCCTCTCCGAAATCGTGACCCACGCATTCCGCGCCCGCGGCCACAGTATCGACGAGGCCACCTGGGATGCCTGGCGCGACGAGGACAATCAGTGGGTCGCGCAGTTGCAGTGGCAGGCCGGCCGCACCACCAACGCCGCGCACTGGCGCTACCAGCCCGACGCGCACGGCGGAACGATCGTCGCACTCGACGACGCGGCATTCGACTTGATCGATCCCGACTTCGGTCGCCCGCTCCGCGGCCTGGTACCGGTGGTCTCGAACGAACCGGAACAGCTCGAACTGTCCCGATTCGACGTCGAACCGGTGGCGGAGATCGAGCCCGAGCCCGCAGCAGTTTCCGAGCGGACAGCAGTTTCCGAGCGCACAGTAGTCCCCGAGCGGACGGTGGTGGCGGAACGGATCGTGGCGCCCGAACCGATTGCTGTCGAGCCGGAAACCGTCGTCACCGAAGAGGTTCCCGAACCCGCACCGGATGTGACCCCGAAAACCGCTCCGCAGCAGACGCAGACCAAGGACAAGCGCGGACGGCCTGCTCTTCCCTCGTGGGACGACGTACTCCTCGGGGTCCGCAGCAGCGGTCGCTGACCCGAAGGAAAGTATTCTTCTTTCGAGCGAGGCTGAGGAGAGAGGGCTGCCGGTGGCTGCACGGGTATCGACGATCTGGTTTCTGGGCGGCGCAGACGCTCGCACCGAATTGAGCAGGTACCCACAGCCGGATCAGACCGAGGCCCTGAAAATCGCCATGTCGCTGTACCCGGACAAGGAGTTCGAGTCGCTCGGGCCTCAGCCGCTGTCGATGGCCGCGACGGTGAGCCCCGGCTACGTCTTCGTCGGCGCGTACGGTCGAGTGAGTGTCGTCTGCAGCTCCGAACTCAGCACCTTCGTCCCCTCGAAACTGCCTGATTCCTGGCACCTTTCGGCAGAGGGGGGCTCGACGCTGTTGATCAGCTCCGTCCCCGAAACCGCGCAGGGTTCGTTTGCACTGTGGGAGGACGGCGAGCTACGACGCTCGTTCAGTGCCATCCCGATCGACATCGTCGAAAATCTGGGGATCCCACAGACCTGGGAACTGGAATTCTGGGCCGGCAACCATCCCCTGCGTTACCCGCCCGGGATCCTGCCTGATCCGCAGTCACTTCCGTTCCACCCGCAACAGTTCGCGGAGTCCGCCAACCTCGAGTGGCTGGGATTTCGATACACCGGCGCGCCGCGAGAACACGAACTCGACACAACGCAGATTCTCCTGTGGGGCTTCAAGATTCACCGACCCGGCGAGGCACCCAAACCTGCACCACCAGCCCCCGCGCCGATGCCCGAGCAGGCGCCGACAGAGGTACCCATGCCCGAAAAAATGCCGCCGATCCACGACGCACTGGTGGCCAAGCCGCGCGGCCGCCTCGCTCGGTACTTCGGCTTCAAGTAGCGCCGAGCAGCCTCACAGGTTCACGCGGCTATCGCTGCGATCCACCCGAGCGGTACGCCGGCTACCGCGCCGTAGACCACCCATCGCCAGACGGGGACGGCTCGCCAGCGCCAGACGGTCGGCGCAAGTCCGCCTACCGCAATGACATTGACGACAACCGCCAGGAGCACGTTCACGTTGCCCAGCGCGACACAGAACGCCGCGACGGCACTGGTCGAGAGCATGGCTGCGAACACCGACACCGCGCTTCCGGTGAACCAGGGCGTGCGGTCCTGAGTCACCGGCCGGTCCTGACACGTTCGTAGAAGGCCATCGCCGCTGCGGTCGCGACGTTGAGCGAGTCGGTGCCGGGCGCCATCGGTATCTTGGCACGAATATCGGTGGCCCGCATCGCATGTTCGGTCAAACCTGGCCCCTCGGCGCCCAGCAGTAGCGCTACCTTCTCCCCGGTCATCGCTTCGGCCAAAGTGACCGCTTCCGGATTCGGAGTCAAGGAAATGAGCTGAAAACCGTTGCCACGCAGCTCATCCAAGTCGTGTGGCCACTTTGCCACATGCGCGAAGGGCACTCGCAGCACGTGCCCCATCGACACACGGACCGACCGCCGGTACAGCGGGTCGGCACAACCCTTCCCGAACAGAACTGCATCGACACCGAGCCCCGCCGCGTTGCGGAACATCGAGCCGAGATTCTCGTGATCGTTGACGCCTTCGAGAACCACGACGGTCTTCGCGTCCTTCAACACGTCCGAGACCGCGAGCGGTGCCGGGCGTGCTGCTGCAGCGAGGACGCCGCGGTTGAGGTGAAATCCGACGACCTCGGCCATCACTTCGGCGCTCGTACGGTAGAACGGCACGTCCACCCCGTCGAGATCGTCAGCGAGCTCCAGGAGCCGTCGTTCGACGCCGAGGAGACTGATCGGCTCGAACCGCGAAGTCAGCAGTCGCTGAGTGACGAACACTCCCTCGGCGATGACCAGTCCCTTGCCCTCCGGCAGGTCGGGGCGCCGATCCGAAGAGTTGAGATCGCGAAAGTCATCCAGCCGGGGATCGGCGGGATCTGAGATGTCGATGACGTGAACCACGGGTCTATCGTGCCGTACGCACCGCGAGCCCCCCACCACTACTCCCGACCTAGCGCAACAGCGTGACAAAATGCGCGTCGAGCACCTGGCTGATCACCTCTGGATTGGTTCGCTCGGGATTGTCGACGCCGTGCGACGCGAGCCCGTCGGCGAGCGCATGCAATCTCATCGCCTCGATGTCGACCGAGGCACCCGGCCGTAGAAAACCCGCTCGATGCGCCGCTTCCACGAACGAACGAAAGTGCTCGAACAAGGTCCGGTCTGTCTCGTCACGCACCGCCGTCAACGCCGAATCGGTCTGGGCGGCAGCAGCAAAGGCCTCCCAAACCTGCATTTCTTCACGCCGATCTTGGTCGAGGGGAACGAACTGATCGGTGAACTGACGGATCGCGCGGCGGATGTCGGGATCGAAGTCGATGCCGGCAATCCTTTCCTCCACCCGGACGGTCACGAGCGTCATCGCGAACAGCAAGAGTTCGGACTGCGTCGCGAAGAAGTGCCGTAGCGACCCCGTCGACATCTTCGCCTCGTCCGCGACCGCCCGGACGCTGGCGCTCGCCACACCGTCTCGACGGATCACACGCCACACGGCCTCGGCGATCTCTTCACGCCGCTCATCCGGACTGCTACGTTTCACCACTTCACAAAACTAACACAGCTGTGCTAGTTTTCAATCACTAACACAGTCGTACTAGAAATGAGCTGATGTCATGATCGTCCACTTGATCATCGCGTGCGAAATCATGTTCTGGGTGTTCATCGCCGCAGGTCTCGCGGCCCGCTATCTACTGCGCCGCAAAACGCTGGGCGCCGCACTGCTCATCTGCGCGCCCCTGGTGGATGTCGTACTGCTCGTCGCCACAGCCCTCGATCTTCGTGGCGGTGGCGAGGCGAACTTCACCCACGGGCTTGCCGCGGCCTACATCGGATTCTCCGTCGCGTTCGGACACAGCCTCATCTCCTGGGCCGACGCCAGGTTCGCCTACCGATTCGCCGGCGGCCCGGCTCCCGTCGCACCACCCAAGTACGGGAGTGCGCGAGCACTGCGCGAATGGCGCGAGTTCGGCAAAGCCGCAATCGCCTGGGCCGTCGCGTGCGGACTTCTCGGCGCGGCCATCTTCCTCGTCGACGACCCCACCCGTACTGGAGCCCTCGACGGATGGATCAGCAAGCTGACAGTGGTACTCGCAATCTGGGGAGCAATCGCCCTGAGCTACACGGTGTTTCCCAAGCGTGAGAAGGTCACGGCGCGCGGCTAGCCTCGACTGCCTGTTCGGTCGCGTCGCATACGATCACCGGACGCAGGACGAAAACCGGCAGCCTGCCCCCGTCTTCGGGTCGCGCAAGACGAAGTTTCAGCCCTTCGCTGCGTAGCAGGTACACCCCGGCCACAGTGCCCGAGACGAGCGAGATCACTCCGCCCACGATCAAGGGCGCACGTGGGTCCACGGAGTCGGCGAGCCAACCCAGCAACGGGCTTCCCAGCGGTGTGCCACCGAGGAAACTGAGCATGTAGATACCCATCACCCGCCCGCGCATCTCGGAAGGCACCGACATCTGCAGGATGTTCATCGCGGACGTCGTGAACGTCAACGTCAGTGCGCCCGTGGGGATCAACATCAGCGCCACCAACGCGTAGGTGGGCATCAATCCCACCGCGACCTCGAACACACCGAAAGCCACGGCGGCACCGAGGAACGTCCGCAACCGCGGCGCTTCCTTCCGTCTTGCGGCGTACGCAGCGCCGGCAAGGGTGCCCACGGCGAGCGTCGTGGACAGCAATCCGTAACCGTCGGCCTCGAGGCCGAACGTGTTGCGCGCCATCACCGCCAGGCTGATCGCGAAGTTCAGGCCGAAGGTCGAGACCATGAAGACCGACACCATTATCACGCGAAGGTCCTTGCGGCCCCATACATATCGGAACCCGTCGCGCACCTGCCCCTTGGTGCGCGGGGCCGGTTCCGACGGGATCAACTCCTTCTTGTTCATCAGGTAGAGCGCGATGAGCACCCCACCGAATGTCGCGACGTTGAGCAGGAACACCCACCCTGTTCCGATCAGGTTGATCAGCACACCCGAGATGGCCGGACCGACGATGCGGGCCGTGTTGAACGTCATGGAGTTGAGCGCGATGGCGTTGGACAGGTGTTCCTTGCCCACCATTTCGATGGTGAACGATTGACGCACGGGTGCGTCGAGCGCCGAGACACAGCCGAGGGCAAAGGCAATCAGGAAGACATGCCACAACGCGACGAGCCCACCGACGTCCAGCAGACCCAACACCAGCGCGCATACCGCACTCGCCCACTGCGTGAAGATCAGGATCCGACGCTTGTCGTACCGATCGGCAAGCACCCCACCCCACACCGACAAGAACAGCGTCGGGCCGAACTGCAAGGCCATGACGATGCCCACCGCCAGCGCATTGCCGTCCGAGAGCGTCAGTACCAGCCAGTCCTGGGCGATGCGTTGCATCCACGTGCCGACCAGAGAAACGATCTGTCCGGAAGCCCAAAGGCGGTAGTTGCGGTTGTGGAGCGCGGCAAACATGCCGGAATCGGGGTCTCGGGGCACCCCACTATCTTGCCCCTCGAGTAATTCGTTTGGGCAACGACCTCTAGGTAGCGGAGCTACGCGACCTCTAACTCACGGAGCTACTCCGTCTTGTTGACCATCTCGGTGATGATCTCGACGGCACCGCGCAGCGTCGCGAGTTCTTCGCCACCCAGCCCGGCCAGCTGCTCGTTCATCCACGCCTCACGCGCATGGGTTTCGTCCGCGAGCAACGCCTGCCCGGCGTCGGACAGATTTACGATGATCTGACGACCGTCCGTGGGATGCGGCGAGCGCTCGACCAGACCGAGCTCGGCGAGAGAAGCAACAACGCGCGTCATCGACGGCGGCTGCACTTTCTCACGTGCTGCGAGTACGCCAGGAGTCATCGGGCCGTACTGATCCAGGCTCGCCAAGGCGGACAGTTGCGTCAGCGATACCTGAGCGTCGACTCTGCGGCCGCGCAGATGCCTGGTGAGACGCACTACAGCCAGGGAAAGATCGCTGGCCAGCGCACGAGTTTCGGTGGTCACGCGTCAGACAATACGTCAAGAGCTGGCCGGTAGCTCACGTAATCGAATACCGGTCAACCCTGATTTCACGTAAGGGCGTCGGTAATGGGTCCGACAGTGAAGTAGGCCACAAAAAGTGCCGCCACGATCCAGAGCAACGGGTGGATCTTCTTGATACCACCGCTGGCAGCGTGCAGGACCACCCATGAAATGAAGCCGACGCCGATGCCGTTGGCGATCGAGTAGGTGAACGGCATGACGATCATGGTCAGGAACGCCGGGAGAGCAACCGAGAACTTGGTGAAATCGATGTCTCGGACCTGCCCGATCATCAGCGCACCGACGACGACGAGGGCAGGCGCAGCTGCCTCGATCGGCACGACGGAGTAGAGCGGCGTCAGGAACATCGCGACGAGGAAGAGCAGTCCGGTCACGACGTTTGCCAGGCCCGTGCGGGCGCCTTCGGCGATACCCGACGCGGATTCCACGAACACGGTGTTCGACGACGCCGAAGCGCCACCGCCCACGATCGCGCCCGCGCCTTCGACGACAAGCGCGCGACCGACGTTGGGGAGGTTTCCGTCCTTGTCGGTCAGGCCGGCTTCCTTACCGAGACCCGTCATCGTGCCCATGGCGTCGAAGAAGTTCGCCAGCACGAGAGTGAAGACAAGCAGGCTGGCGGCCAGAACACCGATGCGGGTGAATGCGCCGAAGATGCTGACGTCGCCGACCAGGCTCAGATCAGGCATACCACCGAGCATCTCCGGGATCGCGGGGATGCTGAGGTTCCAGCCCTTGGGGTTGGTTCCGAGCGAGGGTCCGACGTCGGCAACTGCCTCGATGATCGCGGCGAGGATCGTCGTGACGACTATGCCGATCAGCAGTCCACCACGAACCTTGCGCACTACCAGAACACCCATGAGCAGCACACCGAAGATGAACACCACGGTCGGCCACGAAGCGATCGAGCCGTTGATTCCGAGTCCGACGGGAACCGTCGTACCGGCGGCATCGGGGATACGGCGGACGAATCCGGCGTCGACCAGTCCGATGAAGGCGATGAACATGCCGATACCGGCCGCGATCGCGGACTTCAATGCCGAGGGAATCGCATTGAACACCGCAGTTCGGAAACCGGTGAGTGCCAACAGAACGATGATCACACCGTCGATGACCACCAGGCCCATCGCCTCGGGCCAGGTGACCTGAGGTGCGATTGTGACGGCGAGCAGGCTGTTGATGCCGAGACCCGCGGCGATGGCAAACGGATAGTTGGCAACGACACCGAAGACGATGCTCATCAGGCCGGCAACCAGAGCGGTGACCGCAGCCACCTGGTTGACCGGAAGGATGTTGCCGAGAACGTCGGTCTTCGCTGCAGCGTCGTCAGCCGAGAAACTGCCGAGGATCAGGGGGTTGAGGACCACGATGTAGGCCATCGCCACGAAGGTGACGACACCGCCGCGAATCTCGGTCGAGATCGTCGACCCTCGTTCGCTGATCTTGAAATAGGTGTCGAGGATCTTGCCGGGTGCCGCCATGTTTGTTCTTTCCCCATCGCTGTAGGTCGCCGTGTGCCGGCGCACATGAAGCCGGTCGCACTAGGGAGAGTAGGCCACCGGGGTACGGGTAGCGTTAATTTTGTGACGGAGACTCGCAACACAACAGGCCTGATCGGCAAATTGTCCGCACCCGCGCCGGCACTGATCATCGGCACCGCGTTGTGGGTGATCGCCACGATCGTGGTCGCGGTGAGCGGCGATCGTTGGTCGGATGCACTCCCGATCTGTTACGCGGGTATCGGAGTCGGCTTCCTCGGCTTCGCTCTGTTCTCCATTCAACGACGCGCAGCTGTGCGCGGTGACAAGGGCGCACAACAGGGCGCCGGTCTGGTCGACTGAGCAGGTCGATTCACCCTTTCAGTATGGTAAGCCTACCCTGCACTCCAGTGTCGGTCTTAGCTTGTCAATGCTGAAAGGAACCACGTAGCCGTGAAGATCTCGCACCGAAAATCGTTGGAAAAGCCGAGGACGTTGGACGAGACTGACATCCGTTGCTGTGGTCGCCCTGGTCGCCCTGGTCGGCACAGCACTCGTCTCCTGCAGTTCGAACGACGACGCAGCAAGTAGTTCGTCGAGTTCCGGTGGTGGCGCCTTCCCCGTCACGATCGATCACGCTTTCGGCAGCACCACGATCGATTCCGAACCACAACGGATCGTCACCGTCGGTTACAACGACGAGCAGGCTCTGTTGGCCCTGGGCATCAAGCCCGTCGGAATGGTCAACCAGTACCCGGGCGAACCGGACGTCAACCGCACGTGGCCATGGGTCACCGGCCCTTGGGGCGGAACCGAACCGACCGTCGTCGGCAGCAATCCCGAAACCACGATCAGCGTCGAAAAGATCGCTGCGCTCGAGCCCGACCTGATCCTCGCGCTCTACTCGAGCATCGACAAAGACCTGTACAGCACACTTTCCGCGATCGCCCCGACCGTCGCGAAGGATCCGGCCTACGGCGACTACGCAACTCCGTGGCAGATCACGACGAAGACCGCAGCGAAGGCAGTGGGTCGCGAAGCCGACGGCGAGAAGTTGGTCGCCGATATCGACAAGCAGTTCGCCGACGCCAGAAGCGCTCACCCGGAATTTGCAGACCAGACCGCGGTGATCATCAGCGTCGACGCGACCCCGGAGTTCTACGCCTTCTCCTCCGAGGACGCCCGCGGACGGGTTCTCGGCAGTCTCGGATTCAAACCTGCTCCCGCGGTCGAGGCCTTGATGAACGGTGAGTTCTACGCGCCGATCTCCACCGAACGACTGGATCTTCTCGACGTGGACCGTCTCGTTGTCATCGGCAATCCCGATGCCGCACAGGCGGTCCGAAACAACCCTGGCTTCCAGCAACTCGACGTGGTCAAGGACAATCGCGTCGTCTACGTCAACGACGATCAGGCTCCGCAGGTCGGTGCGGCCTTGACCGCAAGCTCGGCACTGAGCTTGCCGTGGGCCACGAGCCAACTACTCGCCGAGCTCACGAAGTAACCAGCGCCCGGCGCTTTCTGATCTGCGCGGTTCCCCAGATCCACACCCCGGCCCACATCATCCCGAACGCCCAACCTGCCAGTACATCGGTCATCCAATGGGCAGCCAGGTAGACGCGGGAGAATCCGACGGCGATCGTGTACAGGCCGAGGCTCGCGAGCATTGCCATCTTCGCGAGCCTCGGCAAGGCAAGACGAAGGATCACGGCGGCAACCGAAGTCGCGAGTATCGCGCTCATCATCGCGTGGCCCGACGGGAACGAATACGAATCGATTTCGATCAATCTCTCCGGAACGGGTGGGCGGGTTCGCGTGAAGATGCGCTTCAATCCGCTCATCACGAGCAGACCGGTCAACATCGATCCGGCGATCAGCAGAGCTTCGGTACGCAGTCTCCGAACCAGAAGCACGATCGTGAGCAGCGTCGCGATCAGCCACGACGCGAGGGTTCCGCCGCTGTCGGTGATGACGTCGACGACGTCCACGAGCCACGCCGTCCGCTGACTCACTGCGCTGTCGAGTACCCACTGATCAAAAGACATCTGCCCTCACATTCCTTGCGGCAGAGTCCACGTACGCATCACGTGATGAACGCCGTCCGAGTCCACCCACCACGGCACGATCACCGTCGTCTCGACCGCCCCCGTCAGTTCCACCGTCAGTTAGTGATGGATCACTACCTCGCCGCTGGGTACCTCACGGCCGAGGGCTGCGAAGCCGAGAACTGCCTGCGGTTCGTTCGCCCACGTCGTGACGACGCCGGTGCTGCTCACTCGTCCGTGAACGGATGCAGACGCCGTCGCGACGTCGAGTAGATCTGCCAGTGCGTCGGCCGTCTCGAAGCTGCCGAGCACCACTCGTTGTGCAGGTAGTGCCGCTCCCAGCCACGGTCGGTCGAGAACAAGGGCGTCGCCGGGATCGACCAGATCGCCGGAAAGGCCTCGCACGAACGGAGGCAGGTGCAGTTCCTCCAGGTCGAGAACCCGTCGCTGCGCTGCCTCACCCAGTAGTCGGTGCGTCCGCGCGACGACGGCGGAGGCCGGCATCCGTAGTGGGTCGGCAAGCCGATCGAGCAGCAGCTGAGCCAGTTCCGGATCGTCGACAGTATCCGATGCCAGCAATCCGGAGAAGAATCCGGCGTCGGGGTGTTCGGCAGCATCGAGCAATCCCTCGAAGGTGCGATCGCCCGGAGCGCGCAGCAAGCCCAGCACCTCACCGCCGAGTTCGGCATTCGAACGCAACCACCACGCCGTGTATCCACGACGGTCGGTGAGCAGCGCCCGCGTCGCCGGCGACTCGACCAGCAGCGACAACGCCTGCGGCCAGCGGTCTTCGTCCACGAGATCGAGATCGCGCACGGCTTCGATGTATTCGGGGTCCTCGTCGAGGGTGTCCCACCATGCGTCTTCGGCGTCGAGATCGTGATCGGGGCCGGAAGGCAATTCCTCACGGACCACCGTGAAACCCCACCCGACACCGACTACCCGTAGCGCCTGCTCCCCCACCTGCTGAACAAAATCAGCGTCGACGATGCCGAAGGGAGAATCCTCGACCAGGACGCTTGCAAGGGGAGCTCCCGGAAGCAGAAGTTGGTCGGCGGACCGCAATTCGCCCTCCGAATCAGGAAGCAGCACTTCACCGATCCACGACGGCAGCGCCCCTGGCGCCACGTGGGCCGCCAATCCGAGCACCACTTGCGCCAACTCCGTCGCTACCGAATCATCTTGGTCCGCAGCATCTTCGATCAATGCGCGCAGCGCCGGATCGGACAGCAGGTCGGTGGCACTCGCAGTCTGCGCTCCCAATCGAGAGAGCAACGGGTGAACCGCGACGGGATGAACCAACCTCGTCCACTGCACCGACGGCGCGTCTTCGCCCAGTTCGACGCCGACGACGACGGTCCGCGGCCCGGTCACCGTCCGTCCGTCGGAGAGCGGAACCGGCAGTGTTCCAAGCTCTTCCACCGCAAGAGTGTCGATCACCAAGGGCTCGAGAGCCGAATAGAGTCGATTCCACCACTTCGGTTCACGTTCCGAACCGCTGAGCAGTTCCGCGATGCGCGCGAGCCCGATGCGGTGCGTCGACACTGCCGCGAGTGCTCGCTCGTGCTTGGGGCCGGAGAGCTCGGGGACAACCAGGCCGCCGATGATATCGGTGAGCAACTCGGCAAGGTCATCCCCGAGCCCGGGCACCACGGATGCTCGCTGCGGCGCGCGGTCGGGTTCACCGACCACCGGAAGCCACTCGTTTTCCTGCAGCTCCTTCAGAAGCGCTTCGCGCAGAAGCGAATCGGTTTCGCTGCGGGCAAAGGCAGGGATCGGGACGAGTGCCGTTCGCTGCCGAGGAGGTAGTGCAGCAAGGAACTTCGCGTACCCCTCGGCAAGCGGAGCGATCGGTGCAGCGGGCATGAGGCGTCGCCGATCGGGTTGCATTGCAATGTCGGCAATGATGATCGCGGGGATCGACAGTTCCTCGTCGGATCGCGTCGGCGCCCGCAGGACGTCGTCTGCGACCGGCTCGACGACCCCGTCGCGGACCGGCACCAACCATCGCGCGTTCGGCGCGGTGTACTGCCACCACGTGCGATCACCGATCGCGATCTCGACGAGGCCGGAATCCAGCACCCGTTCCGATCGCCGAAAAGTCTTCTCACCCAGACGAATTGATCCGAGAGCCGGGAGTTCGAGCAGCAGGTCGACTGCCTCACGTGTCATCTGCGAAAGCAGCGCCGCGGCATCGACGTCCGGCCGAAGCGTCAGCACCACTTCCGAATCAGCATCATCGCTCGGCAATTCGCCAGACGGCCACACCAAACGAAGTACGGGGACACCGGTTTCCGGCACCGGGAGTTCGCGAGACTCGATCTCGCGCAGAGTGTGCGAGGCAGAGAATCGAATCGATCCCGTCGACGAGCGCAGTTCCACCTCGTCACTGACCGAGAGAACTGCCGAGAATCCGACGCCGAACCGTCCCGTCACACCTTCGTCGGCGTCGACCTTGTTCGACGCGCGCAGCGCGGTCAGCGCATGTACACCGGATTCGTCCAGTGGACGGCCCGTGTTCGCCACCGTCATCGTCCGACCGTCCACGTCCACCCACAAAGAGCCCTGGACGCCCTCGCGTGCAGCTGCATCGGCAGCGTTCTGCGCCAGTTCGGTGAGCAGACGGTCACGGTACCCGGCCTTTGCGAGGTCGGATTCCGCAGCCGCGTCTTCACGCAATCGCGTCGGAGATTCCGACCACGCGCGCAGCGTCGCCTCGCGGAGTGCGTCCGTACCGAACGGATCTTCTACTCGGTGGATACCGAATCCTCAACTGCAACAGCGCTCGACGGGCGAGCGGGCACCGCAATCAGCTCGACGGCCCCGTCGTCGAATGCGTCGAACTGCGGCGAGCCCGCACCGAGCGGCAGGCTGGTGTCCGAGTGCGCGCCACAACCGTAGGACACGCTGACCACACGGCCGTCTGCGGAGAGTTCGTTTCCGCACACACCGAACGCTGCGTGCAGCGAACCGGCGAGTGGAAGGAAGAATCCACACAGTCCACACGTCGACGGCGCGGCCTTCGCCATCTCCGACTCCGGGCCGAAGTCACCGTCGAACCAACGCTGCGCGGCATCGAGTCGGCCCTCGCGGCTCATGACCTGTTTGCGGCCGAGCCCGATTTCGAGAGCTACCTCGTCGACTTCCGGGTCACCGGTGGCAACGTAGCCGGGAACGAGGCGAGGATCCTCGGCCGGCGGGGCGAGTAGGTCACCGACGGACAGATCGCCGGGACGAATCCGCTGATCCCATGGCAGCCATTCCGGCGCAACCAACGCGTCGGGACCCGGCAACAGCGCCAACTCACTGATCGTGGCGTGGGTGTCCTCCGGTCCGGCAGCGACGACAACCGCCCACTGCCAACCGCGGTATCCCGGAATGTCTGCTGCAAATCGATGGGTGGCGGCAAATTCGTCCTCCGACGTCACGCCGAGGTATGCCCCCACACCGCCTTCATGCAGGTCGACGACTGCCTTTCGGGCAAGCTCGACCGCATCGGCCAGTACTGGGCGCGGCACTGCACGCTCTGGAGAAGTAGCAACACTCACTCCTCCAGTTTGCCGCACCACCGCAAGTCCGCAACGCACTGGGCTGCCATGCTGGGCAGATGAGTAGGTCACACGCCAATTCCGTGCGCACTTTTGCAGTGGTCGCCGTGATCGCCTCGGCCTTGGCGGGGTGCTCCGATTCCCCCGGCGCTCCCGACAACCTCACGTCCGAAACCGGCTCCGTCGAGATCGTTCGAGTGTCCGCGCACGATCCCGACGCGTTCACGCAGGGCCTCGAGATCGACGGAAACCGGTTGTACGAAAGCACCGGACGCGTCGGGCAGTCCTGGGTGCGCTCGAGCGAGATCTCCGACGAGCAGTCCCCCGCTTCGGGACCGGAAGTTGCGCGTGCCGATCTCGACCCGCCGTTGTTCGGTGAGGGCATCACGGTCGCCGGAGACACACTGTGGCAACTCACCTGGAAAGACGGCGTTGCCATCGCCCGTGACAAGGACACCTTGACCGAACGGGGGCGGTTCCCACTCGACACCGAGGGATGGGGAATCTGTTCGCTCGGGGATCGGATTGTCTCGAGCGACGGTTCGGCCACGTTGACCTTTCGCGATCCCGAAACCTTTGCGCCGATCTCGACCGTCGACGTCACCAGATCTTCGGAGTCCGTCGGCAAGCTGAACGAATTGGAATGCGCCGAAGACGGCTCCGTCTACGCCAATGTCTGGACCACGGACACCGTCGTCCGAATCGACCCGTCGGACGGCAGCGTCACGAACGTGTACGACGCTTCGCCGCTACGCGAAGAACTCGTCGCGGACGGATCGACCAGCACCGTCGACGTTCTCAACGGCATCGCGCAGATTCCCGGTACCGACCGATTCCTGCTCACCGGCAAGTATTGGCCGCAGATGTTCGAAGTCCGTTTTGTTAACTGAGTCCGACATGACACAGGACTCGCAGGGGTGTGCGTGGTAGCCGCGCCGACACTAGGACAGAATTGAGTGGTGACCGGACCGCGCGAACCCTACGACCCCGAAACTCGGCGAATCCACGACGAGCCGGAGGGGCAACAGGTGCACCCCGGTTACGACAATTACCCACCCGCGGCCCGCCCGGACAATTACCCACCTTCGGCCCGTCCCGCTGCCCGTCGCACGCCTTTGCCACCGCTGCATCCGATTCCCGAATCGCGGGGAGACTCCGAATCCGCGGCCGGTTCGAAGACGCCGGGGGCGGACGCTCCCAAGGCTCCACCGATGCCTCGCAAGCTCACCGTCACTCGCGTCGCAGCGATGCGCAGCCGCGAACTGACGAACAAGGGCATCGCGACCTTCCAGCGCGCGGCGAAGGCCGACGGCGCGGACAAGTCCGGTCTGACCGCTCTCACCTACGCGGTGATGACGAACAACGCGACCGACGCGGCGATCTCCGTCGCTCTGGCCAACACGCTGTTCTTCTCGGCCGCGACGGGCGAGGACAAGACCAAGGTCGCGCTCTATCTCCTGATCACGATCGCACCGTTCGCGGTCATCGCACCGCTCATCGGCCCCATGCTCGACCGGTTGCAGCGCGGACGCCGCATCGCACTCGCGTCGTCGTTCGGAATCCGGACGCTCCTCGCGGTGATCCTGGTCTTCAACTTCGACAGTTGGATCCTCTATCCGGCCGCGCTCGGCATGATGGTGCTCAGTAAATCGTTCTCGGTGCTCAAGAGCGCAGTGACACCACGCGTCCTACCACCGGAAATAGACCTGGTGCGCGTGAATTCGCGTCTGACGGTCTTCGGGCTGATCGGTGGAACGATCGGGGCCGGCGCTGTCGCAGGTGCGCTCGCGCTGGCTTTCGGTTCCACCGGCGCCTTGTGGTTCGCGGTCGCCGTCACCGTATTCGGCGCATATCTGAGCATGCGAATCCCGTCGTGGGTCGAGGTCACCGAGGGTGAGGTTCCCGCGACCATCACCTACCACCCGGACGAAGCGCATCACGCCGGCAGCGCCCCACCGCAGCCGGACGCCAAACCTGCCAAGGTCCGTCAGCCTCTCGGACGCGCCGTGATCATCGGACTCTGGGGCAACGGCACCATTCGCGTGCTCACCGGCTTCCTGACGCTCTACATCGCGTTCGTCGCCAAATCACGCACCGATCACGAGCCGCTCCAGCAGGCCATGATGCTCGGCCTGGTCGGCGCAGCAGCCGGTCTGGGTAACTTCGCCGGAAATGCCACGGGTGCGCGCCTCAAGCTCGGCCGGCCTGCCTTGATCGTGCTCCGGTGTACTGCGTCGGTGTGGATCATCGCGGTGATCGCAGCTCTGACGGACAACCTCATGACGGCCGCGCTTGCCACGCTCATCGCATCGGCCGCCAGCGCGCTCGCCAAGGTCTCACTCGACGCGTCACTCCAGCACGACCTGCCCGAGGAATCGATCGCGTCCGGATTCGGTAGATCCGAGACGGTTCTGCAGCTGAGCTGGGTACTCGGCGGCGCATTGGGGGTTCTGCTTCCGACCGAATACTGGATCGGGTTCACTGTTGTATCGGTGTTCCTGACGATCGGGCTTCTGCAGACCTTCCTGAGCTACCGAGGAAGCAGCCTCCTGCCCGGCCTCGGCGGGAAGCGACCCGATCTGGCCGAACAAGAAGTGACCGAAGTGATTTACACCGGTAAATCCAACCGAGGACAAGGAAGTACTCCGCAGTGATGATGCGCTCGAGAACAAAGAAGATCGTGGCAGCGATCAGTGTCCTGATGGTGGTGGCACTGGTTGCTTACGTCTCCGTTCTTTTCGTGATCATCAAGAACATCAACGACGACCCCGACAAGCTGCCGGTCATCACTGCATACGCACACGGCAAGACGATCGAAACGAACCCTGCCGGTTTCTGCACCATCGACCTGTCCCAGTGCGCCCAGGTGGGCGACATCTACGCACTCGACGTTCCAGCGGGCTACCCGCTGCAGCTGTCGTTGTCGACGGACGTCTCGGATGCGCAGTGGGCACTGCTCGCCGTCTACGAGGATGCCGACGGCAACCAGACCGGTGAGCCCCGAGTCTTCGAGCCCGGCGAGGCCCTGGCAGTGACGGTCGAGTCTTCGAGCGATCCCGTCAAGCAACTCGTCGGCGTCGAAATCCACCTCGCCGTCGGTGAGGGAAGCGAACAGGGACTGCTGATCTGGTCGATCAAGACCGCCTGATCCCCGGAACGTCGAAAATGCCCTGCACACCGATTGGTGTGCAGGGCATTTTGTTTCGAAGCCGTGTATGGCAGCTCGTATCGAGCGATCAGGTGTCGAGCTCGCGAGCGACGGCCCGGACGACCTCGGAGATCCGCTGAGCGGTCTTGCGGTCCGGGTACTTGCCGTTGCGCAGATCCGGCTGGACCTTCGCCTCGAGCAACGTGATCATGTCCTCGACCATGCCGTGCAACTGATCAGGGGTGTGCTTACGCTCGACGGGCTCACGACGCGTCGCCGTCGCGCCGCGCAACGACGGCGCCGGCTCGAGTACCTTCAGGCTCAGTGCCTGCGGACCGCGGCGGCCCGCAGCCATTCCGAACTCGACGCGCTGGCCGGCCTTCAAGCCTTCGACGCCCTCGGGGAGAGCGGAAGCACGGACGTAGACGTCCTCGCCCTCTTCCTGCGACAGAAAGCCGAAACCCTTTTCGACGTCGTACCACTTCACCTTGCCGGTCGGCACCGCGTTCACCTGCTCATCACTCGACTGGGGCGTCTGCCCCAATGTGCTCGGGAGGCTCTCGGAAGAGCCTCATGGCCTTGCTCGCATCGCTTCCGGTGGAAGAATGCAAAAGAACGCGCCCCACACTTGCTTCAGCGGGGCGCGCAGTCTGTTAACAGTCTACCTGTGACGAACCCGGGTCGGCACCCAGGTTTACAGGCACTATCCTCGTAGGTGTGGACCCTCAACCGAACCCGCGCACTTCCGGCACCGGAAACGGTCTGTTCCGTACGGCGATGGCACTGTTCATCGTCGGATTCCTGGCGATCGTGGCCATCTTCGCAGTCCATATCTTCAGCGACACCCCACCCGGCCTGGCGTTGTACCTGGTAGCACTCGCGTGCCCGATCGGCTTCCTTCTGGCCATCGTCTACACGCTCAGATCCGGTCGACGCGTGCGCTGATCACTCCCGCCTCCAACCGAAAGGTCACTGACCATGAGAATCCTCCTGAACGTGATCTGGCTGGTCTTCGGCGGCTTCTGGCTGGCGTTGGGTTACTTCGCCGCAGGCATCATCTGCTGCATCCTCATCATCACGATTCCCTTCGGAATCGCGGCATTCCGCATCGGCATCTACGCACTGTGGCCGTTCGGTAAGACCGTCGTCGACAAGCCGACCGCTGGTGTCGGTTCGATGATCGGCAATGTCATCTGGGTGATCATCGCCGGTATCTGGTTGGCGATCGGACACATCGTCACCGCCGTCGCGATGGCGATCACGATCATCGGAATTCCGCTCGCGGTCGCGAACCTGAAGATGATTCCGATCTCGCTGATGCCGCTCGGCAAGGAGATCGTCGACGTGGACCGGGTGAATTACGCATAGTCGTGGACCGCGTCGATTACGCATAGCGGGCCCGCGGACCGAAGAACCCGACCACAGCAGTTGCCGTGGTCGGGTTCTCTGGTATCAGGTCGTATCAGCGGCCGAGGCTACCGAGTCCGGGGAGGTTACCGAGCGAACCGGTACCCGTTCCCGGGTTGCCCGGATCGACGGGGCCGACCGGCCCCTCGGAGACCACGATGGTCACGCTCGAAGCACGCGAAAGCACGCTCTTCGCAGTGACCTCGACGGTGACGCTGCCGACAGCGGTGGGGGTACCCGAGATGGTGCCGTCCTGTGCGAGGGACAGTCCGCCGGGCAGAGTGCCACTGGTGAGTGCAAAGGTTACGCGCGCATCGGCGGCAGTGAGCTTCTGCGAATATGCCTTACCTACCTGAGCGGCAGGCAATTCGACGGTCGCGGGTAGCGGGTACGCGGCAACGACTGTCACCTTGCCCCCGTTGGTCGTCGACGCGATGGCGCCGGTCGAGGTGTCGAGCGCGAGGTTTTTGACCTTCTCCAGTGCCGGAACCTTGGTATCGGTCAGAGCGGTGGTGGCGCGGGTCGTCAGATCGACCGACCACAGGTGTCCGTTCATGACGTCCGCGACATATGCAATGCCTGCCGCAGCGTCGACGACCACGCCGTTGGGAATCGCGGTCGGAGACAGCGTGGTCTTCGACAGAATCGCGCCGGCCGGGGTGATCGCCCACAGGTTGGTTGCCCGGGTGTCGGTCATGTAGATGTTGCCGGTGTTCGTGTCGACATCGACGTCGACCGGGTAGAGGTTGTCGGCACGCACGATCGACTTGAGTGCTCCGCCCTTGCGTACGTCCGCCTGCCACAGCGTGCGGCCGTAATTCTCGTCGAAGAAGTTGGTGTCCGCGATGTAGAGGAAGCCGCGGACACTGTCGAAGGCGAGCTTGGTCGGCGTTGCCGACTTGTGGACCAGAATGCTCGACACGGCGTCGGCGGCGTTGGGGTCGACGACTCGGATGTTGCCGGACTTGTAGTCCGAGAAGTACGCGCGGTGTGTTGTGGGATCGACGACGACATCGTTGATCTGCGGACGCGAGCCGTCGGGGTTCTTCTCGCTCAGCGTGACCGTCTTTTCGACCTTCCCGGTCTTCGTGTCGACAATCGAGATCGCGCCGCCGTAGGAGGAGGACACGTATGCGCGTCCGAGGCCCGAGTCGACGGCAAGTGCCGACGGGTAACCGACGACGCCGTCGATGGTGCCGACGGACTTGCCGGTGTTCGTGTCGACGACGGACAACGAGCTGGTCGGTCCGCCGTACTGCGTGATGTATCCGCGGTGGGTTGCCGAGTCGACGACGATGTCGCCGGGCTGGGTTGCGGAATAGCTTCCGACAACACCGTGTGTCGGATCCTCGGGTGAGGCGTGTGCAGCGGGAGCAGTGACGGCCAGGCCGACAGCAGCAGCGGCGACGGCGAGTGACGCGGTGACCGCACGCCGACGGTATTGCAGTTTCATGAGGGGTGCCCTACTTCTTTGGAAGACTCTGCGAAACCTGCCCAATCGAGGCAAGTCAGGCAAACCTAACCTAAGTTTCGATCTCGATGTTGAGACACGGGCCACACCTTGGGTCCGGATCGACACACCTCTCAATCGCCCGAAATTGTATTTCCACATAACGTGTGACCTTGCTCACATTACGGATGGATAACGGAACGGACACAACCGGACATTCACTCGGGCACCCCCACCTACCTGGGAAGAGTCTCCTGCGCTTTGTGTGACGCGTTGTACGGCTTTCGCCACGCCGCGTTATCAAATGGTGACACGAGCGACTCGAGCCGTTACCGTCGTTTTCGGCCGGGAAACTCGGCCACCTCCGGCCCGCCGCGCCAAGCCTTGTCCCGCGGGTACCGGACTTCCGACAGAGCATTCCAGGGACGAGGACGGGGGACCCAAAGTCCTCTGTGAGAACAGAAAAGTTCTCCAGTGGACACCGGTTCGATCGCAAGACCGAATCTTGGGGTGAAGCCAGACCCTTTCCAGCCAGGAAAGGCGAGGCCGGGCGACCTCTCAGCCCGAACCCGACAGCTGACCTCGCAGGCGCGTGTGGAGAGGATTTCGACCATCATGAGCGGACGCCATCGCAAGCCCACCACCACCGGCCGCACTGTCGCCAAGGTCGCCGTCACCGGCGCCATCATGGGCGTAGCAGGAATTGCAGCCACCGGAACCGCAAACGCTGCCCCCGACTCCGACTGGGATCGTCTCGCCCAGTGTGAGGCCGGCGGAAACTGGGCCATCAACACAGGCAACGGTTACCAGGGCGGACTGCAGTTCTCCCCCAGCACGTGGAACGCACACGGCGGCGGACAGTACGCAGCCACCGCAAACCAGGCCACTCGCGAGCAGCAGATCGTTGTTGCCGAGCGTGTTCTCGCAAACCAGGGTTGGGGCGCATGGCCGTCCTGCTCCTCCAGCCTCGGGCTGAGCAGCGGCGCCACCGAGCGTTCCGCTCCGGCCACGACGGCTCCTCAGGCAGCTCCGGCTCCGGCGCAGCAGGTCGCACAGACCGTTGCACACCCGGTCGCCGACGCCATCGATCAGGCAATCGCATTCGCCGAGGCCAACGGCATCCCGGTCGACCCGCAGATCCTCGCAGTCGCCGACACCGCGAAGTCGTTCCTCAAGTAACACCGGCAAGACTGTCCGCTCGGACGCTCGAACATCAAGAAGGCCCGCACCGATTCGGTGCGGGCCTTCTTCGTGTCGAGTTGTTATCGGTTGATGACGGTGTGCGGGTGTACGTAAGGAAGTGACTCCACCGGAACCGGAAAGGTGGTGTCCTCGCCGAAGGGTGAAAGTCCACCTGCGCGGGTCGATGACAATTCGGTCACTGCGTGATCTCCGTCTGCAGTTTCCGGCCATCCTGGATCTACATAGTGTTGCTTCGAATTGTTGGCCACGAAGTCATTTTGACAGGACGCCGTTACGCCGTACAGACCAGGTCTCTAATCTGATACCTGATGACCGAAACACGTGGCACCCCGGCGGGCAGTTCCGCAGCCGAAAGTCTGACCGATTGGCTCTCGGCGCGCAGTGACGCCGAGTTGACGGAGTTGCTGCGTCTGCGCCCCGATCTGGCCGTACCGCCGCCGAGCACGATGGTGGTTCTCAGCGGTCGGGCACAGCAACGCGCGTCGGTCAGCCGAGCCGCAGACGAACTCGACACCCTCGATTTCGGTCTTCTCGAATTGTTGGCGCTGGGCGGCGCCGAGGAAACTCCGATGACGCGGGCGGAGCTCAACAGTGCGATCGCCGAACGAGCGCTGACCGGCAAGGGCAAGGTCACCAAGAAGGCCGTCGACAAGTCTCTGTCGAAGATGCGCGCGTCCGCCCTCATCTGGGGTGTCGATCCCATCAGCGTCGTCCCGGCAGTCATCGGGATGATTCCGTGGCGTGTGGGGCGCGCCCTCGAACCTGCCGAGGCGATGACCGAGACCGAGATCTCGGCTGCGCTCAACGCTCTGGACACCCGCGAGCGGGATCTCCTCGAGACACTCGCCAACTCCAGCCCGATCGGTCGCACCCGCGACGCTGCCCCCGGAACGCCGCCTGAGCGCCCGGTTCAACGACTGCTGGCGGCCGGCCTGCTGCGGTGGCTCGACGAGCAGACTGTCGAGCTTCCGGCGACGGTTCGTCAGGTCATCCGCGGCGAGCCGGTTTTCGATCCGACGACGCTGACCGCACCCGTCATCGGGGGCGACAAACTCAAGCCGGCGGACGTGAACGCCGCAGCAGCCGGCGAGGCGCTCGAGTTGGTACGCCAATGCGAGAACGTGATCGCTGTTCTGGGCGCAGCGCCGGCCCCCGCACTGCGAGCCGGTGGGCTCGGTGTTCGAGAACTACGACGCGTGGCCAAGACGGCCGATCTCGACGAAGCGCGCGTGAGCCTACTTGTCGAGTTGCTCTCGGCAGCCGGACTCATCGCCAGTGGAACACCAGATCCGGCGCCGGTCTCGGACAACGCGGACGAATACTGGACGCCCACGCTTGCGGTCGACGGCTGGCTGAACGCATCCACAGCGCGACGGTGGGAGGTCCTGGCGTCCGCCTGGGTCGACGTACCTCGAGTCCCGTGGATGATCGGGCTGCGCGATTCCACCGACAAGCCGATCGCGGCGTTGTCCGAGGAGGGCCGCGCTCCGGCGGCTCCGCGAGATCGTCAGGCCATTCTGGGGCTGCTCTCCGAACTCGACAGCGGCCAGACCGCGTCGACCGTCGAGGTAAGTCGGCTGCTGGCGTGGCGACGCCCGCGATGGAGCGGGCGCCTGCGGACGTTCGCGATCGAGCGGACTCTGGACGAGGCCGCTGCTCTCGGGCTGGTGGCCCGCGGCGCGTTGTCGTCACCTGGACGAGCCTTGCTGCACGGCGGGGACGCCGAAGCCGAAATGCAGTCCGCGCTACCCGAGCCCATCGACTACATCCTGGTCCAGGCGGATCTGACTCTGGTTGCGCCCGGCCCGCTGGTACCGGACCTGCTCGAGCAGGTGAGCCTGGTCGCAGACATCGAGTCGGCCGGATCGGCGTCCATGTACCGCATCAGCGAGGACAGCGTGCGTCGTGCGCTCGACGCCGGTCTGACGGCCACCGAACTGCATGCGATGTTCGCTTCGAAATCGAAGACTCCTGTCCCCCAATCACTTTCGTATTTGATCGACGATGTCGCCCGTCGACACGGACGACTGCGTGCCGGAGTGGCGGCGTCGTTCATTCGATGTGAGGACGCGTCACTGCTGGCGGAGGTCCTCGCATCCGCAGTGGCCGAGCCGTTGGCACTGCGCGCCTTGGCTCCCACCGTCGCGATTTCGCAGGCCCCTCTCCGCGAAGTCCTGACCGAGCTGCGAGCCGCCGGATTCGCGCCGGCAGGTGAGGACTCCTCGGGCACGTTGGTCGATCTCCGCCCACGTGGGGCACGTGTACCCAACCGTCGCAGCCGACCGGCGTCGAGGATGCCGGCGAGCCCGTCGGCGGATCAGCTGGCGTCGTTGGTCCGCACGATGCGGGCCGGAGACCGTGCTTCCGCCCCCGGCCGCGGCGGAGTGCGAACGGACGGTTCACGGGAGAACAACGCCGCCACCATCGCCTTGCTGGCCACGGCGGCCCGAGACAATTCGAGCGTCAATATCGGCTACGTCGACGCCCAGGGGGTCGCGACGCATCGCATCGTCGACCCCGTCAGCGTTGGCGGCGGACAGCTGGACGCCTTCGACCCCGCGAGCGGCGCGGTTCGCCGTTTCACGTTGCACCGAATTACTTCCGTCAGCCCCGTCGACTCCGGAAAAAAATAGCAAAAAAGAAGCAACTGGCTTTTTTCTGTAAATGAAGTATGGTCGAGGTCAGTTTGTGATTGCCACTTCGAAAAATGAGGAGCGACAATGGCTGACAAGGCGCCGGGTAAGAACATGAAGAAACCCGCCCAGTCGATCAAGGAACGCCGCGCGGAGAAGCGGGCGAAAACTGCGGAGTCTTCCGAGTTCATCCGTAAGCGGAAGCGGAGCTGACAGCAAAGTCCAGAAAAGACGAGCTGATTGCGAAGCTGACCAATGCCTGCCTCCACCGACACCCTCGTGCACCTGCACGAAACGTTCAACCTGTTCAAGTCACGTAATCGAGGAACTGACGCACGCTCGCGCGGGTACGCAGCGGGCATGACCCTCGCTTCACTCTGCGTCCTCGACGAACACGCTCGGCAATCCGGAATACTTCTATCGGATTTACCGCAGAAAGAGAATCAACCATCGTGAAAAGAACAATCCATACCCTGGACCGCATTCAAACGAGACTCGAATCGGAGCTTGATTCCACTCCGGGTGATTCCGAAAAGAATATCGGTTACCGGTCCGGAATTTCCGAAGCTATTACTCATGTAATGGAAATGCGGAAGTCAGTGGTCGCGCAGAAATAGGAGACGCATCGATTAGGCGCTCACCCCAATAACTGCCGCACACCACCCACCAGAAAGACGACCTGGTCCTCGTAGAAGTCGGCAAGCCGCTCCGGCGCGAGCGGCTTGCCACTTCCGCTCCAATCGTCCGCCCGGCTCAACGCCTGGAGGAAGCCCATCAAGGCAATCGCCCAGCGAGTCTCGAGCCGTTCGGGATCGGTAGCAGGAAAAGTACGACGGACCTGGTCGAGAAGATGTTCACGCAGGTGCAGCTCGGTCGCCTCGAGGGCTGGATGGCCCGGTCGTGACATCTGCGGCTGCGAGATCTGCGTGACGATTCTGATCCATCGCATTCCCCGCGTGCGATGGCGAAGGAGCAATGCCTTGTAGGGCGCAGTGACGGCCCGTACCAGCGCCTCCACCGTCGGCGGCGTCTTGTCGGCGGAGAGGGCGTCGACGTTCGCGCTGATCTGATCTCGCACCGACGTTCCCATGTCCAACAGCACCGCTGCGACCAGATCGTCCTTGGTTCCGAAATGGTAGTGGACCGATGACGGCCCGAGACCGGCCGCGGCGTTGACCGAGCGCAGCGAAACTGCATCCAATCCCTCTGTCGCGAAAAGCCTTTCAGCAGTTTTGAGCAAACGCAGACGCGTCGCGTCGCCTTGACGGTTCTGCCGGGAGTCGGTCATACGAACGAGCTTCGCACGGGCTCGACAAACGTCTCAACCGTGGCGAACGCGGAGTCAGAGTGATTCACGGTGTGCTCGCACCCTGTTGTCGCGATCCACCCAGCCGTGGGCGCGTGCGTAGTCCACCATCGCGGAGAACTTCTGTCTCCACTCGGTGTTTCCGATCCGGGCAGCGACGGCTTGCTCCAAGTGGCCGATGTCGAGCCAGACGTGATCCCCCTCGAGTTCCCCCCACGGTTCCAGTACCCGACTCAGAGTCTCGGATCGATCGTCGCCGCCAACGACGACCGAGAGACTGGTGAAGTCGTCGACACTGTTCAGTTCGACGGTCGAGGAGTCGGGGGTGATTGTGACGTCCAGTTGCATACCTCTTCAATACTCCTTCGGAAAGTACTTGGTTCAGTCGATCGACTTGCAACAACGATATCCGACGTCATTGCACCAGATAACGTTGAACTACAGGTGATTACAAATCTCCCACTGTGCGGGAGGCTCAACTTATTGGATCAGGTGATCCATGTTAGACATCTCGATCAGAGCGAGTGATCCAAATCACTCCCCTGTCGACAGGAGTTGTCATCGTGTGGTCCGCATCGTCCATCCGCTTCGGAGCCTTCCTCGCCCCGTACCATCCGCTCGACGCCGATCCCGCCCTGCAACTCAGACGCGATATCGACCTCATGACACACCTGGACCACCTCGGATTCGAAGAAGCGTGGATGGGTGAGCATCATTCGACCGGCGCCGAGATCGTGCCTGCCCCGGACATGTTCATCGCGGCCGCCGCAGAGCGAACCGAGCGCATCCAGTTCGGCACAGGCGTGACGTCTCTGCCCTATCACCACCCGTTGATCACGGCCGACCGCATCACTCAGCTCGATCTGCAGACGCGCGGACGACTCATCTTCGGCACCGGCCCGGGCAAGATCCCCCTCGATGCGCACATGATGGGCATCAACCCGTCGGACCAGCGTCGTCGCCAGGGCGAAGCGCTCGAGGCCATTCTCGCGTTGCTTCGCGGCGAGGTCGTCAACATGGAAACCGACTGGTTCACGTTGCGTGACGCACGCGCACAGCTGCCCACCTACCGCGCGGACGGCATCGAGACAGTGACAGCGTCCACGATTTCCCCCAACGGTTCGGTGCTCGCAGGCAAGAACGGCCTCTCCCTGCTCTCATTGGCCGCGAGTTCACCCAGCGGCTTCGACGCACTGGATCGCAACTGGGATGTGTACGAGAAGGTCTCGGCCGAACACGGCCACCGCGCCGACCGAGCGACGTGGCGTGTGGTCAATCCGATGTTCATCGCCGAGACCCGAGCGGAGGCCGAGCGCGCCGTGAGCCGACGGATCGAATCGATGGCTTCCTACGTGAATCGACAGACCGGCCAGAACCCGGCCTGGGCAGATACACCGGCCGGAGTCATCGATCAGTGGCGCAACGACACGCTCGGCGAGTTCGGTCAGGCGATCATCGGTACCCCCGAAGATGCGATCGCACAGATCGAGCGTCTGATCGAGAAGACGGGAGGGTTCGGCACGTTCTTGATCCTTCACGTCGACATGGCGAGCTGGGAGGACACCAAACGCAGCTACGAATTGTTCGCCTCCGAGGTGGTCCCGCACTTCCGGAAGCGAAATGTGGGGCGTCAGGCGAGCATGCAGTTCGCCGAGGACAATCGCGAGTACCTGATCGGCGGGCTGGTCGGAGCGATCACCAAAGCCCATACCGACTACTACGGCCAGCCGGCCGAGACGGGAGCCGTGCGCGCATGAGGGCCGTCCGTTTCCAGCAGGGAGAATTCGCGGTCACCGAGATCGCCGACCCGCCGCCGTTGGCACCCCATCAGATCCGCATCGACGTCGTCGCCTGCGGGATCTGCGGCAGTGACCTGAGCATGTCGAAGGACCCGTGCCGCTTCGTTCAGGTCGCGCACGACGGGGGCTACCCGCTCGCCACCTTCGATCCGGACGCGCCAGTGGTGCTGGGGCACGAATACGCGGGTATCGTCTCCGAGACCGGTTCTGCAGTAGACGATTTCGCGATCGGCGATCGGGTGGCCGGCATCGGCTTGGCCACCGACACCGCTACCGGGATCCCGACGATCATCGGCTACTCGAACGAGTACCACGGCGCGTTCGGCGATCACATCGTCGTCGACGGGTTCTGGGTCCGCAAAGTTCCCGACCACCTGTCACTCGAGCACGCCACACTTGCCGAACCTCTCCACGTCGGCGAGATGCACCTCCAACAGTCCGGCCTCACCTCGGCCGATTCGGCGCTCGTCATCGGTTGCGGAACGATCGGACTGGGCGCCATCGTCGCCGCGAAAGCGCGCGGAGCGCAGATCGTCATCGCGTCGGAGCCCTCCCCCAAACGACGCGAGCTCGCCGCGAAGATGGGCGCGGACATCGTCGTCGATCCGGCCGAGCAGGATCCGATCGAACTGTGGAATCGAATGATCGCCGAAGGCAACCAGCTTGTCGGCCAGGCCGCGAACGGAGTTCTGATCGCCTACGAATGCAGCGGGCGGGCGGGAGTCATCGGAGAACTGATGCACACTCTGCCGTTCAACTCGCGGATTCAGGTTCTGGCTGCGCCGTTCGGCGACGAGACGATCATTCCCGTCGTCGGGCAGTTCCGGAGGATCTCGATCAATTTCGGTCACGGTCCTTACGAGAATGCCTACGACATCACCCTGCAGAGGCTCGCCGACGGCGAGATCGACGCCGAAGCGATCATCACCGGCAGGGTCGGTCTGGATGGAGTCTCGGACGCTTTCGCAGCTCTGCGCGCACCCGACGAACACGTGAAGATCCTCGTGCTACCCGCGGGCCTCCCGGAATAGCGGTCGATCCTGCCCTGTTGACGTAGGGGTGCTCGCACTCGGGCACCTCTACTTCGGGCTGTGCGAGCGTCGCCTGTTGGCGTCTGCGCCCCGATACCAGGACAATGGCAGGGTTGGCGTCAGCCGACAACGCGGCGCAACGCTCTGTGGCTGCCGCGTTTGCTTCACTAGGAGGATTCCGTGACCGACGGACCGTTGATCGTCCAATCCGACAAGACGCTGCTGTTGGAGGTCGACCACGAGCGCGCCGGCGATGCCAGGCAGGCAATCGCCCCCTTCGCGGAACTCGAACGGGCCCCCGAACACGTCCACACGTATCGCATCACTCCCCTGGCCTTGTGGAATGCCCGCGCCGCCGGACACGACGCCGAGCAGGTTGTCGACGCGCTCGTGTCGTACTCACGATTCGCGGTTCCACAACCGCTGCTGGTCGACATCGTCGACACGATGGCCAGGTACGGACGCTTACAGCTGGTCAAGAGCCCGGTGCACGGCCTCATCCTGGTCAGCCTCGACCGCGCAGTCCTCACCGAGGTGATGCGACACAAGAAGATCTCGCCGATGCTCGGTGAGAAGGTCGACGACGACACCGTGATCGTCCACCCGAGCGAACGCGGCCGCCTCAAGCAGATGCTGCTCAAGGTGGGCTGGCCGGCCGAGGACCTCGCCGGCTACGTGGACGGCGAAGCGCACCCGATCGATCTCGCTTTCGAAGAGGGCCACTGGGAACTGCGCGACTACCAGCAGATGGCAGCGGATTCGTTCTGGGCCGGCGGCTCGGGCGTCGTCGTGCTGCCGTGTGGCGCCGGCAAGACGATGGTGGGCGCCGCAGCGATGGCAAAGGCCAAGGCCACCACCCTCATCCTCGTCACCAATACCGTTGCCGGTCGTCAGTGGAAGCGTGAGTTGATCGCGCGTACATCGTTGACCGAGGAAGAAATCGGCGAATACTCCGGCGAGCGCAAGGAGATTCGGCCGGTCACGATCGCGACCTACCAGGTGATCACACGTCGCACGAAGGGCGAGTACAAGCACCTCGAACTTTTCGACTCCCGCGACTGGGGACTGGTGATCTACGACGAGGTCCACCTGTTGCCCGCGCCCGTCTTCCGGATGACGGCAGATCTGCAGTCGCGCCGCCGTCTCGGCCTGACCGCAACGCTGGTTCGCGAGGACGGCCGCGAAGGCGACGTCTTCTCGCTCATCGGCCCCAAGCGCTACGACGCTCCGTGGAAGGACATCGAAGCGCAGGGCTGGATCGCGCCGGCCGACTGCGTCGAGGTGCGAGTGACGATGACGGACGCCGAGCGCATGTCCTATGCCGTCGCCGAACCGGAGGAGCGCTACAAACTGTGCTCGACGGCTCACACGAAAATTGCGGTCGTGAAGTCGATCCTGGCCAAGCACCCCGATTCTCCGACTTTGGTGATCGGTGCGTATCTCGATCAGCTCGACGAACTCGGCGAAGCCCTGAACGCCCCGGTGATCAAGGGATCCACCAAGAACAAGGAACGCGAGATCCTGTTCGATCAGTTCCGTAACGGTGAGATCCAGACGCTGGTGGTGAGCAAGGTCGCGAACTTCTCGATCGACCTTCCGGAGGCATCTGTCGCCGTGCAGGTTTCGGGAACCTTCGGGTCGAGACAGGAAGAAGCGCAGCGACTCGGACGCCTACTGCGACCCAAGCACGACGGCGGTCAGGCTCACTTCTATTCGGTGGTTTCCCGCGACACTCTCGATGCGGAGTACGCGGCACATCGTCAGCGATTCCTCGCCGAACAGGGCTACGCCTATCGGATCACCGACGCCGATGACCTGCTCGGACCTGCCATCGGCTGAGCATTTCTGCAACACGTTGCAGAATCAAATGGACATACGTCCAGTTATCTGTAGAGTGTCCCCTGTCACAGTCGTGTCCATCGGCCGGGGGTCACCAGCACCATGCGCTCAGTTCCACGTCTACGGGGTCGGCTCGCCGGAACCATCTCGCTGCTGACTGCCGCCGTCGTCGTCGCCGCGACCGGCGTCAGCGCCGCGGCACCGAGTCCTGCTCCTACTGCGCAGAACTCGGTGTACGCACTTGCGAACGGTTGCTTCGCGCTGCGCACCGAGTCTGGTGATTTCGTCCGTCGTGACGGGTCGGCGTACCTCACCGACGTAACGAAAGCCGCAGACGCCGAACCGTTCCGGCTACATGCGGCCCAGTTGGGTCGTTTCATGCTGTACGGCCCGGACGGGTCGATGCTCTCGCACGACGGCGCGGACTCGGTACTCGCCACTTCCGAAGCAACTCCCTCCACCGACTGGACCGTGATGTCCACCGGTGAATCGTTCGTTCTGACCGCGACCTCGAACGGCCGTCAACTGATCTCGCGCGACTTGATGCTCACGATGTCCGATCCCGGTGACGTTCCCGAATCTGCGTTCACGCTGATCCCGCGCGATGGCTGCGCCGATTTCCCCGAAGCGGAGGTGGGCGCAAACGGCGTTCCGGGAGAAATCGGACCGAACGGTGAAGTCACCGGATTCATCGACACACACGTGCACATGAACGCTTCCGAGTTCATGGGCGGAAACCTGCACTGCGGCCGACCTTTCGATCCTCAGGGCGTCACCGCAGCGCTCGTCGACTGCCCGGACCATCAACCTGACGGGATACCGGCGCTCCTCGAAAACGTTCTGTCGTACGGCAATCCCTTCGAAACTCACGACACCACCGGCTGGCCGAGTTTCGCCGACTGGCCGGCGCACGATTCACTGACACACGAGCAGACGTACTACAAGTGGGTCGAGCGGGCCTGGCGCGGCGGGCTGCGAATCTTCACCAATCTCTTTGTCGCCAATCGTGTCCTGTGCGAGCTGTATCCGAGCAAGCGAAATCCCTGTGACGAGATGGAGACCGTCCGGATCCAGGCGCAGCAGACACGCGAACTCCAGGACTACATCGACGCCCAGTACGGCGGTCCCGGCCGGGGTTGGTTCCGCATCGTGAGCTCGCCGGAACAGGCCAGGCAGGTGGCCGCCGACGGAAAGCTGGCCGTCACCCTCGGGGTGGAGGTGTCCGAACCCTTCGGTTGCTCTGTGCGCAACGGTATTCCGCAGTGCACCGAGGACGACATCGACCGCGGCCTGGACGAGTTGTACGACCTCGGTGTCCGGCAGATGATCGTCACGCACAAGTTCGACAACGCCCTCGGCGGTGCCCGTTTCGACGGCGGCGTCACCGGAGTGGCCGTCAATATCGGCAACTACCTGGGCACCGGGGAGTTCTGGCAGTCGGAACCATGCACCGGCGTTGCCGAGGACAATGTGCTGCCCACCAAGGTCGACGGCGCACAGAATCTTCTCGCGGTACTCCCACCCGGAGTGACGCTTCCGGTGTATCCCTCTGGTCCGCAATGCAATTCGCACGGCCTGACCGACCTCGGCGCATACACGATCCGAGGTTTGATGGACCGAGGGATGATCGTGGACATCGATCACATGAGCGTCAAGACCGCCGAAGCGGCTCTCGATATTCTCGAAGCTGCGAACTACTCCGGCGTCGTTTCCAGTCACAGCTGGAGCGACCCGAGCCTGTACAAGCGGATCTACGCACTCGGCGGATTTGTCGCCCTGTACGCCGGGCAACTTGACGCATCGGACGAAAAGCCCGAGGAGCGTGGGTTCATCGACCAGTGGCGGGACGCACGGGCGATGCGAAGCGAGAACTACTACTTCGGTTTCGGCTACGGCGCCGACACCAACGGCTTCGGGCCGCAGGCCGCACCGCGCGGCGACGCCGCAGAAAATCCGCTGCAATATCCGTACACCGCCTTCGACGGCACGATCATGGACCAGCAGCGCGCCGGCACCCGGGTTTTCGACGTGAACACCGACGGCGTGGCGCAGTACGGGATGATTCCCGACTGGATCGCGGACATGCGCATCGCTGCGGGAGCCGACGGCGACACCATCATCGAGGACATGAGCCGCGGCGCCGAGGCTTACCTGCAGATGTGGGAGCGCGCGCGAAACTAGCTACGCTGGTGGACGGTCCCCGGGCGATCGGGGGCCGGTCCTAGATCGTCCGGCACCACCCGAAGGAAATTTTCGTGGCTGACTTCCAGTTCACCGTCGACAAGGCTCACGCCAAGTCGGTCAACGACACACTGGCCGATGTACGCCGCCTGCAGATTTCTGCGGTGATCTTCGCGATCGTCCTCGCCGCGGTCGGGGCCTGGTTGATCAGCATGGGCGAGGTGTGGTCCATCATCATCGGCGCAGTCCTCGCCATCGGTGCGGCCAGTTCCCTGTGGGTTGCCGTGTGGGCACCTCGCAAGGTGGGAAGCGTCGAATCTCTGTATGCGGACAACCCACTGGTTCCCGCGATCGTCACCGAGGTTCATCCTCGAGCGGCGACCTTGACGGCATTGATCGACATCGCGAAGCCGGCGGCCGGAGCACCGCAGTACGCGCTCGTCAGCCGCAACGTTCGACTCAATCCGAAGTGGCGAGTCGGCGACCGCATTCCGTCGGTCGCACTGCGTTCGGATCGTTCCACCCGCAGCAAGGCTGACACGTGGCAGATGGTCAGTCCCATGCCGATCGAGTGGGGGACCAAGGACTCGGCAGTGCTGGCACGCGCGATCGCTGCTGTCAGTGCGAGCGAGTGGAACTTCCTGCAGAGCCGGATTCCCGATTCCGAAGAAGTTCGCACCCACCCCGATCGCCGGGTTCTGATCAACCCGGCCGATCTTCCTGACTCGCTGCGCTAGTCCAAACGGTTACGCGAGCGCGGGCAGCACTTCCTTCTCGAACATCTCGATTCCCGACGTGTCGTACGCGGCCTCGGGGAAGTAGAAGATTCCGTACTCGAGTCCCTGCGCCGCGAGCGCCGACAGGTTCTCGATGATCTGCTCGGGCGTACCCACGGCAGGCATTCCGCGGAACGCATCGAGCGACGCATCGGCGGCAGCTTCGCCGACCAACGGTGTCAGTCGGGCCTTCAGTGTCTCCAACCGCTGAGCCACCTCGGATTCCGTCGCGCCGATGGCCACGTTGTAGTTGGCCGAACGGACGATGGCGTCGAAATCGCTACCGACGGTGTCGCAGTGCTTCTTCAGGATTTCGGACTTGTGCGCGAAGCCGGCCGGGGTGCCGTCGAAGTTCGTGTACTGCGCGTACTTGGCCGCGATCTTGAGTGTGACCTTCTCGCCGCCACCGGCAACCCAGATGGGAATTCCGCCCTCTTGCAACGGAAGTGGACGGCACAGCGCTCCGTCGACCTGGTAGTACTTGCCGTCGAGCGTCGAGCTGCCGGTCGACCACGCCTGCTGCATGATCTGGATTCCTTCGTCGAGGCGGCCCAGACGCTCACCGGCAGAGGGGAAACCGTAGCCGTACGCACGCCACTCCTGCTCGTACCAACCGCCGCCGATGCCCATCTCGACGCGTCCACCCGAGATGAGATCGGTGGTCGCGGCGACCTTGGCGAGGTACGCCGGGTTTCGGTAGCTCATGGCGGTACACATCTGGCCGAGTCGGATACGCGAGGTCGACGCACCGAGTGCGGCCATCAACGTCCACGCCTCGTGAGTCGCTTCTTCCGTCGGCTGGGGAACGGTGTGGAAGTGGTCGTAGACCCACACCGACTCCCACGGCCCTGCCTCCGCGCGCAGCGTGAAGTCTCGCATCACCTCCCACTGCTTCGCGGGGTCGATGCCGACCAGGTCCAGACGCCAGCCTTGAGGTACGAACAGTCCGAATCGCATGTAGCGAGCCTACCTACAGTTTCCCGACGCGCGACCGGGGTGACACCCGCGGAGAGTAGACCGGAATGAAGCGGAACATCATCGCCGCGCCGGCGAACGACGTCGCGCCCAGAGCGGCGAATGCCCACCCGAGTGGGAGCACCGCGGCGAGTAGACCGATCGCGAGCGGCCCACCGAACATGCCGGTGTCGTGAGTCAATCGCCATGCAGCGAGGAACTCGGCGCGTTCTTCGGGCGGGGCGATATCGGCACCGAGGGTCATGATCACGCCGTTGCCCAGCCCGTTGCCGATCCCCATCACGACAGCGACCACGGTCAATCCCACTGCACCCGTCGAGAACGGCAACAGTAGGTACGACACACCGATCACCGTCAGCGAAGGCACCGCGACCAGCCTGCGGCCGTATCGGTCCATGATGTGTCCGGCCGGGTACGAGCACAGCAGGTCCACGGCCGCACCGATACCGAAGATCACACTCACCTGGGCTGCATCCAATCCGAGGTGCAATGCCCACAATGGAAGAACGGCCTCACGCGAAGCGCGGGCGGCGCCCATCAGAAGGGAGCCTGTCCCGAGCGTCGACAGAGCGGCACGATGACGGCGAAGGATCTCCGGGAGCGTAACGTGTCCGTGATCGCTGTTGCCTGCCTGCACCTTTCGTGGCGGGTCGGGAACGCGGGCCATCAGCGCCCCGGCGAGCACGACGCCCACCAACTGGACAAGGAATCCTCCGCGCGCTCCCACCAGGAGAATCACGCCGGCCCCGATAAGCGGTCCCAGGAAGAAACCCAACCGCCACATCGCAGCGAACGACGACATTGCTCGGGCCCGTAGACCGAGTGGCACGGTCTCGGCGAGGTAGCTCTGCCGCGCAAGGCCCCACACCGCATTCGCCAATCCGGTCAACAGTGCGCCGATACCGAGCATCCACGGAGTCTGTGCAAGGAGACAGATCACCACTCCTGTTGCACCCAAGGAACTTCCGCCGATGATCGACCTGCGCTCACCGAAACGCGACACGATCCTGCCGGCGGGGAGGTCACCGAGTACGGCGCCCAAACCACCGAGTGCAACGATCAGGCCGGCGACGGCAACCGAGGCACCCAGGTCGCGCGCGGTGACGGCAATGATGGGGGCAGCCGCACCCTGACCGATCCCGAAGATGGCCGCCGGTACGAAAACCGTTGTGACCAGTGGCTTGAGACCGGCAATCGCCGGCTGTTCCTTGGGCAGTGTTTCCGTCACGCGCTCACTTCTGCCGCGTCAGCGGCCCGCGAGAACCGATTCGCCGGACGATCGAGGCCGTAGTGACCCCGCAGGGTGGATTCCGTGTATTCGGTCCGGAAGAGCCCACGCGCCTGCAGAATCGGCACGACCCGGTCGACGAACACCTCGAGCCCTCCGGGCAGATAGGGCGGCATGATGTTGAAGCCGTCCGCGGCGCCCTTGTCGAACCATTCGGTCAACTCGTCCGCGACCTGCTCGGGTGTCCCGGCAAATGTCCGATGCCCACGGCCACCGCCGAGTTTGCCGATCAGTTCACGGACGGTGAGGTTTTCGCTCTCCGCAAGGTCTTTGACGAGCTGGTATCGACTCTTGTTTCCTTGGATGCGATCGATGTCCGGCAACGGGGGCAACGGGGCATCCAGCGAATGCTCGGTGAGGTCGACGCCCACCATGTTCGAGAGTTGGCGCAGCGAGTACTCAGGTGAGATGAGATCCGTGAACGACTGCTCCAGTGCCTTGGCTTCTTCTTCCGTATCCGCGATGAAGGGAACGATGCCTGGCAGCACCTTGATCTCGTCGGGACTACGCCCGTACTTGATCAGCCGCGCTTTGAGGTCGGTGTAGAAATCCTGCCCCTGCTCGAGTGTTCGTTGAGCGGTGAACACGGCCTCGGCATACTTCGCCGCGAAGTCCTTACCGCTCTCGGAGGAACCGGCTTGCACGAGCAACGGACGTCCCTGTGGAGACCTCGGCGAATTGAGCGGGCCAGCCACCGTGAATCGTTGACCGTCATGGTCGATGCGATGGACACGATCAGGATCGGCGAAGATTCCGGTCTCTTCGTCCAGGACAACTGCCCCCTCTTCCCAGCTGTCCCAGAGTCCGAGCGTCACGTCGAGAAACTCCTCGGCGCGCTCGTAACGACCGCTGTGCGTCGGTACCGCATCGAGGCCGAAGTTCGCGGCCTCGTCGGCGCCGGCCGACGTCACGATGTTCCACCCGCCTCGTCCACCACTGATGTGATCGAGGGAAGCGAACTTCCTTGCGAGAGTGTACGGATCGCTGTAACTGGTCGACGCGGTTGCAATCAGTCCCACCTTGTCGGTGGCCGCAGCGATCGCCGACAGCAAGGTGACGGGTTCGAAGATCGCCTGGGTGTTGTACTTGACCCGCGGGCCGACTGCTAGACCGTCGGCGAAGAACACCGAGTCCAGCTTTCCACGCTCGGCGATTCTCCCCAATTCCTGGAAGTGCTTGACGTCCAGGAGGTTGGCCGCGTTTGTGCGTGGGTGGCGCCACGCCGCCTCATGATGGCCGACGCCCATCAGGAAGGCGTTCAGATGAAATTGTCGTTCGGACATGAGTTCGCAGAATCTTTCCGTGAATGTGTGGTCAGGTGGTGACGCGCCAGCGCGAGAGCCGACGTTCGATCAGGACCAGAATCGCGTTGATTGTCAGACCCAACAACGAGATCGCGACGATGCCCGCGTACATGTTCGGGATCTGGAAGTTGAGTTGTGAAGCGGTGATCAGATACCCGAGACCGGCTTTGGCCCCGACCATTTCGGCGGCGATCAGCACGAGAATCGACGACGCGGCTGCCATGCGGATACCCGTGAAGATCGTGGGAACAGCGGCGGGCAGAACCACCTTCTGGAACAGCCGAATCGAGGAGAACCCCAGCGAGGCAGCGGACTTGATCAGCAGGGGGTCCACTGTTCGCACACCGGAGATCGTGTTGAGCAGAATCGGGAAGGTGCAGGCGTAGATCACCAGGGCGATCTTCGATTCCTCACCGATTCCGAGAATCAGCACGAAGACGGGAAGCAGAGCCAAGGCTGCTGTGTTGCGGAACAATTCGAGAATCGGGTTGAGGAAGTCGGAGACCGGGCGGTACCAGGCGATCGCGATTCCCAACGGAATCGCGATCGCGATGGCCACGAAGAATCCGGTCAGCGCACGCGTCAGACTGGCCGAAACATGCTCTTGCAATTGTCCGTTCTCGGCGAGAGTGAAGAATGCGGACACAACTTCGGTGAAGGGCGGGAGGAAGACCTTGTCCACCAGCCCGAGCCGAGGTGCCGCTTCCCAGATCCCGAGGAAGATCGCGATCGCAATCGACGGCTTGGCAATCCGCCAGGCGGTGGAACGAATGTAGCGCGCCGCCTTGCCGCCGGCCTGGCTCCGCTGTGCAATGTCAGGTGTTTTGTCGGCCAACGGTTTCGGGGTGGCGACCACCTCCGGCGTCGCCAATGCGCTAGACATGTGCAACCTCCTTGGCAGGATCGAGTTCACCGGCCCGAGCGCGCTCGACTTCACCGTGCAGCAGCGTCCAGATCCGGTGCCGGAACACTCGGAACTCCTCACCTGATCGCACGTCGTCGCCGGACCGGTCGATGTCGATGTCGACGATCGTCTTGACGCGCCCCGGCCGCGAAGTCAGTACTGCAACACGTTGCCCGAGGTAGATGGCCTCGTCGATTCCGTGGGTGATGAACAAGATGGTCTTGCCGGTGGCCTTCCAGATGCGCAGAAGCTCGTCCTGCAGCGACTCTCGCGTCTGTGCGTCCAGCGCAGCAAATGGTTCGTCCATCAGCAACACTTCGGGGTCGAATGCCAGGCTGCGGGCGATCGCGACTCGCTGCTTCATTCCACCGGACAACTCGTGCGGATAGCGATCCGCGAAACCTTGCAGACCGACCAGTTCGAGGTAATGCTCGGCGAGCTCGCGTCGCTCGCTCTTCTTCACGCCCTTCGCTTCGAGTCCGAACTCGATGTTGTGACGTGCAGTTCGCCATGGAAGTAGCGCGTATTGCTGGAAGACGATTCCCCGATCCAAGCCTGGGCCCGTGATCTGCTTGCCGTCCAGAAGGATTCGACCGGAAGTGGGCGAACTGAGTCCTCCGAGGAGGTCCAGCAGAGTCGACTTGCCGCAACCACTCGGCCCGACGAGGACCAGGAACTCCCCCGGCGCCACGTCGATGTTGATGTCCTCGACCGCGGTGAAAACTTCGTCGGTCCCACGAATGTCGAACTGTTTGGTGACGTGCTCGAGCCGTAGTTTCGGTTCTGTGCTCATTTTGCTGCCTCCAGTGCCTGTCCGTCAGCGCCGCTGTCGGGTGAATACGTTCCGTTGGCGTACGGGTTGAATTCGTTGGTGTAGATGTCCGACGGCTTCAACTTTCCTTCTTCGAGTTCGCCGTTACGGGTGAGCCAGTCGATCCACGTGCTGATCTCGGTATCGGTGATCGTTCCGCCGGGGCCGGCGACTCCTGGGCTCTTCCAGTAGCTGATGAGCTTGGTGTCCTCGTTGCGTCCGCGGCTGTTGATGATCGACGTCAGCTTCGCGACCACTTCTTCTCGTGGGTGTGTCTGCGTCCAGCGGATGGCCCTCGCTGTTCCCTGCACGAAATCGGCGACCGCCTCCTTGTTCTGCGCGATGTAGTCGTCACGGAACACCAACGTGCCGTAGGTGAACGAGCCGAACAACGATTCGTCCGTGAACAGCTCGCGAAGGCCACCACGTTCGAGCGCGGAGTCACGGAAGACCGAGCCGAGGGTGGCGACGTCGATCTGTCCCTGCCGCAACGCTTGTTCCGTGTTGACCGGCGGAACCACGATCAGTTCCACCTGCTTGATCTCGTCCGGTGTAAGCCCCTCCCGCGCAAGCCATTCACGCACGACGAACTCGTGGTGCGCACCGAGGGTGTTCATCCCGACCTTCTTGCCGATCAGGTCCTTCGCCGATTTGATCGGACTGTCGTCGAGAACGTAGTACCCGTTGAAGCTCTCCTTGTCGGAGCCGTAGTACCCGATGACCGAGGTGATCGGTGAACCCGCGGAAGCCAACTTCACCACCGCCCCGTTGAACGCTCCGCCGAACTCGGTTTGACCGGTCGCTGCGTTCTGAATGCTCTGAGGGCCGCTGGTCGTATCGCCGATCCAGTTGAGCTCCACGTCGTTGAAGTAGCCGAGGTCAGCGGCCAGTTCGGGGTAGATGACCTGTCCGGTGCTGCCCTCGTACCGCAGGACGGTCTTGCCGTCGGCGGTCTTGACCACTTCGTCGGAGGAGCCCGAGCAGGCAACGGCAAAACTGGACAGAGTGACAAGAGCGACGACCGCGGCTACCGAGCGCGCGAAACGAGGGCGAATCATGAAGTTGCTTCCTGTAGAAGATGATTGGTTCAGTTCTCGGCTACACCTGTCCGGAGCGCCGTGTGCGGCGCTCGGCACAGGCAGGTGTGGGGAATGTCAGTTCAACGACAACAGTTGAGCGACATGAGCGGGAAAGACCGAAACACGTGAGACTCCAATGAATGTGCAGACAGGATCGAGCCGTGAGCAGTGCCGAAACCATACGTCGGCACCCACTACCTGGGTCAACGGTTACATTCATGCCGGATTTAATGTGTGAGGTCCGTATCATGAGGGCATGCTTTCGCCGACGACTGCGCAGGACTTCGAGCAACACCGTGGCCACCTGACGTCGGTGGCCTACCGTCTCACCGGAAGTTTCAGCGACGCTCAGGATGCGGTGCAGGAAGCGTGGATACGGCTTCAAGTTGCCGAAAACACGCGAGGCGACGAATTGCAGATCCGCGAACTGCGCGGATGGCTCACCACAGTTGTCGGCCGAATCTGCCTCGATCATCTCAAATCGGCCGCGGTCAGAAGAGAAAGCTATGTCGGACAGTGGCTTCCGGAGCCGATCGTCACGCCCGTCGACGCCACCTCGGGCACACCCTCAGCGACACCCGATCCGCTGGAGTACGTCGTGACGCAGGAACAGAATCGTTTTGCTGCCCTCGTCGTCCTGGACACCCTTACTCCCGCTCAACGCGTTGCCTTCGTCCTGCATGACGGCTTCGACGTGCCCTTCGCCGAGGTTGCGCGCATCCTCGAAATCGAAGTAGCCACTGCCCGTCAGTTGGCCTCGCGGGCCCGTAAAGCCGCAGCGTCGGCGCCGGTCCCGGTCAGTAGCGAGGAGCATGCTGCTGCCGTCGAGCGATTGGTGACGGCTATCGCGAGTGGAGATCTGAACGCCGTGATAGGTGCACTCGATCCCGATGCCGTCCTGATCGGTGACGCAGGCGGAACTACCCGCACGGCTGTCAACATTGTGCGCGGCAGCGATCGTGTCGCGCGGTTCTATCTGGGATTGGCCCGCAAGTACGGACCGGCAGCGGTGTTCTCGATGTCACCGGTTCTCGTCAACGGACAGCTCGGCGGTGTATTCGCCGGCTCACCGGGGGACGACCAGTACCCGCAGTTCGCCGCTCGCGTTGCCGGCTTCACTGTCCGCGACGGAGTCGTGTGCGCGGCCTACGACATTGCGAATCCAGCCAAGTTCAGCGCTGTGCCGATGCTCGATCACACCGAACCCGAACGCAAGTAGCGAGACTCCCATTCCTCGAGGTGTGATCTGGACACCTGCGTGCCGAACCACAGTCGGTGCAGTACATCCGATCCCAGATGGTGCAATTCGGTGTGCGTCCTCCACTGCTGCGACGCCCACTCGGGTTCGTTGTGGGCGGCGTCGATCCCGGCCATCGCGCTACCTCGCAGTTCGAAGTCCAGGTCCCGTCGAAGCTCCGAAAGCTCCGACCAATTCGCCTGTGGTGCATAGTGCCTCGCGCGAATTTCGGTCAGCAGCTTGAACAGGACGCTACTGGCCCGTTCGTCGACCCAGATCAGAGTGCGTCGATGCGCACCGCGCCCCACCGTCCACAGGACCACCAACGCCACGACGACGCCGATTGCCGTCTCGAGCATGCGGCTGAGGATCAGATGTCGGACGGTCCCGTGCGCACCACCGGCCGCGCCGAGGAGAATCGCGAGGGCGGTGATGAAGATGACGGCTATCCCGTAATTCCGCACCAGGAACAGCTCGACCCCCGCCATCAGGACTGCAAGTACCGCCACCAACCACAGACCGGTCGGACTCCAGGAGTAGATGGCACCCAACAGAATCAACCCGAGGACGGTCCCACCGATGCGGTGGATTCCGCGATAGGTGCCCAGTATTCGATCCGGTCCTTGATGAAGGACCATCGCCGCGGCGATCACCGCCCAGTCCGGGCGATCGATGCCGAGCAGGACGGTGAGGGTTCCCGCCGCCATACAGGCAATGGACAGCCGAAGTGCCGTCACCGACGCTCGGCTGGACCGATTGCAGGCGCGGAGGAACCGATATCGGATCGTCGGGTCGGGCAGAGGCGGGTGAGCACCGACGTCGTCGACGTCGAACGCGGGGTCGGCCATGAGTTCCGGATCGTGGTCGTCGGAGATCGCCCTGGCCATCGAGATCTGCGCTCGTTCGAGTTCACGGGTCAACGGGTGGTCTTTCCCGACGATTGCGCCGCGGTAGAGGCACTGCCACGCGTCGTGCAGCCGAAGTGCTGCAGCGTGGCGTTTGTCTCGCGTGAGTTCGGGTGGGGCGTACCTCGCCTGAGCGTCCGTGTACTCCGCAACGGCCGAGACGGCTGCCTGTACAGCGCTGCGTTCGACAGCTCTCGGTGCCCACAGGATTCCCGTCATCGAGACGACCACCGCGCTGATCCCACCGATTGCCGTCCACATCGCGACCTCGACCGGCGGCTGACCGGGAGTGGCGATCACGGAACTGATCTCGGTGGTGAGCAACAGAAAGAACGCGCCCGGTGGACCCAATCGAAGCGCGTCGACGGTGAAGGCGCAGGTCGACACCACGACGGCCATGATCAGCACGACAAAGACGAGCAGCACCGTCGGCGCTCCCTCGGCGATGGCTCGGTGGACGGGCTCACCCACCGATGCCCCGACGAAGGACAGGATCGTCAGCGCCGTCGCAGCGATACCGACTGCCTTCCACCTGCTCCGGTACGGACGACCCTCACCGTAGATCGATGCAAATGCACCGAGGCCGACCAGGAGCGAAGCAGACCCGAATCCGAGCAGTGTGGCGATGGCCGCCGGAATCGCCAGGGCGAGGGCGACGCGAACCGCTCCGGGGTACCGGTTTCCCACCGGCGGCAATCCGAACAGGACGCTGCGCGCCGGCCGCGGAGCCGGGAGGTCGGACTCATGACCCGCTGATGTTTCTTCGGGGTCCACTGCCCATCCTTCGCGCCGGCCTGTTCGTGTCTGTGTCGTCCCATTCTTGCGGGCGGCCGACGTGGAATTCGAGGCGGGTCCGGAGGTCGATTCAACCACCCCTTTATTGACACTATGTCAACAGTGTGGATGATAGGTGGAGTCGGATCCGCTCGCGGGTCGCACTTCATCGATCGGGAGAATCACGATGACGCAAGGATCTACCGCAACCCGGACCGCAGAACGACGGTCCCCGTGGATGGACGACGAATTGGAGGCCGTGGCCGACCTGGCAAGGAACTTCTTCGCCAAACACGTCACACCGCATCAGAAACGCTTCGCGTCCCAAGGTTTTCCCGACAAATCCGCATATCGGGAACTCGGGGCGCTCGGGCTCGCCGGCATGTCGATCCCCACCGAGTACGGCGGCGGAGGAGGAACTTTCGCGCACGACGCCGTGCTGTTCCACGAGCAGGTCATGGCGGGTGATCATTCACGCCAACTCGGCGTGCACTCGGGAATCGTGCCGCACTACCTCAATGCCTACGCCGATCACGAGCACAAACAGCGCTGGCTACCGAAGCTGGTGAGTGGCGAGTGGGTGGGCGCAATCGCCATGACCGAGCCCGGCACCGGATCCGACTTGCAGAACATCACCACCCGAGCCGTCCGCGACGGTGACGACTATCTGATCAGCGGCGCAAAGACCTTCATCTCCAACGGTCGCAATTGTGATCTGGTGATTATTGCCGCCAAGACCGATCCCAGCCTCGGAGCGCGTGGAGTGTCGCTCATCGTGGCCGAGGTCGATGACAACACACCGGGTTTCGAGCGCGGGCGAATACTCGAGAAGGTCGGACAGAAGGGCCAGGACACCACCGAGCTGTTCTTCGACCGCTTGCGGGTGCCTGCAACAAACCTGCTCGGGGACCGCGAAGGCACAGGGTTTGCCCAGCTGATGCAGCAGCTACTGCCTGAACGATTGATCTGCGGAGTTGCAGCCACTGCGGCAATGGAGCGTGCAGTCGCCCTCACCGTCGAGTACACCAAATCCCGAAACATGTTCGGGCAAACGCTCTTCGATCTGCAGAACACCCGCTTCGAACTTGCCGAGTGCGCGTCCATCGCTCGTATCTCACGAACGTTCATCGACGACTGCATCGTCAAATACGTTGCCGGGCAGCTCGATGCGACTACCGCCGCGATGGCCAAGTACTGGCTCACCGACCAGCAGTGCGCCGTGATCGACCGCTGCGTGCAACTACACGGCGGGTACGGCTACATACTCGAATATCCCATCGCTCAGATGTACGCCGACGCTCGTATTCAGCGAATCTACGCCGGATCGAACGAAGTCATGAAGGACCTCGTGGCGAGATCACTCTGAGCAATCAGGAATCCGCCTCGCACGCCGGCAGAACGTCACGCACGATGGCGAGCAAACTGCGTACCAGCAGAAGGTGCACCTGTTCGCGGTCGAGCGCTCCCGTCACCAACCACTGCTTACTGGCGGCCTTCGCCAAGCCTCCGTACGCCACGATCATCGAATGAACAGCAGCCGCGCTGCCTTCACTCGGTCGAATCTCGAGCGCATCCATCATGCGTCGCGCAGCAACGTCGTCAGCATCCTGCAGGATCCGATCCATCTCGGGATCACGGCGGAGGTCGTCGGACATGATTGTCGAGATCCACATGTCGCGATGACGCCAGGCAACGTCGAGCCACCGATCGATCACGGCGCCGATCCGCTTCTCCTGGCTCGCCGATCGCGGAATGCGGTCCACCGCCACTTCGGGAATGAAGACGAACCGCCGCACGACGTCGAGATACAACTCCCGCTTGGAGCCGAAGTAATGATTGAGCAGCGGACGTCCGACCCCAGCCGCCTTGGCCAACTCGGTCATCGAGACGTCGGCAAAAGACTTCTCCTCGAAAACCTTTGCCGCGCTGACAATGATCTGCTCACGCCGGTCTTCGGGACCGAGACGCCTTCCGCCTGTGGCCGACGCGGACGTCATTCTTTTCTCGCGGGCGTGCTGTTGACCGTCGCCTGCGCCTCGACCATGAGCGAAATGTGCTCCACCAAACGCTTTCGAGAGATCTTGGAGGACGGGGTGTGCGCCTGATAGATGAACGCGAGGGCACCGAACAGCCCCACCGAATTGAGTTCGGAGTTCGCGGAGTCGGTTGCCTCGCCGCCGTACATCAGCTCGAGCGACGCGGAAATCGGATTCGTGAACTCCGCCATCAATTCTCGCCCTCGATCCCACAGCGCAGGTTCCGCCTGGGATTCGACGAACATGATGCGTCCACGTCGAGGATCTTTGAATACGTAGTTGGTGAAGGCCTTCACCACGTGGCGGATCAGGGCCGACGGTTCGGAAGGCGCCGCCTCGAGAGCGTCCAGAATAGTGTCACGCGCACCGAGAACGACCTCGTCGAGCACGGCGACCAGCAGTTCGTCACGGTTGGCGAAGCTCTCGTAGAAGTACCGTTCGGTCAGCGCGGCCTCGCGGCAGGTCGCACGCATGGTCGCGGCGGCCGCTCCCTCGGTGCCCATGATCTGCAACCCGGCTTCGATCAGCTGTGTCCGGCGCGCGGCGCGGCGATCTTCCGGTTCCTGCCCACGCCACCTGCGCGGGCCGGTGCGCCGAGCCTCGGTATCCGTCATGTCCCCATGTTCTCACTGACCGGCAGCGCTCTCGACCTCAGGTTATCGCGGCGACCTCCGCAAGCGAACTGACATCGCCCGATGTCAATCAGTTGAATTCTGACATCAACCGCTGTTGACGTCACTTGATGTCAGACTTACTCTTCGTTCAGTTGTTCACGCACCAATCAGGAGGCGTCACACATGGTCGACATCGACCCAACCTCGGGGCCATCGGCCGGTGACGAGGAAACTCGAACTCGCCGAACACGAGTCGTCGTCATCGGAGCCGGTTTCGGCGGCATCGGAACGGCTGTCCGCTTGAAGCAGTCCGGGATCGACGACTTCGTCGTTCTGGAACGTGCCGCGGAGCCCGGGGGGACCTGGCAGGTCAATACCTACCCCGGTGCACAGTGCGACATCCCGTCGATTCTGTACTCGTTCTCGTTTGCGCCCAATCCGAACTGGACGCGGCTGTATCCGCTACAGCCCGAGATCTACGACTATCTCCGGGATTGCGTCCATCGCTTCGGACTGGCCGGTCATTTCCACTGCAACCAGGACGTGACAGAAGCTTCGTGGGACGAGCAAGCCCAGATCTGGCGGGTACACACTGCGGAAACCGTGTGGGAGACACAGTTCCTGGTCGCGGCCACCGGCCCGTTCAGTGCCCCCGCCACACCCGACCTTCCCGGGCTCGAATCGTTTCGTGGTCAGATGTTCCACACCGCGGACTGGAACCACGACCACGACCTTCGCGGTGAGCGGATAGCCGTGGTCGGCACCGGTGCCTCTGCGGTGCAGATCATCCCCAGACTGCAACCGCTCGCAGACACGTTGACCGTGTTCCAGCGGACACCGACGTGGATCCTGCCGCACCCGGATCAGCCGATGACCGGCTGGCCGAGCGCTCTCTTCGAGCGGGTGCCGCTCACCCAACGACTGGCACGCAAGGGACTCGACCTGCTCCAAGAAGCCCTGGTACCCGGATTCGTGTACAAGCCGTCACTGCTCAAAGGGCTGGCCGCACTCGGCCGAGCACACCTTCGCCGGCAGGTGCGGGACCCGGAGCTTCGCGCAAAGCTGCTCCCCCACTACGCATTCGGATGCAAGCGTCCGACGTTCTCGAACACCTACTATCCCGCGCTGGCGTCACCCAATGTGGAGGTGGTGACGGACGGAATCGTCGAGGTGCAGGAGCGCGGAGTCCTCACCGCGGACGGCGCCTTCCGGGAAGTCGACACCATAGTCATGGGAACCGGCTTTCGTATGGGAGACAACCCGTCGTTCGACATCATCCGGGGCAAGGACGGCCGCAGCCTCGCGCAGACGTGGAACGGCAGTGCCGAGGCCTTCCTCGGCACCACCATCAGCGGGTTTCCGAACTTCTTCATGATCCTCGGCCCCAATTCCGTGGTCTACACCTCGCAGGTCGTCACGATCGAAGCGCAGGTCGAGTACATCGTGAGCTGCATTCTTCAAATGGACGAGCGCGGCATCGGCAGTATCGACGTCCGGGCAGACGTGCAGAGAGAGTTCGTGCGCGCGACCGACCGCCGACTCGCCACCAGCGTATGGAACGCCGGCGGGTGCAGTAGTTACTACCTCGTCGACGGCGGCCGCAATTACACCTTCTATCCCGGATTCAACCGATCCTTCCGCACCAGGACCAAACGAGCCGACCTCGCTCACTACGCGCAAGTACAACCCGTCTCGTCCGAATCACTCACCACTGCCCGAGAAACCGTGAGGAGCCGATAATGCTCGGCATCAACGCCTTCCGAGGCACACCCGTCGTCGCACCGTCCGGCGCGCGCCGCTACACCGACGAAGCACATGCGATCGCCGCCCGTGACGTCGAATTCGACTGGGACGGCGTACCACTGCATTACGTGCCGAACGAACCGATGGTCACCCACGTCATCAACTTCATGCATCTCGTGTTGCCCGAGGGAGAGCGGGCCATGTCCGCAACGCTCGCCGAAGCGCTCCCGCTCATCGAGGACCCCCGCCTGCACGAAGAGGTGGTGGGATTCGTCGGCCAGGAAGCAACACACGCGTCGTCGCACAAAGGTGCACGCGAGCATCTTGCGGACCTCGGCATGGACATGAAACCGATGTCACGCCGGATGGACTGGCTCGTGGACAAGATATTGGGCGACAAAGGATTGACCGGAAAAGCCAAGCACGCCTGGCTCTGTGAACGTCTCGGCTTGTTTGCCGCGATGGAGCACTACACGGCGGTGGTCGGGGAATGGCTGCTCACCGATCCCGCCCTCGAAGATGCCGGCATGCACCCGACGATGCTCGACATGGTCAAGTGGCACGGCGCCGAGGAAGTCGAGCACCGCAACGTGGCCTTCGACGCCTACATGTACGTGGACGGTAGCTACGCCCGCCGCGTTCGCACGGCGCTGCTCGCCAGCTTCACGTTGTTCGTGTTGTTCATCGCCTCGATGAACTACCTCTTCCGGCAGGACCCGTCGAAGGCGAAGGGCCGCCTGTGGCCTCTGCAACTGATCAGCGCCACTCGCCGCGGCCTGGTCCCGAACATGAAATTCCTGATCACCGAGATTCCTCCGTATCTGCGGCCGAGCTTCCATCCGTCCCAGATCGGGGACATGGACGTAGCCATGCGCTACCTCGCTCGCTCACCTGCCGCCAATCGTTCTTCCGAAAAGAGTGAAGGATGAACAAGACGACTGCCGACCGTCCTCACGACGCACAAGACTTCACACCGACCCGGTCGTTGAGGATTGCCGCACAGGCGACGAGCGCATACCGTCGAATCTTTGCGTCAAGTCCTGCAGCGCAGATACTTTCGCGTCCCAACCCGGTCCGCTACAGCGGATTCGACATGACGCTGGACGTGAAGTCCGTCCGGTTCGAGTGCGCAGACGTCCTGAGTGTCACCTTGACCCCGAGGGAAGGAATCACCCTGCCGTCGTGGATTCCCGGCGCTCACCTAGACGTCATTCTCCCCTCGGGAAGGCAACGACAGTATTCGTTGTGCGGAGACCCCGACGACTTGACCTCGTATCGGATCGCCGTCCGGCGGATCGACGAGGGCGGGGGTGGCTCCCGCGAGATACACGAGTCGCTGAAACCCGGAATGGTTGTCGACGTACGAGGGCCGCGGAATGCATTTCCTTTTGTCACTGCTCCGTCGTACCTCTTTGTTGCGGGCGGAATCGGGATCACTCCGATACTTCCCATGGTGCAACGCTGTCACCGCCGCGGAGTCCCGTGGCGATTGGACTATCTCGGACGAACTCGGGCAGCTATGCCATTCCTGAACGAGATCGAGGAGTATTCCAGCGGCCGGGTAACCATCCGACCCGACGACGAGCTGGGTCCGACGGATATCGGAACACTCGTCGCTGCTGCGGATCCAGGTGCCGCGGTGTACACGTGCGGACCGGTTCCGCTGATGAACACGGTGCGTGCGGCAACTTTCGCCGCCAACCCGACCGGATCGGTGCACAGCGAGAGGTTCTCCCCACTCCCGGTAGTCGACGGCAAGGAGTTCACGGTGCATCTGGCGCGCACCGGTCTCACCGTCGATGTGGGCGAGTCCGAAAGTGCATTGGCTGCAATACGACGCGTACTTCCCGGAGTAGCGTATTCATGCCAACAGGGCTTCTGCGGTACATGCAAGGTCCGGGTGCTCTCCGGGACCGTCGAGCATCGAGACACCCTCCTCACCGAATCCGAACGTACTGGTTCGATGTTGACCTGTCGATCACGTTCCACCGGTGGGTCTTTGGTGGTGGACCTGTGAAGGGAAAATTCTCTCTTTCTGCGGCCGACGCAGCCTTCATCCGCTCCGCTCCGCTGGTGATCACTCACCGGATCGAATCCGAAGCGACATGTGAAAGCTTGTGGCAGACGTTGACCTCGGACGGAGCGCTCACGTCGTGGGCGCACGGGATCACCGGAGCCGACTGGACCTCGGACAGACCATTCGGCGTCGGGACTACGCGAACCGTGCGAGCCGGCGCTTTTGCTGCACTGAACGAGCGATTCTTCCGCTGGGACGAGGGGCGCCGGATGTCGTTCTACGTGGAGTCGGCGTCACTTCCGGGGTTCAAACGCTTCGCTGAAGATCTGGTGTTGGAACCGACTTCGACTGGCAGCCGCCTCACCTGGACGTTCGCTGTGCAAGCGCAGCCGTGGTTCGCCCCCATTCTGACTCTGTCCCGACCGATCCTCCAACGCGTCACCCGCGGCTGGGCCGACGGCGCCGTCCACCACACACTTCAAGGAACTCCACGATGACGGCGACCGAGATCGACACGACCACACAGGCGTCCGACGACACAGTGACACAGGCAGTGCGCGACGCCCGTACTGCTTCCGAATGGTGGGCAGAACTGACATTCGAGCAACGCGCTCGTCGACTGGATCGGTGGCGAGGAATCATCGCTCGTCGCGCATCCGAACTCGCCGACGTCGTGCACCGGGACATGGGCAAGCCGCACCCTGACGCGATGCTCGAAATCGCCATGGCACTAGAACATCTCGCGTGGGCGTCGAAGAATGCCCGAAAGGTATTGGGCAGGCGCAGCGTCCGCTCCAGTTTGTTGACGGTCAATCAGGCCGCCTCGGTGGAGTATCGACCTCTCGGGGTGATCGGTGTGATCGGTCCGTGGAACTATCCGGTCTTCACCCCACTCGGTTCGCTCTCGTTCTCGCTGGCTGCAGGCAACGCCGTGGTCTACAAGCCGAGTGAGTTCGCACCGGCAGTCGGGCAATGGTTGGGCCGCGCCTTCGCCGAGGTCGTCCCTGAACATCCTGTGCTGCAGGTCGTCACGGGCGATGGTTCGGTCGGCGCGGCACTGTGCCTGGCCGGTGTCGACAAGATCGGGTTCACCGGATCGACCGCGACGGGCAAGAAAGTCATGGCAGCGTGCGCCGAGACCCTCACACCGGTGTTGATGGAATGTGGTGGTAAGGACGCGCTCATCCTTGATGCCGACGGAAATGTCGGTGCCGCCGCGGATGCTGCGGTGTGGGGAGCATTGTCCAACTCCGGTCAAACCTGTCTGGGCGTCGAGCGTGTATACGTGCACGAACATGTCTACGGCGAGTTTATCGACAAGACAATCACTTTGGCTGCCCGAGTTCATGCGGGTCCGGGTGCCGAAGACAAGATCGGTCCGATCACCATGCCCTCGCAAGTCTCCGTCATCCGGCGCCACATCGACGACGCGATGTCGCGGGGTGGACGTGTCGTTCTCGGAGGGCTCGGCTCGATCTCCGGCCAGTACGTGCAACCGACCATCATGGTCGACGTCCCCGAAGACAGCCTCGCCGTCACGGAGGAAACTTTCGGCCCGACGATGACGATCACCAAGGTCGCCTCGATGGACGAGGCGGTGGAGTTGGTCAATGCGTCGCCATACGCATTGGGAGCAAGCGTGTTCGGCAAGGACGGAGCGGCTGTTGCCGATCGGCTCCGATCCGGAGGAGCGTCGGTGAACTCTTACGTGATGTATGCCGCGGTTCCCAACCTGCCACTGGGTGGGGTCGGAGCATCTGGTTTCGGACGCGTTCACGGCCCAGATGGTCTGAAGGAGTTCACCTACGCTCGTTCGACGACTCGGCAACGATTCCGTTCGCCCCTACCACTGACGACGTTTCGAAGGACCGCCCGAATCGACTGGCTGGTCAAGGTTCTCATCCGCGCACTACACGGAAGGCACTGAAGCAATGACGGGACGCTTGTCCGCAATTGCGGGAACAGTCCGCGATCTGGGCATTCCACTGCCCGGACGCCGACTCGACTACGACGTCGCCGGGAAGGTCGTACTGATCACCGGTGGAGGCGACGGTATCGGTGCAGCGCTGGCGCGCACTCTCCACCGGCGTGGGGCCACCGTGGCACTGGTCGACGTCAACGAGAGTTCATTGGCAACGGCCGAGCGCTCATTCGAGTCACAGCGAGTCGTGACGGTGACGGCCGATGTCCGAGATCGGGACGGCATGACCGCAGCCGTGCAAACGATCATCGAGCAGCTGGGCAGAATCGACGTCGTAGTGGCCAACGCCGGAATCACCCCTCCCCCGGCAACATTGCGCCAGATCGATCCCGACGCCTTCGATCGTGTGCTCGACGTCAATCTCACCGGCGTCTTCAACACCGTGCATCCGACCATCGACGAGGTGATCCGCAACAGTGGGCACATCGTCGTCGTGTCATCGGCGGCGTCGTTCGCCCCCGGTTTGGGCGGCGCTTCGTACATGATCAGCAAGGCTGGGGTCGAAGCGCTCGGCCGGGCGCTGCGTCTCGAGGTTGCCGGCTACGGCGCTACTGCCGGCATCGCGTACTTCGGGATGGTGGATACACAACTTGCACGCGCCACACTCGACGACGACGAGATCGGGCGCAAACTCGACGCTCGACTACCCGGTCCCCTCCGTCATCGAATCTCCCCGGACCGTGCCGCCACCGTGATCGCCGCCGCGATCGCGCGCCGCGCCGCCCGGACCCTTGCCCCCGCTGCCTGGGAACCCTGGGCGTGGGGACGCGGATTCATCAATGTCCTTGCCGACGGTTACCTGGCAAAAGACAAACAGGCACACGACCTGATCCGCGAACTCGAAGACAGAACCACCGCTGCGGCCCCGACGAATGCGTCAGCCCTGACAAAGGCATCCAGGAGAACATCATGACTACGTTGTGTGCAGCCTTCCAGCGAGTGTCGGCGGTAGCGCCCGACGCGGTGGCCCTGCGAGACATCGGCGATGCGCGAACACTGACGTGGCGCGCGTACGGCGAACAGGTTCGCGATGTTGCCGCGGGATTGGCCGGAATCGGCGTGGGACATGGCGATACGGTTGCATTGATGATGAGTAACCGCATCGAGTTCTACCCGATCGACGTCGGCGCCCAACACCTCGGCGCGACATCCTTCTCCATCTACAACACGTCGGCACCCGAAGCCATCCAGTACATCCTCGCCAATTCCGGTGCGCGAGTGCTCGTCTGCGAGGCCCAGTACGTGGATACCGTTCGCCGATCCGGTGCCACACTCGACACGATCGTGGTCGTCGACGCGCAACCGTCTGCCCAGCAGTCCGGCACCCTGACGCTGGAGCAGATGAAGTCCTCTGCTGCCGCCGATTTCGATTTCGAGAGCACCTGGCGTGCGGTGAAACCGAACGACGTCGCCACGTTGATCTACACCTCCGGCACGACCGGCAACCCCAAGGGCGTCGAGACGACTCATGCCTGTCTGTTGTTCGAAACCACCGCCGTCAGTGCTGTACTCCCCGTCGAGTTCGGTGACCGCATCACCTCGTACATGCCGTCGGCGCACATAGCCGATCGGCTCACCTGCCTGTACATGCAAATGGTGTTCGGCACCCAGATCACTGTCGTGCCGGATCCGAGCCAGGTAGCGGCTGCGCTTCCGGACTGTCGCCCCACGATCTGGGGCAGTGTCCCCCGTGTGTGGGAAAAGCTGAAGGTTGCAGTCGAATCGGCCGTCGCCAACGAACCGGACGACGCGCGGCGAGCGGCATTGCAGTGGGCACTCGACGTCGGTCGCACTCGGCTCGCACACTTGCGAGCCGGTGAAACAGTCCCCGCCGAACTGGAAGCGGACTACGCCCGAGCCGATGCAATGGTCCTCTCCGCTCTGCGTGCGAAACTCGGTTTTGCCGAACTGAAGTGGGCCATCTCTGGCGCTGCACCGATTCCGCCGGACACCTTGGCATTCTTTGCAGCCCTGGGAGTTCCGATCTCGGAGATCTGGGGAATGTCCGAGCTGACATGCATTGCGAGCACCGCACCGGCCGAGCCGACCAAGCTGGGAACGGTCGGAAAGTTGCTTCCAGGCATGGAAATGCGCATCGAGGCGGACGGTGAGCTACTGGTTCGAGGACCGTTGGTCATGAAGGGGTACCGCGGCGAACCGGCAAAAACGGCCGAAGCGATCAGTGCAGACGGTTGGCTTTCGACCGGAGACATCGTCACGGCCGACGCAGACGGATACCTCACGGTGATCGATCGCAAGAAGGAGCTGATCATCAATGCGTCAGGAAAGAACATGTCCCCCGCTGCCATCGAGACCGCAGTGAAGACGTCGTCGTCGTTGATCGGTGAGGTCGTGGCAATCGGAGACGGCCGAAAGTTCAACACAGCGTTGATCACTCTCAGCGCCGACGCCGCGGTCGGAGCGGCACGCTCACTGGGACTTGCGGCCGAGGCCGCGGTACTCGCCAAGGACGCTCGGACCGTCGACATCGTTGCAACTGCTGTCGCCGAGGGAAACTCGCGTCTGTCGAGGGCCGAGCAGATCAAGCGGTTTCACGTACTCACCACGTTCTGGGAGCCAGGCGGCGACGAGCTGACACCGACGATGAAGCTCAGGCGCAAGCCGATAGCCGAGAAGTACGCGTCCGAAATTGCAGCCCTCTATGCGGATTCGGTCGTAGAGGACGTCTACGAGCCTGCGCCCTGCGCATAGATCAGCGTCTCGGTGGCCTTGACCACAAACGTAGCGGCCGATCCCGGAACCAGATCGAGCTCGGCCGCTGCGCTCGCCGTGATGTCGGCAGACAAGCCCGGCTGGCCGGCTTCGTCCTCGGCTCGGACTCGGACGACATCGCCTCGATTTTCGATCTCCGCGATCGTGACCGCAAACGCGTTTCGTGGGCTCCCGTGAGGCGGATCCAGGTAGACCGACACTGCTCGCGGCTCGAAGACTGCCACGGCGGCACTGCCGGCCGGTAAGTCGGTCTCCGTCTGGCCCGCGATACCCACCCCGACCGGACTTCTGAGCATTCCGTCTCCGGCCATCGTGCCGCTGCGCAAGTTGATCCCTGCGATGCGTGCTGCAAATGCACTACGCGGGCGAGTCAGAACTGTTCGTACGTCACCACGTTCGACGACCCGGCCGCCGTCCAGCACGACAACGGTGTCGGCAAGGGCCAGCGCATCCAGAGCGTCGTGCGTGACGAGCACGGCCGTGCGATCTCCTGTTCGGAGCACTCTACGCAGCAACGACCGCAATGCCGGGGCGGAGGCGACGTCGAGCGCAGACATCGGTTCGTCGAGCAGGAGTAGTTCGGGTTCAGCAGCCAATGCCCTCGCCACTGCGACTCGTTGCGCTTGACCGCCGGAGAGCTGTGACGGCTTGCGGTCAGCCAATTCGGCGGCGTCGACTGCGTCGAGCCAGTGGCGCGCGGAATTGGCGGAATCGCGACGCGACCGCCCTGCACTGCGCGGCGCGAACGCCACGTTCGCGGCCGCACTGAGGTGGGGAAAGAGAAGTGCCTCTTGCGCGAGTAGAGCAGTGCCGCGCCGATGCGGCGCCAACGCGACTCCCCTACCGGTATCGGTGAGAACGCGAGAATTCAGTTCGATCAACCCACGCCGCGGGTGATGTAGTCCGGCAACCGCCGCCAGTACCGTCGACTTGCCTGCGCCGTTCGGTCCGAGGACAGCGGTCACCTCACCGGCCGCGACGTCGAACGTCGCAACGACGTCGCGCTCCGGAATCTCGATGTCGACGTGGAGGCCACTCACAACGAACCCGCCGATCCGCGTCCACGCACCGCAACCACGATGACCACCGCGACTACGACCAACACCAGCGAAAGCGCCACCGCTGCATCCGGATCGGTCTCACGCTGGAGATAGATTTCCAACGGCAGGGTACGCGTGACCCCTTGCAGACTTCCCGCGAACGTCAGCGTTGCACCGAACTCCCCCAGTGCGCGAGCGAAAGCCAGCACTGCCCCTGACACCAGACCGGGAAGCACCAGCGGCAAAGTCACCCGGCGGAGCACGGTGGTCGGGCGGGCTCCGAGCGTCGAGGCTACGGCCTCGTATCGTGTGCCCGCAGTGCGTAGTGCACCTTCGAGGCTGACGACGAGGAACGGTAGCGCGACAAACGTCTGCGCCAGGACCACCGCGGTTGTCGAGAATGCTATCTGGATGCCGAGCACTTCCAGCTGCTCACCGATCAACCCTTTGCGCCCGAACGTGTACAGCAACGCGATACCGCCCACCACGGGCGGCAGAACCAGCGGGAGCAGGATCAACGATCGAAGAACGGACAGTCCCCGAAAATGACTGCGCGCCAACACCGCGGCCATCGGTACGCCGAACAGGATGCACAGCAGCGTGCTCATCGCTGCTGTCTTCAAACTCAGTTTCAACGCGGCAACCGACGATTCGGAAGTCACGAGTTCCCCGAACTGCGACCACTGCACGGTGGCCAGCATCGCGGCCAAGGGAGCGATGACAAACGCCCCGCCGATCAGCGCGGGAAGGTAAATCCATACCGGCAACCCGAGCGGGGCTCGGGCTGACGGTCGTAGGCGTGTCACGGAGCAGCGAATCCCGCGTCACCCAGAACTGCCAAGCCCTTGGGGCCCTTCACGAGATCGACGAACTTCGTTGCCGTTTCCGAATTCTTCGAATCCTTCAGCACCGCAATCTGGTACAGGTTGACCACCGTGGTGGCTTCCGGGAACGCGACGGTCTGAACCTTGTCACCAGCGGACTTCGCGTCGGTGACGTAAACGATGCCGGCATCGGCCTGCCCGGACGTCACCTTGTTGAGAACGTCGGTCACCGACGATTCTTCGCTGACGGGCGAGAGGGTCTCGCCTGTGGCCGTCTCGACCTTCTTCGTAGCCGCGCCACAAGGGACCTGCGGAGCGCAGATCACCAGTTGCGTCCCCTCCTTTGCCAGATCGGCGAACGACGCGATGCCCTTCGGATTGCCCGGCGGCACAACAATCGTCAAGGTGTTGCTCGCAAAGTCCGAGGGCGACCCCGCGACGACGCCGGCGTCGGTGGCCTTGGTCATGTTGGCGGCGTCAGCCGAGGCGAACACGTCAGCCGGTGCGCCCTGGGTGATCTGAGCGACGAGGTCCGAGGACCCGGCAAAGCTGAATGTGACCGATGAACCGGGGTTCTCGGACTCGAATTCCTTGCCGAGTTCGGTGAAGCTGTTCTTGAGTGACGCCGCTGCGAAGACGGTGATGCTTCCCGTGGCACTATCACTGGAAGTGGTTGTGGTCGGAGCGGCCGACGACGTCTCCGACGAAGAATTGTCGGAGGAACTACAACCGGTCACCAGGGCAAGCGAAAAGGCACCTGCTGCAACAAGTCCGACTACACGCTTCACGAATTTCCTCCAGTATGTTCAAAAACTACGGCGTTTCCACGATGACCGTGGTGGCCTTCACGATTGCGACTCCGATACTCCCGACCTCGAGTCCGAGCTCCCGAACCGCGTCGGTACTCATCAACGAGACGACAGTGAAGGGCCCACACTGCATTTCGACCTGAGCCATCACCTTGTCGGTGACGACCTTGGTGACGAGGCCGGCGAACCGGTTGCGGGCCGAACTCGCACCCGTGAGCGGATCGGCCGGTGCGGGTCCGGCGTTGGACCGGGCGAAGCCCGCCAACTCGGCACCGTCGATGACCTTGCGGCCGGAGTCGTCCGTCGTCGCGGTGAGAAGCCCACCGTCGACCCACCGCCGGACGGTGTCGTCACTGACACCGAGCAGGCCGGCAGCTTCGCGGATTCGAATGTTGGGCACCAGGTGATCGTAGGTCGCAAGTGCGGACCTAACAAGCCGGAATGCTCCGCAGATGCGTGAACTAGTCAATCATGATCACGTATCTGCGGAGCATTGTCGATAGTTGCCGTAGACGAATCAGCGCATCATTCTTCTGCCCAGGGCACACGGCAGGAGTCGGTGCTGAACCCCTGCTCGGTAATCCCCAACGCCGAATACATCCGGGCGCGCATGTTTTCGAGCCCGATCTGATAGGTCAGTTCCACGACGCCCGCTCGCCCGAACCTGCGCTCGAGATCCGCGACCTGTTCGTCCGTCACCCCGTTCTCCCCATGGGGGTCACCGGTCATGGCGTCGGCGTAGGCGATCGCGGCCCGCTCGTCTTCGCTGTACTTCGATGAATCCCGGTAGTTCGCGATCTCTTTCAACTTGTCGATGTCCAAACCGTCCAAGCGCGAGAGCATCGTCCCGAAGTCGACACACCACGAGCAGCCGACAGTCCAGGCGACGCGATAGACGGCCAGTTCACGAATGTTCGACGGCAGCACCTTCGACGCCTTCTGCACAGCCATTTCGTGGCGGGCAGCCGCTACGAACAATTTCCGATGGTTGGCCAGGACGGCAAAGGGCTCGGGGACTTCGTCGTACTGCCTGGCGGCGAATTTGTATGCCACTTTGATCAACGGACTGGCTTCTGACGGTGTCACTGCGGGAATGCGAGTCATGGCAAGCCTCCGTATGTTCTGGGGCACCGGATTCGATGCTCTCTACAGAGTTGGACGATGGCGGCGATTCAAACGTGACAAGCACCGCGTCCGAGCGGATGTGAGGATGCGGTGTCAGCCGACTAAGCTGCAAAGATGCCTTCGACGCCCCGCAACCGCACCGTCTCGCGTCTGCAGCCGTTCGCATCCACGATCTTCGCCGAGATGACAGCGTTGGCCACACTTCACGACGCGGTCAACCTCGGTCAGGGCTTTCCGGATACCGACGGTCCTGCGGCCATGCTCGAGGTAGCGCGCCGAGCCATCGCCGAGGGCGTCAATCAATACCCGCCCGGTCCGGGCATGCCCGTCTTGCGTCAGGCCATCGCGGAGGATCGGCGCATCCGCTCCGGACTCGACAGTGATCCCGACTCCGAAGTTCTGGTCACCGTCGGCGCCACCGAGGCGATCAGTGCTGCGATTCTCGGACTGGTCGAACCCGGCGAAGAAGTAGTGCTGATCGAGCCGTACTACGACTCCTACGCTGCATCCGTCGCGTTGGCAGGCGCTGTACGTCGCACAGTTCCGTTGGTAACCGCGGGAGACGGATTTGCGGTCGATCTCGATGCATTGCGCGGCGCGATCACCGCCAAGACGAAGATGCTGATCGTCAACAGTCCTCACAACCCCACCGGCACCGTATTCACCGATCACGAACTTCGAGCGATCGCCGAACTCGCGTGCGAACGCGACCTGATCGTGTTGAGCGACGAGGTCTACGAGCACTTGGTCTTCGACGGCCTCACCCACACACCGATGGCGTCGCTCCCGGGCATGCGTGAGCGCACCGTCACGGTGTCCAGTGCCGCAAAGACTTTCAATGTCACCGGCTGGAAAACCGGCTGGGCGATCGGCCCGCGCGAACTCATCGACGGAGTCCGTGCCGCCAAGCAGTTCATGTCATTTGTTGCCGGTGCACCGTTCCAACCGGCCGTTGCCTACGCGCTCACCAACGAACAGCCGTGGGTCGTCGAACTTCGACAGAGCTTGCAAGGCAAACGCGACGTGCTCGGTAAAGCTCTGACCGAGGCCGGTTTCACGGTGCATTCCGGTGGCGGCACGTACTTCCTCCTTGCCGACATCAGACCGTTGGGCGAAACCGATGCGGGAGATTTCTGCCGCGCACTGCCCGAGCGGATCGGCGTCGCGGCCGTTCCGGTCGACGTGTTCGCGGACAACCGCGACGATTGGAAGCACCTGGTGCGCTTCGCCTTCTGCAAGCAGGACCACATTCTGTCCGAAGCTGCACGCCGTCTCCACCTGCTCCAAGGAGCAGCGCACCCATGACAGCGCGGACCATCCCGACCGCATTCGTCCACCGCTATCTCGCGTTCTCGCCGGACAACGACGTCGATTTGTCGGGTGCACTGCGCGCTGCCGGGATCGACCTCGAGACACTGTCCGACCCGCGCGCCCGGCTGACCCCGACTCAGGTCACCACGTTCATCCAATCCACGTGGCAGATCACCGACGACGAATTGTTCGGCCTCGGATCCGCCCCGGTCCCCCGTGGCACTTTCCGATTGATCTGCCTGACGTTGATCCATTGCCCTGATCTCGGATCGGCCTTCGCTCGAATGTCCGACGTGATCCGTGCGCTACCGGCTCTGGCCCCACTGTCGATCGAGAAGGGCGAGGAAAGCACTCGGGTGAGTTTCGCTGTCCGAGCTCGCGAAGGCGTCGCCGAACCTGATGTCGCAGAACGTGTCACAACCGATTTCGTCCTGATCTTGCTGCACCGATTTTCCGCATGGTTGATCGGAAAGCGCGTCCGACTTCGGGCGGTCGAATTTCCGTACTCGGCACCGGATGCACGGTTGGCGCAGGACTACGACTACATCTTCGGAGCGCCGGTCACCTTCGGCGCGAAGCGCGCGGCACTGGAATTCGACAACTCGGCCATGCGTGCACCGATCATCCAAACCGAGGAGACGTTGGAGGAGTACCTCCGAGAATCTCCGATTCAGCTCATGTCCGAACGCGATTACGACAGCACTGCGTCGGCGCAGGTGCGACGGGTCCTGGAACTCGGGGTGAAGGGGCGAACCTCCACGGCCGAGGAGATCGCCGAGATGCTTTCGATCAGCGTTCCCCATCTGCGTCGACTGCTGCGGCGTGACGGAACATCACTGAATCAACTGCGAGAGGAAGTGCTCCGCGACGTAGCCATCGCTGGTTTGCGGCGCGGAGAATCCGTCGAAGTACTCTCGGCGCGATTGGGGTTCTCCGAGCCCAGCGCCTTCCGTCGGGCCTTCAAACGATGGACCGGCGACACTCCGAGTTCGTACCGCTAGCTGACGCAGAACTCGTTTCCTTCGGGATCGGTCATCGTGATCCACACGCTCGGCCCCTGCGCTCCTCGGTGCAGGATCGTCGCCCCCACCGTCTCGAGGTGCGCTGCGACATCCTCGCGCTTGTCGCCCACTCGTATGTCGAAATGGAGCCGGTTCTTCACCGTCTTCGATTCCGGAACCAGTTGGAACAGAACGCGGGGACGTTCGGGATGCTCCGGATCGCTGATGGCCGCACCTTCGCGCCAGACGAGGACTCCCTCGAATGTCGTGGTGTCGGATTCCTTGGCGTGACCAGCGGCGACGAGGCCCCTGATGAAGTCTTCGTCGCTGGGCTCCGCTGCCCACCCGAGTGCTGCGGCCCACCACTTCGCCTGTTCGTGCGGATGTGCCGAATCTACTGTGACTTGAAATTCGTATCCCATGTTCCGACGTTAACGCCGACCACCGACACCTAGTGAAGGTTCAGCCGAGCCCGGGAGTCAGTCGACGCTCTTGATGGTCTTCATGGTGATCAACGATGTCACCCGCGAGACAGCCGGAAGCCCGCTGAGCTTGGTGACCATGAAGTTCTCATACGTCGCGAGATCTTTCACCGCGACCCGAATGAAGTAGTCGGGAATTCCGAACAACCGCCGACATTCGATCACTTCGTCGAAGGCGGCGACCTGGGATTCGAAGTCCTCGATGGTGGCCTGGTCGTTGACTCCGATCTCGGCGGTGACGATCACCTGAAATCCTCGGCCAAGCGCTTCCTGACTGACGATCGCGCGGTACCCGGTGATGATTCCGTCGGCTTCGAGCTTTTTCACGCGGCGCAGGCAAGGGGACGGTGTCAGACCCACCAGATCCGCCAACTCGGTATTGGTCAAACTCGAGTCCTGGCGTAGGTGAAACAAAATTGCGTCATCCATGGCATCCATCGCACTATTATTGCGCACTGTTCAATATGTGGGCATTCTGAGCAATCGATCACCTCGATCTTTGTTATAGATTTGCGTCGTGATCGAACCAGCATCGTCGACGGCCGCACCGGCCGTCGAACTCCCACCGCGAACCCCGGCGTGGCGGCACGCCTTCCAGCTGTCGCTACCGGTTGGATTCGGCCTGCTCCCACTTGGGATCGCACTTGGCGTTCTTGTGGTCCAACAAGGGCTCAGCCCTTGGTGGGCAGTCGCTTTCACCTCGCTGATCTACGCAGGATCGCTGGAGTTTCTCGCGGTCGGAATGGTCGCGGCCATGACACCGCTGCCGTACGTCGCTCTGACCGCACTGCTGGTCAACTTTCGACATGTGTTCTACGCCTTGAGTTTTCCGCTGGAAAAGATTCGCAACCCCTTCGCCCGCTTCTACAGCATGTTCGCGCTGACCGACGAGGCCTATGCGATGTCGGTAACTGCCGATCCCAAGGCACTCACCGGACGCGTCATCGTCTACTCCCAGCTGTACCTGCACGGCTACTGGATCGGTGGCGCGATTCTGGGCGCGACAGCAGGACAGTGGATTCCGGACTCGATCGTCGGCCTCGACTTCGCCCTGACGGCGTTGTTCGTCGTCCTCTCGATCGAAGCGATTCGCGCACAAAACGGATTCGCGGTGCCGGTCGCCGCGGTCACCTGCGCTCTGGTCGCCCGGCTCGCAGCGCCGGACCACATGCTGCCAATTGCAATGGGCGCCTTCGTGCTCTTCCTGATCGGGCGCTTTGTCTACGACTCACGAAAGGCGAAGATCGATGCCTGACACCTCGTACATCTTTGCGGCGGTCGCAGTCATGGCCGTGGTCACCTTCGCGCTGCGCGCAATCCCCTTCGCCGCGCTCATGCCGCTGCGCTCCTCCGCCCTGGTCGGCTACCTCGGCATCTACATGCCGGCAGGCGTCATGTTGATCCTCGTGATGTATTCACTCAAAGGGGTGTCGATCACCGCCCCTTCTCACGGCCTACCCGAACTGATTGCAGTGTGCGCCACGATCGCCGCGCACCTCTGGCGAAAGAATGCCGTCCTGAGCATCGTCGTCGGAACGACGATCTACGTCGCGCTGGTCAATACCGTGTTCGCCTGAGCATTTCCCATCCGGGAGCAAAGCAGTTTTACCCCCGGATGGGTGATTTGTAACCTCCAGGCGCTTATCTGAACAGTTGAACACTTATACGATTTCAGTAGCGTGGCCGCCGGCCGCGACTGAAGGATCGGTGAGGTTCGATGTCCACGACAATGACCACGACGGGCACTCGAATCGCCGGTGCTTGGCACAGTCTGGATCGAGGCCAGCGTCGAAGCATCATCGGGATGACTGTCACCGTCGTAGCGCTCAACGTCGTCGGGTGGGCAGTTCTTCTCGGCCTGGTTGTCCCCGGCCACTACACGATCGAAGGCAGCGTCTTCGGCGTCGGACTCGGCGTAACGGCGTACACGCTCGGCATGCGCCATGCTTTCGACGCCGATCACATCGCCGCTATCGACAACACCACTCGGAAGTTGGTGGCGGACGGCAAGAAACCGATGTCCGTCGGGTTCTGGTTTTCGCTCGGACACTCGACCATCGTCTTCGTACTCGTCGCCCTCTTGGCTTTGGGTGTGCGGCAACTGGCCACCAGCCTTTCCGACGACAACTCCGATCTGGAGAAGTGGACCGGCTTGTTCGGCACCACCATTTCCGGCACGTTCCTGATTTTGATCGGAATCTTGAACCTTGTCTCTCTCATCGGGATTCATCGGGTGTACACGAAGTACAAGGCCGGAACCTTCGACGAGGAACAACTCGAGAAGGAACTCGACAGCCGCGGCGCCCTGAACAAGATTCTGGGCCCGGTGATGAAGATGGTTCGCAAGCCCTGGCACATGTACCCGGTCGGTCTGCTGTTCGGATTGGGATTCGACACCGTCACCGAAGTCGGGCTGTTGGTGATCGCCGGCGGCGTGGCGGCGACAGGGCTCCCGTGGTATTCGATCCTCGTTCTGCCGATCCTCTTCTGCGCCGGGATGTCGCTTTTCGACTCGATCGACGGATCGTTCATGAACTTCGCCTACGGTTGGGCATTTGCTCAGCCGGTCCGAAAGATCTACTACAACATGGTGATCACCGGACTCTCGGTGGCAGTCGCCCTGCTGATCGGGTCCCAGGAAATCATCTCGATTTTCACCGACAAACTCGACATTCACGACGGGTTTCTCGGCGCCATCGGGAACTTGGATCTCGGCGCGATGGGCTTCATCATCGTCGGACTCTTTGTCGCCACCTGGCTGATTGCTCTACTCGTGTGGCGGTACGGCCGCATCGAAGAACGGTGGCAGGCTCAGTCCGGTGCAGCAGTAGCACGACGAGCGACAGCAGACGAAGCGATGTGAGTTCGACTCGGTCTACGCAGAATCATGGGCCACCCGAAAGCGAATAGCTGATGTACGTCTCGCCCCATTTCAGGTACGCGCTCGACGTCGCCTGGCCGCGGATCTGGTCGTTCTGCCACTGGTAGACAGCGCGCCACGGAAATACGGAACTCACTTGTTCCAAGGTGTACTGCTCACGATGGCCCTGCGCGAATCGCTGTTCGAGATCTTCACGAGTGCGCGGCGGGAAATTGCTGATCAGGTAGGTCCGGCCGAGAGACTCGATGCGCCCTGGCGGCGCAAAGACATCAGCGCTGCGATAAGTGAAGGCCAGATACAGGTAGGCCGCCACCACAATCGTTGCCAGCGCTACCGCGCCGATCTTGAATGCACGTCGAAGCAGGGTCGGCATGGCTCACAGTACATCGACTGCGTCCCGATCTGATGCGGGTCGGCGGCAGCCGCACCTCCCGATTTCCTCGAGCCCAGACCACCTTCCGACTAGTACGGTGAGATCACCGGCAACCGATCTACGGCAACGATGGCGGACTCGCTCGACAACCCAGCGCCCTCTGCCACAGGTGAGGGCACATCGCGGCCAATCATTGCGGGCACCACGCACCAGTGCGGTCCATACGAGGGTCCCCCATGGGAAATGAGTTTCCGTCGCACAGCCTCCACGACCGAAGCCTTCCGCCCCTGCGTCTGGTCGCTATGGGCCAACCCGCTGCGAAAGCTCGACGAGCCGGTTCGAGAATCCCCACTCGTTGTCGTACCAGGCGAAAACCTTCACTTGTTCGCCGACGACCTGTGTGAGGGGCGCATCGAAGATTGCCGAGTGGGGATTGCCGACTATGTCGGCAGAGACAAGTGGCGCCTCCGAATAGGCAAGGTAAGACGAGAGTTCGGGAGTCTGCGATGCGACGCGAAACGCTTCGTTGATCTCCACGACAGTTGCCGGTCGTGAGAGATGGGCAGTGAGGTCGGTGATCGAACCGACTGGCACGGGGACGCGCAGCGAGAGTCCGGTCAATTTTCCGTCCAGCTCTGGGATGATCCGCCCGATGGTGGCGGCGGCGCCGGAGGAAGTCGGGATCGTAGACAATGCCGCGGCGCGAGCGCGCCGGAGATCGCTGTGAGGAGCATCGTGGAGGCGCTGGTCGCTGGTGTAGGCGTGGATCGTCGTCATCAGTCCGGACTCGATGCCGAACGCCTCGTGCAGCACCTTAACCATCAGTGCGAGGCAGTTGGTCGTGCAGGATCCGTTCGAGAATACGTCCTCCGACATGTCGAGGACGTCGTCGTTTACTCCGAGTACAACTGCAGGGACATCACTGTCGGCGGGAGCCGAAATGATCACCTTTCGCGCTCCCGCTGTCAGGTGTTGGCGAGCGTTGACCGAGTCCGTGAATCTGCCGGTCGACTCTATGACGACATCGACGCGTTCGGCTCTCCAGGGGATGAGGGACGGCTCGCGCTCAGAGGTGACGCGAATGCGCTTTCCTGCAACGAGAATCGCGTCCCCGTCGACCTCGACGCCGTCCAGATGACCAGACACCGAGTCCCACTCCAGGAGCGAAGCGAGGGTTGCGGCGTCGGCGATGTCGTTGATCGCGACGATCTCGACATCTGCATCGCTGCTCAGCGCAGCCCGCAGGTAGCTGCGACCGATACGGCCGAAGCCGTTGATTCCGATACGAACGGACATTGATTTCTCTTTCTCGAGTTGGTCAGTGATCGGTGCAGAGAGCGGACTGGGCGGCGTCGAGCAGGGAAATGGCTCCACGAACCGCCGCGTCCATCGGGCCCTGTTCACCCTGCGCGCGGGCAAGTACATAGCCGCCCTGCAGGACGGCTGCCAGCGTTCGCGCGAGATCCGCCGGGACGATGCTCGTCGGAAGTTCTCCTGCAGCAATCGCGGCAGTGATCGCCCGCTCCCAATGGTTCAGCATGGTGTCGAAGGCATTCGCAACAACTGCGATCAGTTCTGCATCCGTGACCACTTCCGGGTCCTGGGTCATCCGACCCACCCGGCACCCCCGAGTACCCGGCCGCGGCAATGAGAGGTAGCGCTTCATCTGTTCGAGGGGCGAGCCTTCTCCACCCAACGGAGATGACTCGCCCGTCATTTCTCGGGTAACTGCAGACAGCGCCTCTACCGCGAGTTCGTGCTTTCCACTGAAATGGTGATACATGCTGCCCTGGCCAACCCCGGCACGTGTCATCACGTCGCGTGGGCTCGTCGCTGCATAGCCGCGCTCCCACAACAGCTCTGCCATCGCACCCGTCAGCTGGTCCTTAGAGTTCACCAATCGACTGTAACAACTAGTATGTACAACCTCAACGTAGGTTCGACCAACAGGCCGGCCGGGCGATTGTGCGGTGATCGACCAGAGCATCGTTGCCGTTCTGGACGTGGCATCTGCAAGACTCCTGAAATGAAGCACGTCGGGCGCGAGGCAGCGGCACTGCTCAACGGGGCCGGGATCGAACTCAGCGAGGGTCTGACCGACGCAGAGTTCGATTCCGTCCACGAACGCTTTGGATTTCACTTCAACCCAGACCACCGCAGCCTTCTTGCCACTGCGTTACCACTTGGCGACCGTTGGCCGAACTGGCGTAGCGCCGACGACCTCGAGTTGGGTACTTGGCTAGATAAAGTCACCGAAGGTTTCATTTGGGATGCACTGCATCAACAACCACCGTTCTGGCCGGCATCGTGGGGCAGAATGCCCGCCTCACCCGAGGACGTCACCACAATCGTGCGTCAACAGATCGGAGCGTGGCCGCGCCTTGTCCCGATCTTCGCTCACCGCTTCACGCCCGCCGCACCCTCCCCCTCGGGATCGCCGGTGATCTCCGTGTGGCAGACCGGCATCGTCTACTACGGGGCAAACCTCCTCGAATATCTCGCCAATGAGTTCCCCCTCGGACAGGGCCGAAAGACACTCTCTCCCATTAGCGTCCGCGTACCGTTCTGGTCCCGATTCATCGAGGCGGCCAACCGCGCGGAATCGATCTGACCGGCCAAAGGTCCTGTTCTGCCTGCCAAGAGTTTCGCAGACGAATTTCGCGGGTATTGATCACTTGCGGCGGCGATTTCCAGAGCGAGGGGTCAGCCGCGCAAGGTCTGCCCCCGGCTGTCACTCGCCGGGCGGCGGGCCGCCAAAACCAGCGGGCCGCCGAAAACAATCTGTGCCAGGCGATGATTTCGATGCAAACGACACGACTCGACACCCTCCTGATTCTGATCGTCGGGACGGCAATCGGACTGAGCGTCTGGCTGGCCACGCAGGAACCATTCGCGTCGATCGGACTCGTAACGGTAGTGATCTGCTGGATCTCTTGCTCGATGATCCACGGCTTCCCACACCGATCGACGAAGGACATGCGTCCGCGCGAGAACCAGGATCGCGAGTCACCGAAACGGCGCTGACGCCGCGTAGGGATGAGGCCAACCGTGGAGGCCCGGACACAGCGAAGTGAGTGGTTCACCTACCGCAGGTGAACCACTCACTTCGGTCAGAGGATCACACCTCGTCAGGTCGCCAGGTCGCGACGGCCCAGATCACAGCGACGTCGAGGGCGATGATCACGATCGACCACAGCGGGTAGTACGGCATCCACAGGAAATTCGCCACGATCGAGAGCGCCGCGATCACGAAGGCCATGCCGCGGGCCCACGTCATGCCGACGAACAATCCCAGCGACACCGCGATGCCGATGATTCCGAGAACGATGTGGATCCAACCCCATGTCGTGACATCGAATTCGAAGGTGTAGTTGACTCCGACGATCAGCAGGTCGTTGTCTGCGAGAGCCGCGATGCCCTGCAGCAACGCGACGATTCCCGCGACGAAGAGCAGGCAGGCTGCCGCCACCGTGGTCCCGATGGCAAAGCCCTGTCGGACAGGATGGTTCGCATGAGATTGGTGCGGAGCAGTCATGACGTCCCCTTCTTCGGCGAAATAGCGTGAGAACAGTATTCAAAGGTTCACGCCGACGGACATCACCCAGCAAGGATGAACAGCCGTCCAGCACTGCAATCAAAATTCATGGGAACATATGTTCGATTTCGGTGTACGGTGGAGCCTATGCCCGCCACGATGCAACCGTCTCTGTTCGACAACGGTGACCTCGGCGTTTCTTTGGCCGATCTCGACGGCACGGTGCAGCGACGTATTCTCACCGCCGGCGCATGGGTCGACCATCGCCCGGCCTGGCTGACCGGATCGGAGGCCGTGTTCGACAATCTGGAAGCTACGGTGCCGTGGCGTTCCGAACGGCGTCAGATGTACGACCGCGTTGTCGACGTCCCTCGTCTGGTGTGTTTCTACGCAGAGAATCAACCACTGCCGGACGCACTTCTCACCGAAGCCAAAGACGCGCTGAGCAGTCACTACTTCGACGAACTCGGTGAACCATTCGCCACGTCGGGTCTCTGTTTCTATCGCGACGGTTCCGACAGCGTTGCCTGGCACGGGGACGATACGGGACGAAGTCGCACCGAGGACACGATGGTGGCCATCCTGTCTCTCGGTGCGGCTCGCCCGCTCCTATTGCGCCCTCGTGGGGGCGGCGAATCCATCCGCTTCAATCTCGGACACGGAGATCTACTCGTCATGGGCGGATCCTGCCAACGCACGTGGGAACACTGTGTCCCGAAGAGTGCGCGGGCCCTCGGGCCGAGAATCAGCGTTCAATTCCGCACTCGCGGAGTTAGATAGCGTCGCGGAGTTCGTCTCGCAGCGCCTTCCGATTGAGCTTGCCGACGGCCGTCTTCGGTATGGATTCTGCAAAAACAACCCGACGCGGCTTCTTGTACGACGCCAGTCGCTCGCCGACGTGCGCGACCAATGATGCTTGCAGTACGTCGTTTTCGACGGTCCCGTCCTCGAGTACCACCACAGCCGTGACCGCCTCCACCCACTTGGCGTCGGCGGTACCCACCACGGCGACCTCACGGACAGACGGATGCGTCAGGAGTGCATCCTCGACTTCACGGGGGTAGACGTTGTATCCGCCGCTGATGATCATGTCCGAAGCTCGGTCCTTCAAGAACAAGAATCCTTCGGCGTCGAACTGACCGATGTCACGGGTGTGAACCCAGCCGTCTTCGGTGAAGGTGTCCGCATTCAGTTCCGGTGCATTGAAGTATCCGGCGATCGCCGATGGCGAGCGGATCACGATTTCACCCGGTTCTCCCTGGGGCACTTCGTTTCCCTCGCCGTCGAGCAGCCTGATCTCGACGTCGATGGACGGCTGACCACAGGACAGCAGGCGATCTTCCGTGTGATCTTCGGGCCGTAAGACTGCAATACACAGCGGTGCCTCGGTCTGCCCGTAGTACTGGAGAAAACGGTGTTGCCCCCACGCCTGCATTGCACGTTCGATGGTGGCCAGCGGCATCGGCGACGCACCGTAGATCACGGATTTCAGACTCGAGATGTCTGCGCTCGCAAAATCAGGGCGTTCGAGGAGCATCTGAATCATCGTCGGCACCAGATTGATTGCCGTAGCCCGATGCTCGGTTATCGAGTCCAAGAAGGTCGACGGGTCGAATCCGGGGAGGATGACGGTCTTGCCGCCACGGAGCCAGAATGGAAGCACGAAGACACCGCTGGCGTGAATCAGTGATGCCGCGTGCAGCATCGTGTCTTCCTGAGTCGCCGGAAGCAGATTGAGCAGAACATTGCGGCAGATGCCGGCGTAGCTGCGCTGAGTGTGCTGCGCGGCCTTCAGCGTTCCCGTGGTCCCGGAGGTGAACAGCGTCAGGATCACGTCGTCGGGATCTACCTCGACGTCCGGAGTGGCCGAAGACATGCCCTGTGCTCGATCCAACAGCGAAAGCTGCCCCTCCGCACCTGTTTCCAGCCCGACGAACGTCCGATCCGGGAACCTGGCGGACAGTTCAGCAGCTCGGCCGGCAAGGTCAGTACCGAAAACGACGTGCGAGGTGTCGGTGTCCTCGAGCATTCGTGCGTGCTCGTCGAGCGAGAGTCGCGAGTTGAGCGGAACCCTGTTGATGCCGGCTTTGACACACGCAAAATCGACAGGCACGCTGGCAAGAGAGTTGTTGACCAGCAACGCAACCCGTGCACCACGCCCGATACCGAGCGCGATGAATGTATGCGCCAATCGGCTGCTGAGTTCGTCCACTTCCGTGAACGTCATCGATCGATCGCCGAAGACGACGGCTGTTCGCGGTCCGTGCTGTCGCGCACCACGGGCGATCAGATCTCGGGTTACGGGCATCATGGTTCAGTTTCCTCGTTCGAATTCGGGTTGTTCTCGAATCGGCCGTGCCGGCCGGCGCCCGCGGCGAACGCAGCAGCGCCGCGCACACCTTCGGCGATGACAATGGGATTTCCTGCGACACCCTCGGCGCGCAGTGCTTCGGCAAGTGGTAGATCAAAAGATCGGTAGGCCGATGCGCGATCCGCGAGCATGCAGAGTTGTGGGAAAGCGGACAACTGGTGCGCAAGCTCCTTGGCTACCTGGAGTGACTGCCCCACTGGAACAACACGATTGGCCAGTCCGAAGGCCAACGCCTCCGAAGCGTCGACCGGGCGACCGGTCAAGATCATGTCGAGCGCTCGCCCCTGCCCGACGATTCGCGGCAGTCGCACGGTCCCGCCGTCGATGAGAGGAACTCCCCAGCGCCGGCAGAAGACTCCGAACACGGAATCCTCCTCGCAGATCCTCAGGTCCGCGAGCAATGAAAGCTCGAGCCCTCCGGCCACTGCGTATCCACTGACGGCGGCGATCAACGGTTTGGACAACACCAACCGACTCGGCCCCATCGGGCCGGTGCCGCCGCCTTCCGGATGCAACTCGTGCACGCGCGCGGGGTCGGAGACTGCGGTCAAATCCGCACCGGCACAAAATGTGCCGCCCGCACCCCACAGAATTGCCACCTTCTGACTCTCGTCCGACTCGAATTCCAGGAAGGCATCACGCAACTGCGCCGCCATCGGCCCGTCCACCGCATTCTTGCGATCAGGGCGATTCATCACGATGACAGTGACGCCACCGTCACGCTCCACATAGACATCGCCACCTGGTCGATCGGAGTCGGTCACGATATTTCCTCACTGCTCGCGGATAAGGTTTCCCGGTACCCACCATGCCACTTGTAACAGAATTTGTCAGGAGTTGTTCAAAAGTTGTTACAAACTGATCGAGGAATGTCCGCAACCCGAGTTGTGCTGGACCTCGCAACAGCGAGCCCGGACACCGAGTTCAGCACCGCTGTGCTGACCCGGGCCGGCGAGATCGTCGGCGTCAGCGCATCGAGCATTCGCGTGGCAACGGGCCGCCTGTGCCGAGAGAACAAACTGCGTCGTACCGCTCGTGGAACGTACGTCCTCAACCCGGACGGCATCCCCACCTACAGCGAGGTCGAGGGGTGGCGAACTCGTACCGATCGCATACGCCCCTGGGACGGCACCTGGATCGCCGTCGAGCACTCGGGGCTCAAACGAAGCGACCGCACTGCCGCCCGCCGGCACGATCAAGCGCTGCGACTGGCGGGTTACGAGGAGTGGAAGCCCACACTCGCAGTCCGTCCGAACAATCTCCTCGGCGGCACGGACAGCGCCCGCCGCACTCTCCGCCGACTCGGCGCCGCCCCCGAATCGGCCGTCATGGAAATCGCTCACCTTGCCCCCGAGGATGATTCGACAATCCGCACACTCTGGAACTCGGAAGCACTGTTGGCCGACATCGCCGAGGCCCGTGAAGCACTCACACAGGCGCAAACACGCCTGGCGACAATCAGTCGCGAGGAGGCGGCCCGCGAATCACTTGCTCTGGGCAGCGCGGTGATCGCGGTCATCGTGCGCAATCCGCTCCTTCCGGAAGAACTCGAACCGACACAGCCACTGCGCGAACTGATCTCGCACATGCTCGAGTACCAGGACGCATCTCGCGAACTGTGGCAGTCACTGCTCCGGTTCTGATCGATTTCTCCCAGAAGGTAATTCAGTATGTTGCACGGCCGCCGCTGGCGTCGTACACGGCGCCGGTCGAGTAACTTACCGCCGACGACGACAGCCAGGAGATCAGTTCGGCAATCTCGTCGGCCCTCCCCATTCGCGCCATCGGCGTCAAAGACTGCGAACGGGCGAGGATGGCCGGATCGGTGCCGGCATTCATAGGACTTTCCACCGCCGCCGGAGCTATCGCGTTGACCAGCACACCGGTGGTGGCGACCTCTCTGCCGAGCGATTTCGTCAGCGCGACGACTGCCGCTTTGGATGCGGAATATGCACTCTGATTCGGGTTTCCGTCCTTGGCCGCAATACTCGCGAGATTGACGACCCGTCCCCACCCCGACGCAACCATTCCCGGCACGAACGCCCGGCACATCAGGAAGGTCCCTTCGACGTTGATCCGGAACGTACGCTGCCAAGCCACAAGATCTACGTCGACGAGTGGCGCTGATGGTCCTACGATTCCCGCACTGTTGATCAAGATGTCGACTCTGCCGAGCCTGGTTCGAAGCGCATCGACTGCTGTCGGATCACTCACGTCGAGTTGTTCGTCCGCGCCTTCGGCAAGATCTGCCGTTACCACCCGAACTCCCCTCTCCGTCAACAGCTTTGCACTTGCGGCGCCGATTCCGCTCGCACCGCCGGTAACGAGCGCTGTGACACCCTCTGGGTAACCCTGCATCGCATTCACTCCTGAGTTTCTGTGCGCTTCGCACTCAATTTATGTTGCAAACGGGCATAATTGCCGTCACACTGTGTAGAAATTCTGAATATATGGCGTTTGTTGTCAACGTCAAATACCTGGAGGCCTTGCCGATGGAAACCCGCTGGTTGCACGCGTTTGTCGCGGTTGCGGAAGAACTTCACTTCGGGCGGGCCGCATCACGGCTCCAGATGGCCCAGTCGCCTCTCAGCCAGATGATCCGAAAGCTCGAAAAGGACATCGGCGTCAAGTTGTTCGAACGAAGCACTCGCAGCGTCGCACTCACATCCGGCGGACATGCCTTTCTCCCCCACGCCTATCGCGTCATCGAGAACATGGAGACGGCACGACACGCTACGCGCGCGTCGTCGGGAGGCGTCTACGGACGAGTCACGATCGGGTTCACCGGAGTGCTCAACTATCAAGCACTTCCGCCACTGACACGCGCGTTGCGTCAGCGTTATCCGGAAGTCGAACTGACACTCCTCGGCCGGATCATGACGCGCGACGCGGTCATCCAACTCGAGAGCGGCGCCCTCGATCTCGCCTTCGTCGGACTACCCGTGGAATCCGCATCACTGTCTACCCGACTCATCCGACGGGAGGCATTCGGCGCTGTGCTTCCGATCGACCATCCCCTCGCAGAGAGAGACGCGATCGACCTCCGCGAATTGGCCGACGACGGATTCGTGACCACCCCGCTCTCGGCCGGCTCGGCCCTCCAGGAAACCGCGATGCGCGCCTGCATGAACGCAGACTTCAGGCCTCGCGTCGTCCAGGAGATCACCGATCCGTACATGATCCTGATGCTCGTTGCCGCCGGCGTTGGTGTAGCGCTGATGACGTCCGGCATGGCTGCTATCACCCCACCTGGCAGTGTGTTCGTCCCACTCACCGGCGAGCCGACGTTCATGAATCACGGAATTGCCTGGTCACCGCGGCACATGTCCGATGCGCTCGCCGTCGCATTGGAGACATCCGAGGAAATTCTGCCGACGCCGGAGATTGAGACCAAAAACGTCATTATCTGAGACTCATTTAGTGTTGGACGCGCCATAGTCCTTCGTGGCACTGTCGTCTCAGCCGCCGAAAGGTGAGGGACGTCACCGATGCGTGGTGCATCTCCAAACGTGCCGCCACGGCCGGCCCATCGGGACGAAAGGACTTCACATGGCACCTCCGATCACCTCCACCGGATCCACGAACTCGACCGAGGAACATCCGAATGCGAACGCGCGCCGCGCCGCCGTTTCGGGCTTCCTCGGCAGCACCCTCGAGTACTACGACTTCTTCATCTACGGCTCCGCGGCCGCGCTGGTGTTCCCCAAGATCTTCTTCCCCGGCGGCGGATCAACGGCAACCCTGCTCTCGATCAGCACCTTAGGTGTCGCCTACGTCGCCCGCCCGCTCGGCGCGGTGCTTTGGGGACACCTCGGCGATCGGTACGGACGCAAGAACGCGCTTCTCGCCTGCCTGCTCCTCATGGGTGTTGCGACGGTCATCGTCGGTTGCCTGCCGACCTACGACCAGATCGGCATCGCCGCGCCGATCATTCTCGTCTTGCTTCGCCTTCTTCAAGGGCTCTCTGCGGGCGGTGAATCACCCGGCTCTTCGGCACTGACGCTCGAACACGCACCTGATCACCGTCGTTCGTTCTTCACCTCGTTCACCATGAGCGGGATCATGTTCGGCATCGTCGTCTCCAGCCTGGTATTCATCCCAGTGGCGAGCCTGCCCGACGAAGACCTCTACTCGTGGGGTTGGCGAGTTCCCTTCTGGCTCAGCATCATCGTGACCGTCGTCGCGCTGTGGCTACGTCGCGCCCTGGATGAGCCGGAGGTATTCGAGGAACTCAAGGAACAGGACGAGACGGCCGGAATTCCCGTCGTCGAGATGTTCCGCTCGCACTGGCGCACCGTGATCCGTATCAGCATGAGCTCGACCTTCGCGATGATCAACACCATCGTCAACGTCTTCGCCCTGGCGTACGCCGTCGAATCCGGCTTCGAGCGCTCCACGATGCTGTGGGCAATCGCGACCGCCAATTTTGTTGCCGTACTGACTCAGCCGCTGTTCGGCATCCTCTCGGATCGCTACGGACGCAAGCCCATCTTCGTCGTCGGCGCGATCGGAGCCGGCCTGATGATCTTCGTCTTCTTCCATTCGATCGGAACCCAAAGCGTCCCCATGGTCTTCGCTTCGGGAATCGTCATGATCGGCATCTTCTACGCCATGCCCAACGGCACGTACCCGGCGTACTTCCCGGAGCAGTTCCCCGCGAAGGTCCGATACACCGGAATGGCCGTCAGCCTCATGCTCGGACTCCTTGTTGCCGGCTTCACACCGGCTATCGCTCAGGCGATTTCAGCCGGAGACAAGAGCAACTGGACACCGGTTGCCTGGATGTGCCTGGGCTTCGCCGTCGTCTCCGCCATCGCGGCAATGACCGGACCGGAAACGTACCGCACGCCCACAGCAGAACTGGGCCAACCGAAGCCGAGCCTGCCGATCAAGCAGGACTCAGAGCTCACCAGCAACAACGCTTGACCGGACCGGCCCCTCGCGCTGAATTGCCGCGAGGGGCCGTCCCCACTTATGCAGGAGAATGTCATGACCACCGAATACACACGTCACCGTATCGGCCTTGTCGGGTCGGGTATCGCCACCTCACTCTCGCCCGCGTTGCACGCACACGAAGCAGCAGCACTGGGACTCGACGATTACAGCTACGAACTGGTAGATCTCGAGAACCTGAACATCTCGGTCGAGAAAACCGGTGAGGTGGTGCGTGGCGCCGTCGCGGGCGATTTCACCGGACTGAACATCACCCACCCGTGCAAGCAGGTTGTCGTGGACGCGCTCGACGAGCTGTCCGACAACGCGCGGTTGCTCGGTGCCGTCAACACGGTTGTGGTCGACAACGGCCGTTTGATCGGCCACAACACAGACCACAGCGGATTCCTCACAGCACTGCAGCGCGGTTTGCCCGACGCCGCCTTGGACCGAGTGGTGCTTGCCGGGGCAGGAGGGGCGGGTTCCGCTGTGGCATACGCACTCGCCGCCGCCGGCACCACGGATCTTCGCATCGCAGATATTGATCCCGCTCGCGCTGCCGATGTGTGTTCTCGCGTCGCCTCGGCCTTCCCTGGCACGCGCACAACGGCTTTGGCGATCGATGAGATCGCCGTCAACCTGACTACGTGCGACGGCGTCGTCAACGCATCTCCGATCGGCATGGTGGGTCACCCCGGAACTCCCTTCGACCCTGCGGCGTTGCATTCCGGATTGTGGGTCGCTGACATCGTTTATCGACCGATGCGCACCGAATTGCTCGACGCTGCAGCTGCTCTCGGATGCGCAGTTCTCGACGGTGGGCAGATGCTGGTGGCTCAAGCCTCTGACACCTTCACACTCCTGACTGGTGTCGAAGCCGATACGGATCGCATGCGCAGCCATCTGAGCGAGCTGCTCTCCGAGACGGCATGCGCATGAGCACAACCGAACACCTACTTTCTCGCGAAGTACCAGGAGCACTGATGAATGTGACTGCGCCTTTCGCCGAACCTCTCGACATGGGCAGCGTCCGCCTCCGGAACCGGTTCGTGTCGGCCCCGATGGAACGCAACTACTGCGAAAACGACGGCACCATGACGGACGAGTACATCGCGTACCTCGCTCGCCGCGCCGAAGGCGGTGCGGCACTGATCTTCACCGAAGCGAGCTACGTGCGTGCCGACGGCAAGGGTCGCATCCGGCAGATGGGCGTCGACGTCGACGAACGGATTCCCGGCATCAAGAAGATGGCCGACGCGATCCACGCTCACGGCGCCCTCGTCGGAGTCGAACTCAACCACGGTGGACGTACGGCGCAAGGTTCTGTCAGCGGGTTTGTTCCCGTTGCCCCGACACCGATTCCGTGTTTGGTTGTCGGCGGCGAGATGCCAGAACAACTCGACGGCGACGACATCGAGCACATCATCGAATGTTTCGGTGAAGCCGCGGCACGCTGCCAGCAGGCCGGCGTCGACGTCATCTCCCTGCACGGTGGCCACGGGTATCTGATCCACCAGTTCCTCTCCCCTGCTTACAATCACCGCGACGACGAGTGGGCCGACCCCACCTTGTTCGTCAACAAGGTCATCGCCTCCGTCCACGAGCACGCACCGGGAATCACTCTGGGACTCCGATTCTCAGCCTTCGAAGGCATCGACGGCGGACTCGACGCCGAGATGACTCGCGCTCGCATCGGCGCCATCGACACCGACCGACTCGATTTCCTCGACGTCTCGGCCGGCAACTACGAAGCGGGACAGTGGATCATCCAGCCCGGTGAATGGTCGCGCGGTCTCCTCGCGCCGTACTCCGAGCAGTACCAGCGCGACTTCGACATCCCGGTGGGAGTGGCCGGACGCATCACGTCGCCGGAGATCGCTGCGCGGATCATCGAATCCGGGCAGGCGAACTTCGTCAGCATGGCTCGTACGCTGCACGCAGATCCGGACTTCCCGAATCGCGCCATCGACGGTGGCCGGTACCGCCCTTGCATTGCCTGCAACTACTGCATCGACAGCCTGGCCGCCGGCCCCATTCCCTGCTCCGTCAACCCGTGGGTCGGCCGCGAATTGGATCAGCCTACAAAGCCGGCTGATGCCACCGTGCGGGTCGCCGTCATCGGTGCCGGGCCGTCGGGAATGGCCGCTGCCCGCGACCTCGCACTTGCCGGTCACCGCGTCGACCTGTACGACGAGCGACCCAGCCTCGGTGGCGACTTCGCTCTGGCATCGAAGCTTCACGAGTATCCCGAATATGGACGGATCGTGGACTGGTACGCCGCGGAACTGGCTGAACTCGGGGTCCACTGCCACACCTCGACCCGGGTAGATGCTGCTTTGCTCTCCGGTGTCGATTTCGACGCCATAGTTCTTGCCGCCGGCGGCGTCGGCCCCGTGGTCGATCTCCCCGGAGCAGCAACCCGTACCGTTCGCGACGTCCGCGAATTCCTCGTCTCCGGCGATCCAGCTCCTGCCGCTGTCACCATCTTCGGCGCCGACCGTGAGGCTGCGGCCGTCGCCGACGATCTCCTTCAGAAGGGCACCCAGGTCGTGATGATCGGCCCGCAGGAAACCATCGCGCACGACGTCGGACGCCGCGGAAAGATCGTGCTGCTGCCGCGCCTGGCCGCAAGTGAGAACCTCACGACCTACCTCAGCTCGATCGTCACCACAGTCGCCGCTGACCGCGTCACGATTTCGACGGCCGGTGTGCTGAGCGAGGTCGATGCTCCGGGCGAACTGCTGATCTCGCAAGGCGTCGAGCCGCGTTCGGAACTTCTTGCCGAACTCCGTTCACTGGCACCACGACTCGGAGTACATACCGTCGGCGACGCGAGCGGTGACGGCGGGTCCATCCATGCCGCACTCGTGACCGCAGCCGACGTTGCCGTCGCGATCACCGCCGCCGCTGCGGCACGTCAGGAGGTTCACGCATGACCACACAGGCAGCCACACCCGTGGCAACTGCATTGCCGCCCATTGGACTCGGAACCTGGCCCCTGGTCGGTGCCGACGCCACGAACTCGGTTCTCTCCGGCATCGAGGCCGGGTACCGCCTCATCGACACCGCCGCGATCTACGGCAACGAGGGCGCCGTCGGTGTGGCGCTGGCGGAATCAGGTGTGCCGCGAGAAGAACTGTTCGTCACCACCAAACTTCGTGGCAACGACCAGGTTTCCGGCGACATTCGGGGCGCCCTCGAGCAGAGTCTGGAACTACTGGGACTCGACCAGCTGGATCTGTTCCTGATCCACTGGCCACTCCCGCGAATCGATCGCTATGTCGCGTCGTTCGAGTCGATGCTGGCCTGCCGCGACGCCGGACTGGTTCGGTACGTGGGTGTGTCGAACTTCCTCGAGCACCACCTGCGCCGCGTCGTCGCCGAAACCGGCGAGGCACCGACAGTCAACCAGATTCAGATGGACCCGTCGCTCGCTCGGATCCCGGTTCGCCGCGCAAACGACGAACTTGGCATCTTCACTCAGTCGTGGAGTCCGCTCGGCCGGGGTGATGTGCTCGACAACGCCGTGGTCGGGGAGATCGCCGGTCGAATCGGTTGCACACCAGCTCAAGTGGTCCTCGCTTGGCACGTCGCGCAGGGTGTGGTTCCGGTCGCGCGATCAGCGAACCCGACGCGTCAGGCCGAGAACCTGGCAGCACTCGACGTCACCCTCACCAGCGAGGACATCGAAGCACTGAACAGTCTCGACCGCGGCGAATCTGCGGCGCGGGACGTCGAAGCAGAGGAACATTTCTGATGACGTTGAAAGTCGGAATCGTCGGCTGCGGCAAGATCGCCGGCAACCATGCCCGCGCGCTGCAACAAGTCCCCGGTGTCGAGGTGATCGGCTGCTGCGATCCCGATCTCGGACGCGCCCAGGAGTTCGCGGCAGCGCACGGCATTCCCGCAGCCGTGAGTTCAGTGGAGCAACTTCTCGCCCTCGGACTCGACGCCTGCACCGTTTGCACGCCGCACCCGGTACATGAAGAGGTAGTCGTGGCCGCTGCCGAAGCGGGTGTACATGTTTTGTGCGAGAAGCCCATCGCGGTCGATGTTGCTGCCGCCGACCGCATGATCGAGGCCGCCGACCGCGCCGGTATCACGTTCGGGGTGCTCTTCCAACGCCGATTCTGGCCGGCAGCACGTCGGATCCGCGACGCCATCGACGACGGGCGGATCGGACTACCCATGCTCGGTGAGGCGTCGGTGATCCTGCATCGCCCATCGAGTTACTACTCGGCCGACGCCTGGCGTGGACGCTGGGACACCGACGGCGGTGGCGTGCTCATGACACAGGCCGTGCACCAGATCGACATGCTGGTCTGGTTCATGGGCGAAGCCGTCTCGGTCAGTGGCTTCATCCGCACTCACACGCACGGCGACCACATCGAGACGGAAGACAGCGCGTCAGCAGTGATTTCGTTTGCTTCAGGCGGCACCGCAACCGTCACAGCGACAACGGGTGCCAATCACAACCTGGGCAACCGCGTCACGGTGATCGCGCGCACCGGTGCCATCGCCAGTGTCCTCGAGTTCCCCGAAGGGCACGAGGGTGTCAACGAAATCTGGACGGTGCCGGGCGAAGTGGAGTTCCGGTCGCCGTACTCTGCCGACATCGACGCGAATCTCGATGTGGGCGCGGTCAATGCGGCACTGACCGATTTCCACACCTTGCAGGTGCAAGACTTCGCCGACGCGGTCCTGACCGGGCGCGAACCCGCCGTCACCGGTCGAGACGCGCGCGCGTCACTTGCCATCATCGCCGCAATCTACGAATCGTCACGAACGGGCAAGGTTGTCGAGCTGACATCGACACCGACCCTCGCAACAACTGCCAAGGAGCAGAAATGAGTAGCAGTACCCCCCTCACCTACGACGTAGTTGTCGTGGGCTCCGGCGCAGGCGGGCTTTCCACAGCAATTGCCGCAGCACATGGCGGCGCTTCCGTACTCGTCGTCGAGAAGGCCGACACCTGCGGCGGCGCAACGGCCTGGTCGGGCGGGTGGATGTGGACCCCACGCAACATGTTTGCCATCGCCGACGGGGTTGTCGAGGATCGCTCGGCACCGCGGACATATCTGGAAAACCGACTCGGCGACAACTTCGACGCCGCCAAAGTTGATGCACTCCTCGACGGCGCCCCGGAGATGGTCGAGTTCTTCGAACGCAAGACTGCTCTGAAGTTCGTGCCCGGAGCCAAGATCGCCGATATTCACGGTGACACACCGGGCGCCGGCACGGGTCACCGTTCCGTCGGACCGAAACCGGTGAGTCTGCGAAAGCTCGGACCAGATGTCGCGGCGCTACTGCGTCGGCAGCTGTACGAAACGTCGTTCCTCGGTATGGGCATCATGGCCGGGCCCGACCTGCAGGCTTTCCTGCACTCGACCCGCTCACCAAAAGCCTTTGTGCACTGTGGTGTTCGGGTGACTAAGCACATGTTCGATCTCGCCACCAAGCGTCGTGGTCAGCAACTCGTCAACGGCACTGCGCTTATCGGCATGATGCTTCGCTCAGCGCTCGATCTCGGCGTCGAGTTTCGGGTGAAGACGTCCGCGACCGCGTTGCAGACCGATGACGACGGCCGCGTTGTCGGCGTCCGCCTCGAAGGTCCGGACGGCGCGTACTCGGTAACTGCCCGACGTGGTGTCGTACTCGCCACCGGCGGCTTCGCACAGGACATCGACCGACGACGCGAACTGTTCCCGCGCACCCCCACCGGCAACGAGCACTGGTCACTCACCCCGAAGACAACCACCGGCGACGGCATCACCCTCGGCGAATCCGTGGGTGGTCGCCTCGACCGCACCCTCGCCTCCCCCGTCGCGTACTGCCCCGTCTCCATCGTTCGCTACCGCAACGGCAAGGAAGGTGTGTTCCCGCACATCCTCGATCGCGGAAAGCCCGGTGTCATCGGAGTTCTCGCGAACGGCAAGCGGTTTGTCAACGAAGCACTCGGCTATCACGACTACACACTCGCGATGGTCGAGCAGGTTCCCGAGGGCGAAGAGGTGTGCTCGTGGTTGATTGCCGATCAACAGTATGTGCGATACCTCCCGCTGGGCATGGCGAAGCCCTTGCCGATCCCGATCCAGCCGTACCTGCGCTCGGGGTACCTCACGCGTGGGCGCACTCTTCGGGACTTGGCCGAGAAGATCGGCGTCGACCCCGTGCAGTTGGAGAAAACCGTCGCAGCTTTCAATATCGGGGCCGTGGCCGGTGAAGACCCCGAGTTCGGTCGCGGTACAACACCGTTCAACCGAGGTTCCGGAGATGCTTCCAATCCGTGGCCGAACCCGTCGCTCGCGCCCTTGCAGAAGGGCCCGTACTACGCGGTGAAAGTCGTGCCAGGGAGTTTCGGCACCTTCGCCGGACTGGTCACGGACTCGTCGTCGCAGGTTCTCGATGACAACGACCGCCCCATCGAGGGGTTGCTCGCCGTCGGCGTCGATCAGGCGAGCGTGATGGGCGGGCACTACCCGTCCGGGGGCATCAACCTCGGACCGGCCATGACATTCGGTTACCTGGCCGGCCGGGAACTGGCCGGAGCCGAGACAGTTGGAGCGCACGCATGACACTCTCACTCGGACTGGCAGCCCTCACAGTGCTCGACACCGCACCGATGCAGCACGTCGCCTTGGCTGAAAAGCACGGCTTCGACACCATCGGTATCCGTCTGATGCCTGCGGCACCAGGTACGACGGCCTACCCTCTGCACGAGGACAAGCAGTCGTTGGACGAACTGGTGCGTCGACTGGGCGATTCACCGGTCGAGGTATTCGACCTCGAAATCATCCGTCTTGCAGCCGACTTCGACCCCACCGACTACGCTCCGCTGCTCGAAGCCGGAGCACAGCTCGGAGCCAAAGCCGTTCTGGTGGGCGGCGACGACCGCGACCGCGCTCGGCTCACGGACTCCTATGCCCGCCTCGCTGAACTGTGCGCGAACTACGGCATCGTCGCCTCGCTCGAATTCATGCCGTGGACTGCGGTGCCCGATGCGCGTGCGGCCATCGAGATCGTCTCGGCGGCAGACGGTCCGGCTCGCAGTGTCCTCGTCGACGCATTGCACACCGACCGCTCGGCGACAACGCTCGAGGATCTTGCGTCCATCCCTCGCGAGTGGTTGCACTACGCCCAGATGTGCGACGGTTCGACCCCCGCTCCCACTGGGGACGCAGAGCTGATCCGTCAGGCCCGCGAGGAGCGTCTGGTGCCCGGCACCGGCGGCATAGCCCTGGCCGACATCTGGTCGACTTTGCCTGCCGGACTGCCGGTCAGCATCGAACTGCCCAACGAGCCACTGCGCCGCGCCGTCGGCACCGACGCCTGGCTGGAGCGCCTGGTCGAGGCCACGCGAGAAGTGTTGGCCTAGCGGCCCTGTGCGCCTTTTTGGTAGTTGGCGCTACCAAAAAGGCGCACGGGGGCGTCAGCCCCTCCGAGCCGCAACGGCCTGCGCCAGACGGTCCAACTGCGCTGCGGTGGTGGACCAGTCGATGCACGCGTCGGTGATCGACTGACCGTAGGTGAGCTCGTCCGCCTTGCCCAAGGTCAGGTCCTGACGGCCGGCCTCGATGAAACTCTCCAACATGACGCCCGCGATTCCCTGCTCGCCCTCGGTCAGACGTCGGGCAATGTCGTCGAGCACGATGACCTGACGCTCATGGTCCTTGCTGCTGTTACCGTGGCTCGCGTCGATGACCACGCGCTCGGGCAGGTTCGACTTACGCAGGCGGGCAAGGGTGTCCGCGACGGTCTCGGCATCGTAGTTCGGTCCGTCGCTACCGCCACGAAGAATGACATGGCAGTCGGGGTTGCCCGCGGTACGGATCAAGGCAGCCTGGCCGTCGAGGTCCGTTCCGGGGAACACGTGGCTCGCGGCCGCGGCGCGGGTGCCGTCGACGGCTACCTGTACGTCGCCTTCGGTGGAGTTCTTGATACCGACGGGCATGGACAGCGCGCTGCACAGCTGACGGTGAACCTGACTGGCGGCGGTCCGGGCGCCGATCGCACCGTAGCTGACCAGGTCGGCAATGTACTGAGGCATGATCGGATCAAGGAACTCGCAGCCGACAGGCAGGCCCAGGCTCGACACGTCGAGAAGCAACTTGCGGCCGATACCGAGCCCGGTGTTGATGTCGAACGTGCCGTCGAGGTGGGGGTCGTTGAGCAGGCCCTTCCACCCGAGTGTGGTGCGCGGCTTTTCGAAGTAGACGCGCATGACGATGTGCAGATCGTCCCGCAGTTCTTCGGCCTTGGCGGCCAACCGGCGGGCGTAGTCCATCGCCGCTTCCGGATCGTGCACAGAGCACGGACCGACTACGACGATCAAACGATCGTCGTCACCGTTGAGGATGTTGATGGTGTCGGCCCGACCGGTGCGCACAGTGGCGGCCGCGACTTCGTCCGGAGCGTGCTGAGCCCGAACAGTCGCCGGTGACACGAGCGGACTGATACTCACAGTGCGCTGATCGTCGAGGCTGTCCGAAGCTGCGGTGGTGTCGATGGTGACAGTCATGGGGTTTTCGGTTTCCTGTTCTCAGGCCGACCCCAGAGATGAAGAGAAACTCCAGCGAGCCGGTCTGTAGTCCGGCTCTTGGGTGGAGGTTGTCAGCGCGTGGTTACGCCGGCAGGCCCACCCGGGGCCGGCCTGCTAAACCAGAAATAGACGCGCTGCATGTCGGCCACGATACCTCGAGTTCGGATCAGATGGGCGCGCCCCTCCACAACGAGCCGAATCCGAGGGGAGAGTCCCGTGGCACGAGTCCGTGATAAATGGCCAAATCCGCTGAGCGATTGGCGCTTTCGAGCAAGGCTGCGGCTACGGAATTCGAATACGTTGGTCAGGCACCTGCCAATGCCCGGAACATCAGATGGAGCTGCGCCTTCTCATGCCTGTGATCGAATCGACCGAAACCTTCCACCCGACGGTGTCCCCTTTTGCGACCGATACCCCCTTGCAGTCGACAAGAGATGTGGACGGCGAGTTCACCCGTCTGATCGATTCCTTGACACGACGCGGATTCCTGGCCGGTGCGGCGGCGCTCGGTGCACTAGGCGCACTCTCTGCATGTTCGAGCGAATCCAGCGGCACCGAAGCCTCGGACGAGTGGGTCGACATCGTCGTCGCGGACCAGGCCTACCGCCTGCCGCGGGACCCCAAGCGTGTCGTTTTGCTCGAAGCCCGCGGGGCCCTCGATTTTGCACTACTTGCCGAGTACCCGATCGTCGCGACCAATTGGGATCCGAAGTCTCAACTCATGCGCCAGGTACCCGCCGGCGCGGCTCGCCTCGGTGGGACGAACAACGAACCGAATGCCGAATCGATACTGAGCCACGACCCCGATCTTTTGGTCGTCGGGAAAGGCTGGTGGAATTACTACCAGGACAAGGGCCTGCTCGGCACTGACATCGCACCGGTGCTCGTCGTCGACGAGGGCACGACGGGCTCGTCGTGGAAGCAGGCCATGACCGCGCAGCTCACGGCTCTCGATCGCCGCGAAGTCGCCGAACGCGTCATCGCCCGACACAACGCCGAACTTGCACAAGCGCGGGCCAAGATCGGTGGTCTCCTCGAAGGCAAGTCGATTGCGATCGCCGGCGCAGACAGCGGTCAGATCTGGCTGCAGAACAACACGTTCGCCGTCTCGGTTGCGCAGGACCTCGGCTTGAACGTCTTGACCGACGCTGCCCATGCCGCACCTGATCGGAAGGATTCGACTTTCTACAGCCTCGAGGAGCTTGCGATCTTCGACCAGGCCGACTTCGTCTTGCTACAGAACCCCGACGCTGTTGAAGCCGAGTCGCCCACGTGGAAACGAGTCCGCGCTGTCCAGGACGGCCATGTCGGGCATCTGCGATACGACCTCAACAACGGCCTCGCTCTGACTGCGATGGCCCTGGCCGCTGACATCGCCGAGCAGGTACAGGTCATGCGCTGACGTCTTCGGGATCGCCTTCCGAATCAGAAATCAACCGGATTCTCTGTCATACGAACAGTCGATACTGACTCACTCGGAAACGGATTATGTTGTCACCTGCCCGTGCTCTTCGCACGTCAGAGGGTGTTTCTCCGAACGCCCTGTTTCTCCGAACGCTAGGTGACCAATGACGCAGAACCCGTACTACGGCCAGCAACAACCGGTCGGCCCTCCGCCGGACAACAATCTGGTCTGGGCGATTCTCGTGACAGTGTTCTGCTGCCTCCCGCTCGGCATCGTCTCGATCGTCAAATCAAGCCAGGTCAACACTTTGTGGGCGCAAGGTCAGTTCGACGCTGCGCGAAAATCAGCTGACGATGCCAAGAAGTTCGCCTTGTGGTCAGTCGGCGCAGGTGTTGCCGTCGCTGTTCTGTACTTCCTTTTTGTCGTCGTCCTTGCCGGATCGAGTTCCCTGTGACCGCCGACGCCGACCGGCGACACTGATCGACGGCCAAACACCGAACTGCAATGACACCGAATTGTGGTGACACCGAGAACGATGACATATCACGACTCGCCGCACTGAAGGCGCCAGCGGCAGTTGCGTTCACGGCAATTGCGCTGTGCGCCTTCATCTCCTGGAGTGACCCCACCACACCTGGTGGGGTCATTCCCGTTTGTCCGACCAAAGCGCTGTTCAACGTCAATTGTCCCGGTTGCGGTAGCACTCGGATGGTGTACAGCCTCATCCACGGCGATTTCGGTGCAGCGATGCGTTTCAATGTGTTTGGCCTCGTGATGCTGCTTGCACTGGCGTTCACGTACGTCTCGTGGACGACCGCCCGCACCCGTGGAAGACCCGTCGTGCTCTGGCATCAGTTGCGCTGGTCACCGGCTGTGATCTTGACACTCGTGTTGATCTGGACGACGGTCCGCATAGCCCCGATCCCGATATTTGCCAGTCTCCGCGTCTAGGCCGGATCTCCTCACGCGTCCAAACGGAATACACCTCGCACCTGGCGTACGCCGTTGATCTGCACCTCGACGGCATGTTCGCCGGCGTAGTACTTCCGGGTGCTGATCGGTTTGAAGGAATGCCTCTTCGCGATACGGGCCGGCACCCCGGGTTCCAGCGTTCGTGTTGTCAGTTTGAAGACCTTGGGCGTCGTCTGCCCGTTGGCCTTCACGTGGTGGACGATGTAATCGATCACGACGGTGACGGACTCGCTGCCGTTGTTCGTGACGGCGAAGTCGAAGGTGAGTTCTCCACCCGCATCAACTGTTTCGCGGTCGATGACGAACCCCTCGACCACGACGTCGGTGGGCGGCGAGAACCCCAAGAGGGACAGAGCATCTGGATCGCCGGCCTTGATCAACGTCCGCAATGCATGTTTGACGATTTTCAGTGTGTTGGCATCCGGTGTCTGCAGCCAACGCTTCGCAGTCGATACTGCGAGCGCAGCGTCAGCACGACTGAGATCGTTGAGATGGTTTGCGACCGAACGTCGTACATATTCCGAATCATCCCGATACAGCTCGTCGAGAATGACGATTGTCGACTCGGGACGCGCCGTCAATTCTTTCACTCGTCTTCCCCAGGGCAAACGAGTACGAGTGCCTTCGGTCGCCAAGCGCCGGACGTGTTCGTCTTCATGGCCGGTCCAGGTGAGTGCGATCGCCAGCGAACGGTCAAGGTTCGTTTCGAGAAATGAGCGAATTGCGAATTCGGCCGTCAGACGCGACGTCAACTCTGCAAGCAGAGCCATTCCCTCGTCGAAATCCGACTCGGAGCCACTTCGTGTCGCCGTGACGGCGACGGCTTCGGTCACCGGCCAGATCATCCAACCGGTGAAGGTCTCTTCTGAAAGCGCACGGCGGATGATCTCGGCGAAGGCCGGAAGATCTCGAGACAGTTCGGCAGTCATCGCATCCCGCACAACGCGCGTACGTTCGCCGAGACTCATACCGTCGAATTCGGATGTACTACCCCGAACGAGGGCGAGGCGTGTGTGACCGGAGGCTCGCTCTAGACAGCCTGCCAGATCGGCGACGACGGATTTCCCGAGCAGTTCGTCAGCGGTGGGCATCAGGGGCACACCGTGAGAGCGGAAATCCGATCACCGTCGAGAGTGAAATGGTGATGTAACTGGACGGGGCTTCCGGGAAAATCACCCTCGACCTTCACCGACACGACAACGGCCGAGCCTGGGGTGTTGACCGACTCGATCTTCTGGGTGAAGGTGAACGCCGTCGACACGGCGGACTTCCACGCCACGATTTCTTCGATCCCGACATACGTCCGGCCGTCGTCACGAACCACTGCGTCTTCGGTGAAAACGCCGCGGACGTCGCCGCCGTCGAAATACGCGCGCGCTGCGCCTGGCACCTTCGCTGAGTCGATCATTCGCGAAGAGTACTGCTGGGGTCCGACAGGTTCGGCGAACTCACTGCCCGAGCAGACGCCGCCAACTGAATCTCCATCAACAGCCTGGCCGACGGCTCGGAGAGGTCGGTATCCGTGATCTCCTCGACCCTCTTGATCCGATACCTGAGGGTGTTCGGGTGAATCCGAAGCTGCTCGGATGCACGTCGGACATCGCCCGAATGTGCGAGGTAAACGGAGATGCTTTCGCGCATGTTCGACCCGTTGCGTCTGTCGTAGACGTCCAGGGCGTCGACTCTCGGATCGTGCAGTTGCTCGTCGGCCGCAATGGTGTCCATGATTTCGCCCAGCAGCACCGGTGTGCGCGAGTCCGCGAGGGTGGTCACACGAACATCCCCCGACGTTCCGTCCAAGACCCGATCCACTTCGGCCCGAGCCTGGGCCACCTCCGCAAGCGTCGAAACCGGCGACGAGACCGCGGCCCGTAGCCCCGAAGGCGACACCTTGTCCAAACGCGCGACAACTTCGCGGGTCCACGAGACTGTGGATTTCACGGATTGGGTTCGCGGAAACAGCACATAGATCCGGGTGCCGACGGCACTCACCAGCGATTCACGCTGAAAGGCGCTGGCGTGCAGTCGCAAAGACGACACGAGTTCGCCCGAAGACGGCAGCCCACCGTTTCCGATACTCGCCACTCCGACCACCATCGCCGGTCCGGACATCGGGATGGTCAACGAGGCCGCGAGCGAAGGAACGTCGACACCGCCGCCGCGAACCCCGAGCAACCGCTGAATCTGTATCGCCTCGTTACTCGGCGCGTCTCGGAAGCGCGAAATCAGCCGAGCAGCAACGGCCGCGGCACCGCGGAGCACGCTGTCGGCATCGCCGGCAATGGGAACCGGGCCTTCCTGCACCCAGATCGTGCCGAGAAGATCAGAGCTGAAACCGCTCTCCCCCTTGACATTGTCGGATATTCTCCGAATCGGAACCACCAACCGTCGCCTGATCGCAAGGTCGTCGTGAGCGGGCACCTCCACTACGTCGTCGCTTCGCCGCAGGCTCTCGAAGACGCCCCACTCCTGTAGCTTTCTGAGGTATTCGCGAGGTCCTTCGCGGCCGAGGATTGATTGCCGACGTAGCTCGTCCGCAGCATCTCCCGATGCCGAATAGGCCAAGACGTGGGAATGCTCGTCCTCGATGCTGACCATCCCCCGCGTGATTGCGGCGACGTTCTGCGCCAGCTCGAACAAGTCTGTGTCACTACCGAATACGATGTCGTCCGAATCCTGTCGGGACACCGAATGATCGAGCACGCCCCGGATGGTCGTGAACAATCGATCCCAACGAGCATCCGGATGGACCGCTATCAAGGCGATCCCGGCGCGCTGTGCCGCCGCACGCACCGACGTGTCCGAGGCCTCCTTCGACATGACGGCCCGAGGCGCTGATCCCTTCTGATCGAGGCGGTTCAGCCAGGCCGCCAATTCGGCTGCGCCGATACCGACAGCGAGCCAGAACTCAGAGGATTCGACGGCCGCGGTTCTGGGGCGCGTGAGGTCCCCGACCTCTGCGAACACCACGGAGTCGACGAAGACGTCATCACCCGACGGCGCGAGGACGAGCTCGACAAAAGCTCCGCCCAGCGCCCGAAGGACCGCGTCGAGCCTGACCCCACGGATAGACACGTACCACCCACTCCCCGGACCGTCGCAACGCCTCAACTTCGAGAATAGTGCATTTTCCTGCGAAAACGGTTCAGCCGATCGGACAAACACGGACACCGATGTTTGGCCGCTCAGCGGATTACTCGCCGACGTCTTTCGACTTGACTGGTTCACGACACGACAACTGCCCACTCCTGAGTCTGCCGAAGGATCGTCATGGACGCCGTTACCAATGTCCCCCACCCAGCCAACGAACCGGTGAACAATTACGCGCCGGGAAGCCCGGAACGATCGCGCCTCCGTACGAAACTGACCGAACTGGCCGAATCGCCGACCGACATCAGGCAGGTCATCGGCGGCATCCACCGAACTGCGGAAGGTAAGCGAGAGAGCGTTGTTCAACCACACCGTCACAGTTCGGTGCTCGGATCGTATGCGGGCGCAACCCACTCGGACGTTCGTGATGCCATCGACGCCGCCGCACTCGCCGCCCCGGCCTGGCGCGACCTCTCGTTCGACGACCGCGCTGCGGTCTTCCTCCGCGCCGCCGATCTACTTTCCGGCCCGTGGCGCGAAACCATCGCCGCCGCAACAATGCTCGGCCAGTCGAAGACCGCATACCAGGCCGAGATCGACGCGCCCTGCGAACTGATCGACTTCTGGCGTTTCAACGTCGCTTTCGCACGTCAGATACTCGCCGACCAACCCGTTTCCGCTCCGGGAGTGTGGAATCGCGTCGAATATCGTCCACTCGAAGGTTTCGTCTACGCGATCACTCCCTTCAATTTCACCGCCATCGCCGGAAATCTCCCCACAGCACCGGCCCTGATGGGCAACACCGTGATCTGGAAGCCGTCACCCACGCAGGCCGTCGCGGCGTACCTGACGATGCAACTACTCGAAGCTGCCGGCCTCCCGCCCGGGGTGATCAATCTTGTTCTCGGCGACGGCCCCTTGGTGTCCGAGGTCGCGCTTGCCGACCCCCGACTGGCGGGTATCCACTTCACCGGATCCACCGCAACGTTCCAGCGTTTGTGGCGTGAGGTCGGAGCCAACATCTCGAACTACCGGACGTATCCGCGTCTCGTCGGCGAAACCGGCGGCAAGGATTTTGTACTCGCACACAGTTCCGCTGACCCGGACGTACTCACGACGGCATTGATTCGCGGGGCCTTCGACTACCAGGGCCAGAAATGTTCGGCCGCATCACGGGCGTTCATCCCGAAGTCGGTGTGGGCCAAGATGGGCGACACGTTCATCGACACTGTGTCGTCGCTGAAGTACGGAGACGTCACCGACCTGACGAACTTCGGCGGCGCCGTCATCGACCAACGTTCGTTCGACCGAAACGCCGCCGCGATCGTCCGCGCCAAGTCGACCAGCAGCCTCACCATCGCAGCAGGCGGCGACTACGACGACCGTGAAGGATTCTTCATCTCACCGACGGTCCTACTCGGTGACGACCCGAGCGACGAAGCCTTCAGCACCGAGTACTTCGGTCCCATCCTTTCGCTTCACGTCTACGACGACTCCGCACCCAATGCCTACGCCGACATCCTCGCGCGCGTCGACAGCGGATCCGCTTACGCCCTGACCGGCGCCGTGATCGCCACCGACCGTGCGGCCGTCGATCAAGCTCATCATGGTCTGCGGTTCGCCGCCGGAAACTTCTACGTCAACGACAAGCCGACGGGAGCGGTAGTCGGACAACAACCCTTCGGAGGTGCGCGGGCTTCCGGTACCAACGACAAGGCCGGTTCGCCGCAGAATCTGCTCCGTTGGGCGTCGACACGCACCGTCAAGGAAACCTTCGTTCCTCCCACCGATCATCGTTACCCCCACCAGGACGTCGATCCAGCCGAGAGCGAGAACCGTTGATGAGTGCCGTCTCGCTGAGCAACCCACTGCGCCCGGTACTCCTCGCGGCGGCACGCTCGTCGCGACTGGAGAAGACAGTCTCCGGGATGACCTTGACCCGCAAGCTTGTAGACAGGTTCGTCGCCGGGGACGCGGAACCCGCAGCGATGTCAGCGGTGCGCAACATCCTCACCAGTGGCCGGTTCGTGACGGTCGACTACCTCGGCGAGGACACCACCGATCCGGCTCAGGCAACAGCTACCGTCGACGCCTATCTCTCCCTTCTCCGCTCGTACGCAACGCTTTCCGAGATTGCCGGGACGCAACACTCCCTGGAGGTTTCGCTCAAGCTCTCCGCGTTGGGGCAGTCACTTCCCGGTGACGGCGAGAAGATCGCCCTGGCGAACGCTCACCGAATCGTCACAGCGGCAGACGAAGTGGGCGCGTGGGTCACCGTCGATGCGGAGGATCACACCACCACCGACTCGACACTGTCCATCGTCGAAGAGTTGCGCCGCGACTTCCCGACGCTCGGCACGGTCCTGCAGGCGTACCTACACCGCACCGAGGCCGACTGCCGGCACTTCTCCGGATCAGGTTCACGAATTCGGCTGTGCAAGGGTGCATACAAGGAACCGGCCGGCGTCGCGTTCCAAAAGGCCGCCGAAGTCGACGCGTCGTACGTGCGTTGCCTGAAGGTCTTGATGGAAGGTGACGGATACCCGATGGTGGCCTCCCACGATCCCACCATGATCGACGCCGCCCTCGGACTCGCCACACTGACCGAGCGGACAGCCGCGGATTTCGAGTTTCAGATGCTCTTCGGCATCCGCGACGGCGAACAACGCAGATTGGTAGCCGAAGGCAATCACCTGCGGGTCTACGTTCCCTACGGCAGCCAGTGGTACGGCTACTTCATGCGTCGCCTCGCGGAAAGACCGGCCAACCTCATGTTCTTCATGCGCTCACTCGCTTCCAACAACTAGACACCGGAAACCGGTGGCAGCGGTGGCAACTCGAGGTTCTCGCGAAAGGTATCGCCGACGTAGTCGGATCCCACGATTCCGCGCTTGCGTAGTTCCGGCAGCAGCCCGTTCGTGACGAAATCGCGTGTACGCGGATCCGCAAGGTCACCGAGCGTGATGACGTCGAGTACGCCCGCGTCGTATCGTTCCTCGATCGCGTCCGCGAGCTGTTCCGGGGTGCCCGCCGCTGCCCAGTGGCCGGTGTCCTTGGACGCGATGATCAACTCACGCAGAGTCTTTCCTTGTGATGCGAGCTTGCCGAAGATCTCGACCCGGCCCCGCCGTCGATTCACCGACGACGGGTCCGGCAACAACGACTCCGGGATCGGCCGATCCAGCGGCAATTCCGAGAAATCCACGCCGCCGCCGAACATATCGGCAAGCCTGGTGCGTCCGGCGTCGAAGTCCGTCGATTCCTCGGCTTCTCTGACCAATCGTTCGACTTCGGCTTCGGTAGCGCCGTACGTTGCGTGGAACGAGCTGAAAATCAGTGGCAGTTCGTCCCCACGCCCCAACTCTGCCGCCCTGGCGCGGATCGTCTTCGTGTAGGTGACCGCGTCCTCGAAGGTTGCGAGAGAAGTGAATACGACCTCCGCGAAGCGAGCACCCAGTTCGATACCCCCGGCAGATTGGCCTGCCTGGAATTGGACCGGACGACGCTGCGGCAGGGATGGAATGTTCAACGGCCCCTGTACGGTGAAGTACTTGCCTCGGTGCTCGATGGGGACCACCCTCGACGGATCTAGCACCGCAGAGCCCTCTCCCCGGATCAAGGCGCCGGGCTTCCAGCTGTCGAAGAGCGCGTTGACCACCTCGAGCGATTCGGCCGCTCGGGCGTACCGCTCCTCCGGACTCGGCAGGTCCAGGTCGCTGTAGTTCTCTTCTCCGAGTGAGGAAGTGACGGCATTCCATGCGGCTCGACCATTGCTGACGTGGTCCAGGGTGCCGAACAACCGTGCCAGGTTGAATGGGTGATGAAACGTCGTCGTGACGGTGGCGATGAGCCCCACATGGGTGGTGACCGCACTCAGCGCGGCAAGGAAGATCAACGGCTCCTGCGCACCGATCGCGCCCTGCGCGCCGAAACTCAGCAGGTCGGCGGCAAACAGTCCGTCGATCTTGTTCGCCTCGGCCGTCTTTGCGACGTCGATCGCGGACGCGACCGTCGACGTCGTCGGATCGATCGCTGCGTCGTAGATACTCACCGCCCCGCTGACACCGGTCACCGTCTTGAGTGGACGCCTACGATCGGCCACCGACCATCCTCCTGGCTTCGCGAAATCTGTTCCGAATTCACAACGCTAGACCGATCCTGGCTCCCGACAAGGTATTCACTCAGCCTGGTTCTATCCCTCCGAACGCCGCTTGGTCACGCCCCGGATTTACGGGCACGATAGGCGGCGACGTGCGCCCTGTTCCCACAGTTTCCGGTGTCGCAGTATCGCTTCGAACGATTGCGCGACAAATCCACGAAGACCGCTTCGCAGTCCGGGGCCTCACACCATCGCAACCTCGAGAATTCGTCGGTTCGGATCAGATCGAGCACACCCATCGCCGCTTCTGCGGCCATCCGGTCCACCAGTGGCGAATCGTCAGCGGTGACGTGCAGGTGCCAGCCGAGGTCGTCGTGCCTGGTGAGCCGCGGCCTCGCGCCCGATTCGAGTAGCAGTGTGTTCACCACCTCGACGGCGTCGTCCACTCCCGCGGCTTCCCAGAACTTTCGCAGTCGTGGACGCAGCGCACGAACCGCCGTCAATTCCTCCGGTGTGCCGTCCCGCCTGCCGGTCCAGCGATCCGCGTCGAGAAACCGTGTCAGCTCCTCTTGATCCGGAAGCAGTTCGGCCCCGCCGCGGGCCGTGTTGACCAACGACGCGGCGAAGACGAGCGCCGATTCCGTGTCACCAGCAAAATGCACTTTGACTCCTGAGCCGTATCAACCTAATGTCAGCATCGTAATCGCTTTTACTCCTGACGGGTGACGACGTGAACTCTCGCAACGGCTTGATCTTCGCTCTGCTGTCCGCGGCAACGTTCGGCGTATCGGGCCCGTTCGCGAAATCTCTCATCGAATCAGGGTGGTCCCCCGGCGGCGCAGTGTTCGCGCGCGTTGCCGGCGGCGCACTGGTGATGATGGTGATCGCCGTAGCCACCCAATGGCCTCGCCTACGACAGGTGAGCACCCACACGCGAACGGTACTGCTGTACGGGGTGTTCGCGATCTCGGGCGTTCAACTGTGCTTCTTCAATGCCGTGCAACATCTTTCGGTCGGCGTCGCATTGCTTCTCGAGTACCTTGCACCGATCATCGTCATCGGGTGGGTGTGGATAACCAAGGGCGCACGTCCGAGCGTGCAGACGCTTCTCGGTGCGGCGGTGGCCTTGATCGGCGCCGCCGTGGTGATCGACGTCTTCGGATCGGCAGAGATCAGTGCCGTCGGAGTCGCCTGGGGACTGGCCGCCGCGGCATGCCTTGCAGTCTATTTCGTCATTTCCGAACGTGCGGACGGTGATCTCCATCCTGTTGTTCTCGCGGCATCGGGGCTCACGGTCAGTGCAGTGGTCATCGGCGCACTCGGACTCGTAGGCGTCCTCCCCCTCCAGTTCTCGGCCTCGAACTCCGTCGTGGCAGACCATTCGGTGAACGTGTGGCTGCCGGTGGTGGTCCTGGTCCTGGTCAGCACTGTCATTGCCTATCTCACCGGCATCGCCGCGATCACGCTGCTGGGGCCGACAATCGGGTCTCTGGTAGCGCTGACCGAAGTGCTGTGCGCGGTCGTCGCCGCGTGGATCCTGGTCGGGGAATCCGTCACCGCACTCCAAGCTGTAGGTGGCGCAGCAATCATCGCGGGGTTGGTCCTCGCGCGCCTCGGTCAGGTTGCACCGAAACAGATACCGGCCGACCCGATGACAAATGTCATGGCAGAAGAATGACGGACGGACGAGGGATCACGACCTCGAAGCGAGCAGATTCTATGTATGACCTCAACACAGGCACGGCATTCACCACAGGCACTGCACACACTCACTGAAGGATCGGCACACGACGCCGTCCGGTTGACCGGACTTCGCAAGAGTTTCGGAACCGTCGACGCCGTCAAAGGTATCGACCTGAGCATCCGCCCCGGCGAGATCGTCGCGTTCCTCGGCCCGAACGGCGCAGGCAAGACGACAACCATCGACATGATCCTCGGCCTGTCCCGGCCGACGTCAGGCGAGGTGAGCGTCTTCGGAATGTCACCTCGATCGGCGATTGCCCGCGGACTCGTCTCGGCAGTCATGCAGACCGGCGGACTACTGAAAGAGCTGACGGTTGCCGAGACTGTGCAGCTGACCGCCAGCCTGTACTCCCAATCCCGTCCGGTCGACGAAGTGCTGGGGAGAGCCGGAATCCTCGACATCTCCGATCGCCTGGTCAGCAAATGCTCAGGCGGACAACAACAGCGGTTGCGATTTGCGATGGCGTTGCTGTCGAACCCGCAATTGCTCATTCTCGACGAGCCCACCACCGGCATGGACGTCGAAGGGCGTCGGGACTTTTGGTCCGCCATCCGCGCCGACGCAGATCACGGTCGCACTGTGCTTTTTGCGACGCACTACCTCGAAGAGGCCGATGTCTACGCCGACCGCATCATCCTGGTCAGGCAAGGCACCGTGGTCGCAGACGGGACCACCGCCGAGGTCAAGGCGATGGCGTCCGGACGCACCCTGCGCGCGACTGTTCCAGGCATCACCGACGAACTCCTGCGAGCCATACCGAACTCCGACGCCGTCGAGGTGCGCGGTGAGTCACTGCTCGTGCACTCGGGTGACACCGATGCCGTTGCACGGTTCCTGTTGACCAATACCCAGGCTCGCGATCTCGAAATCGTCTCGCGTGGCCTCGAAGACGCATTCATCGCACTCACGTCGAACAACTCCGAAGGACAGAAGTGATGACCACTGCAACCGAAGCGAATACCTACGGAGCCGAGCGAACCGTCGTACCTCTCGGCGGATTCAACACGACGCTACTGCGACTGGAATTTCATCGCCTGACTCGCAACCGGCGCACGATGATCTTCACGCTCGTCATGCCGGTTGTCTTCTTCCTCGTCTTCGGTCTCGGTCAAGGCGACGACGACCACGGGATCGGGCACGGCAATGTCGCCGCGTACATCATGATCAGCATGGCCCTGTACGGCGCGATGCTGGCCACCACCAGCGGCGGCGCGATGGTCTCGATCGAACGAGCGTCCGGGTGGAGCCGACAACTTCGGCTGACTCCCCTGACCCCGGTCGCCTACATCGCCGTCAAACTGATCATGGCGATGCTGCTCGGTCTCGTCTCGATTCTCGTGGTCTACGTCGTCGGCGCGTTCACCTCGGCGCAGATGGACGGATCACTCTGGTTCACAACGGCATTGATCGCCTGGCTGGGATCGTCGATCTTCGCGGCCTTCGGCCTGTTCATGGGGTACCTACTCCCCAGTGAGAACGTCATGCAGTTGCTCGGACCGGGACTGGCTCTGCTCGCATTCGGCGGCGGACTCTTCGTACCACTCACCGACGGTTCCGTATGGGCGACCATCGCACAGTTCACCCCGATGTTCGGCATCAACGCCCTCGCCCACGCACCGTTGACGGGCAATAGCATTCACTGGACCTGGATCGTCAATATCCTGGTGTGGTTCGCCATCTTCGCCGGCGGAGCGATCTGGCGGTTCCAACGAGATACGGAGCGTGTGTAGTTGTCGCAAACGACTGACCGAGAAGATTCCGTCGCGCTCCCGCGGCGGAATCGTTTCGGCGTTCTCTTCGCGGCGGTCTGGATGGTATTTCTCGGCGGGCCGCTGATCGAGGGATGGAATCTGCGCGACGAACTGCGCGGCTGGACAGGGATTCTCGCGACGGTCGCCTTCAGTGCGCTCTATCTCTACACGTTCGCCACAACGCAGCAGCGGCGTCGAATGACAATGACTCGGCCGACGATTCGCGAAGCTGCACTGGCTTTGGCCGCCTTGACCGCGTTGGCCGCCGTGATGATCGTGAGCGTCGGGCCGACAGGTTTGGCAGCAGCACCGTACCTCGCGGTGACAGCGGTGACACTGTTGCCGACCGTCGCCGGCGGCATTCTCGCCTTGGTGTTCGCGGCCTCCGTGGAGATAGTCAGCCTCTCGTCCGGATGGGGGAACTACTCCGGACTCTCACTCGGAGTCTGCGCGGCCGCGTTCGCGACCTGGGGAATCATGTCCCTGATCAGCCGCAACTTCGCCATACTCCACGAACGCGAAGAGCAGGAGCAGCGGGCAATCATGGAGGAGCGAACGAGGATGGCGCGGGATCTGCACGACATCCTCGGGCACTCGCTGACCGTCATCACGATCAAAGCCGAACTGGCCAATCGCCTACTCGATGTCGATATCGAACGTGCGCGCAACGAACTCGACGACCTCGAAAGGCTCTCTCGAGACGCGCTGGCGGACGTGCGCTCGGCCGTCGAAGGATTTCGTGGGATTTCTCTTCCCGTCGAGATAGCCCGAGCGCGAGAGGCATTGCGTGCGGCTGGTATCGAAGACGACGTGCCGAGCAGCACCGACATGGTTCCCACGCGTCTTCGGGAACTCTTTGCATGGACGATCCGTGAGGGCGTCACCAACGTCGTTCGACACAGCGGTGCGACCCACTGCCGGATCACGGTCGACGAAAATAGTGCGTCGGTCGTCGACGACGGACGAGGGGCCGAGTCGACGTCTTCCGGAAACGGTCTGATCGGATTGCGCGAGCGCGCCGGAGCGTCGGGCGCACGAGTGATCATCACTCATCCCCAGCCGCAGGGGTTTGCACTTCAGGTAGTCGAACAGGAGACAGAGTGAACAGCCAGGGCGATCGAGCAACCATACGGCTGCTCTTGGCGGACGATCAGGCGCTCGTGCGAGGAGCTTTGGCCGCGCTGCTCGATCTGGAATCCGACCTGTCCGTGGTGGCCGAGGTCGGTCGCGGCGACGAGGTGGTGTCCGCCGTTCTCGAACACCGCCCGGACGTCGCGCTTCTGGACGTCGAGATGCCCGGCATGGACGGAATCGCCGCGACGGCGGCCCTCCGCGAGGCAGCACCCGACACCCGGGTTCTGATCGTCACCACGTTCGGCCGTCCCGGATTTCTTCGTAAAGCCCTGCACGCCGGGGCCGGCGGGTTCGTCGTCAAGGACACCCCCGCCAGGCAGCTTGCCGACGCGGTCAGGCGTGTCCACGCCGGACTGCGCGTCGTCGATCCCACCCTTGCGGCCGACAGCCTCGTCAGCGGCGAGTCGCCCCTGACGGAGCGTGAGACCCAAGTACTGCGCGCCGCTCACGACGGCGCACCCGTGGCAGCCATCGCAGGGGCGCTCTTCTTGTCCGCAGGGACAGTTCGAAATCATCTGTCATCCGCGATGGGTAAGACGGGTGCGTCGACGCGCGCGAAAGCCGTCAGAATCGCCGAGTCGAACGGCTGGCTCTGATCCGCGCGTCTGGAATCGCCTTCCCCGGCAAATAGTTCGCCGTTCGATTCGTGATGGCGATTTGTCCAGATCACTCAAAGTAGGGACCTTCTACCCTAGGGATTTTCCCTGCAAACGACCGCTTCGCGAGAATCCGAAACAGCTAATCGTTCGATACCTGGCTATGATGCAGTTAATTGAACCGACGGAGCCTGTGCGTAGCGGGGGAAGGGACGTCTCATGTCGAACCAGTTCAACGATCGCTTGAACTCGCTGTTCGAGACTGCCGACTTTCACGTCACCAACGCGATGGTCGTTCGCGGCATGACCGAGTTCGGCTGCCGCATCTCGACGCCGTACCTGTCGCAACTGCGCACCGGCGTCCGAACCAATCCGTCACCCGAAGTGGTTGCCGCCCTCGCCCACTTCTTCAAGGTCCATCCGGACTACTTCTACGCCCCGTCCGATCACACTCCGCCCGCGATCTCAGGTGGCGAGGCAGACCTCTCCCTCCTCGAACAGCTGCACAACGTGCGCCTGCGGAACCTCACCTCCCGTGTCGTCGACCTCTCACCGTCTTCACAGGATCTGCTTGTCGAAATGGCGGAGAATCTACGTTCCTCCGAAAATCTTCCGCGCGTACCACCGGACTCGAATTCCTACATGTCACGCGCATAGCGCCCTTCGCCGACTCTCCTTGACTGCTCAGGGAGGGTTGGCCTTATGCTGGTCGATGCAGCTGGTTCGCCCGGCACGGTCATGAGGAGCCCCGAAGACCGGTCCCGGCGTCGAAGCTCCGTCAGCGCAAGCTGTCGGGGTGAGAGGGAACCCGGTGAAAATCCGGGACTGTCCCGCAGCGGTAAGCAGGAACGACCGCCGTTCATGTGCACTGGGCATCCGCCTGGGAAGCGACGGCCAGTAGGTTCGATCCAACTCGATCGAGTGCCCGCGAGTCCGAAGACCTGCCGACTGTGTCGGGCACGCCGTGCCCGACGGTCCACCGCCTCGTGGAATGGGCGTGTAGATCTCCATCGGACCTCGCGTGCGGTGCGGGCAGTGCTGCCCGCTGAAACTCGGGGTCTCGTGAGGTATACCCGTCTGCCGGCAGTGGCCATCAGTGCATTGGCAATCTGGAGAAACTCCGTGACAACAACATTCACTTCGACCGTGCTGGGCTCACCGCGCATCGGTCCTCATCGAGAACTCAAGCGGGCAACCGAAAGCTACTGGGCAGGGCGCATCGACGCCGACGCCCTGCAGGCTGTCGCCCGTGACCTCCGTCGGCAGGGCTTGGCCGACCTCCGTGACCTGGGCCTCGACTCCGTCCCGGTCAATACCTTCTCCTTCTACGACCAGATGCTCGACACCGCAGTTCTTCTCGGCGCGCTGCCCGACCGCGTCGCGTCGGTCGCCGATCCGTTGGACCGCTACTTTGCCGCTGCCCGTGGGACGGACACCATCGCGCCGCTCGAAATGACGAAGTGGTTCGACACCAACTACCACTACCTGGTGCCGGAGATCTCGCCGTCCACCACGTTCGCACTCGACCCGTCCAAGGTCTTGTCCGAACTGGCAGAAGCACTTTCCGACGGCATTGCAGCCCGCCCGGTCGTCATCGGACCGGTCACCTTCCTGCTGCTCTCGAAGGCTGTCGGCACTGACGAGCCGCTGCTCTCGCGACTCGAAGAACTACTCCCCCTCTACGCGGATCTACTCGGTCGGCTCGCGAAGGCCGGTGCGAGCTGGGTTCAGCTCGACGAACCGGCCCTCGTGGGCGATCGCACCGACGAGGAAATCGAAGCGGCACGCGCTGCGTACGAACAGCTTTCAGCGCTGTCCGAGCGGCCGTCGATCCTGTTGGCGTCGTACTTCGGTTCGCTGCGTGAGGCGCTGCCCGCGCTTGCGTCCACCGGCGTCGAAGGATTTGCCGTCGACCTGGTGGCCGGTCAGGATTCGATCGGCTCCGTCCCCGAACTCGCCCGCAAACTGGTCGTCGCCGGCGTGGTCGACGGACGAAACATCTGGCGGTCGGATCTGGATTCGGCACTGAGCACGTTGGGTGCTCTGTTGGGCAGCGTGGATACTCTTGCCGTCTCCACATCGTGCTCCCTGCTGCATGTTCCGTACACTCTCGACGCAGAGGCCGATGTCGACAAGGCCCTGCGCTCGTGGCTCGCGTTCGGCACCGAGAAGGTCAAGGAAGTAGTAACTCTCGCAACCGCTCTCACACAGGGCCGAGAGTCGGTGGAGGACGAGTTCGCTCTGGCACGAGCGGCCGCGTCGACCCGCAAGGACGATCGCAGACTCAATGATGCGAGTGTTCGGGGACGCCTGGCCGCCGTGCTGAACTCGGCGACCGGTCGCGCGCCCGCCGCCGAACGTCGCGCTGCCCAGGACGAACTGCTTTCTCTGCCGCCGCTGCCCACGACGACTATCGGTTCGTACCCGCAAACCTCGAAGATCCGCATCGCTCGCGCAGCACTGCGCAAGGGCGAGATCGACGAAGCCGAGTACGTCAACCGTATGCGCGCCGAAGTTGCCGAAGTTGTTGCGCTCCAGGAAAAGCTGGACCTGGACGTTCTTGTTCACGGTGAGCCGGAACGCAACGACATGGTCCAGTACTTCGCGGAGCAGTTGGACGGATTCTTCGCCACCGCCAACGGTTGGGTCCAGTCGTACGGCACCCGCTGCGTGCGTCCGCCGATTCTGTACGGCGACGTCTCCCGACCGAAACAGATGACCGTCGACTGGATCACGTACGCGCAGTCCCTGACCGACAAGCCGGTCAAAGGCATGCTCACCGGACCCGTCACCATTCTGGCCTGGTCGTTCGTCCGCGACGACCAACCCCTCGCCGACTCGGCAAATCAAGTCGCACTGGCCATTCGAGACGAGACCGTCGACCTGCAGGCCGCCGGAATCGGAATCATCCAGGTTGACGAACCGGCTCTACGAGAACTACTCCCACTGCGTGCCGAGGATCAGCGTGCCTACCTGGACTGGTCGGTCGGCGCCTTCCGGTTGGCTACCTCGGGCGTCGCGGATTCCACCGCGATCCACACGCACCTGTGCTACTCCGAGTTCGGAGCGGTGATCGGCGCCATCGCCGGCCTCGACGCGGACGTCACGTCCATCGAGGCGGCGCGCTCACACATGGAGGTCCTCGACGATCTCAGTTCGGTCGGGTTCGACCTCGGCGTCGGCCCGGGTGTCTACGACATCCACTCGCCGCGGGTGCCGAGCGTCGACGAGATTGCCGAATCCCTGCGTGAGGCACTCAAAGCTGTTCCTGTCGAGCGGTTGTGGGTCAACCCGGACTGCGGTTTGAAGACCCGCGGTTCCGTCGAGGTCGAGGCGTCACTGCGTAACCTCGTCGAAGCCGCGAAGTTGGTACGAGCGGAGCTATAGGGGCAAAGCCCCGGTGCGGCATTTTTGTTGTGGGGCCAAACAAAAAAGCCCCCCGGGGGCAGGGCAAACACGGGTTTGCCGAAAGCACAAAACCCGACCCCCCAGGGGTGCCACCCGGGGCGGTATCGCGCCCCCGGGTGTA